>SXOX01000264.1 GCA_005776585.1 Pseudomonadota bacterium | reverse complement strand
GTCGAGGAACAGCGTGCCGCCCGACGCCTCCTCGAAGAGGCCCTTCTTGTCTGCGTAGGCGCCCGTGAACGAGCCCTTCATGTGACCGAAGAGCTCCGACTCCATGAGCTGATCGGGGATGGCGCCGCAGTTGATGACTAGAAACGGCCGCTCGCGGCGCGGGCTGGTGAAGTGGATGGCTGTGGCGACCAGCTCCTGTCCGGTGCCGGTCTCGCCCACGATGAGCACCGACGCGCGCGTGGTGCTTACGCGCTCGACGATGTCGAACACGTCGCGGATGGCGCGCGAACGGCCGACGAAGTTCTCGAAGTTGACCCGCTCGCGCACCTGGCTGCGCAGCCGGCGGTTCTCGAGCGCCAGCTCGCGCTTCTCCAGCGCCTTGCCGATGAGGACCTTGATCTCATCGACCTTGAACGGCTTGGTCGTGTAGTCGTAGGCGCCGAGCTTCATGGCCTCGATGGCCGTCTCGGTCGTCTGGTAGGCGGTCATCACGATGACCTCGGTCTCGGGCGCGACCTCCTTGACCTTGCGCAGGACGTCGATGCCGGTGACGCGGTTCATCTTGAGATCGGTGATGACGAGATCGATCTCCGGCGGCGGCTCGTCCTCCCAGAGCGCGACGGCGGCTTCGCCACTGCTGGCCGTCGTCACGTCATGTCCGGCCTTGCGGAGCAGGATCTCCAGGAACTCCCGGAGGCTTTGTTCGTCGTCGACGATGAGGATACGCGCCATGGTGTCACTTAGTCTTTGGCGGTGGCGGGCGTCAAGCTGCGACCTCGACAGCCTTCGAGGGCGAGGACGTCGATGCGCCACTCATAGAGCTCGACGAAGGGCAGTCCACGCCAGAGCCGCATGACGAGCTCGTTCGGTAGCAGCGGAAACCAGACGTAGTCTGCGCTCATCGTGGCCTCGGTTGCGCCGGCGCGCTTGAACAGACGCTCGAAGCAGGTGGTCTCGCGGTACTGGATCTCGACCTGCTGGCGGTGCACCTCGCGGTCGAACTCCGGCAGGTTCTCGAAGGCCCAGGCGAAGTCGCCCGAGAAGCGCTCGAAGTCGCTCGTGTCCATCATGGCCTTGGCGCGCTCGAGGAAGACGTAGGTGCACGCATCCGGCGCGTGACCGGCCACGAGTGGTCCTCGGATGTGCTCGGGATCGGTCGGCCGCAGCGAGTACGCGTGCCCTTGAAGCTGCCACGTCGGGAACTCCTCGTCTCCCGGGTCGAGGCGGAGCTTGTTCGGGACGAAGATCTCGCTGCACCGCGTCCACGTCACTCCCAGAGCCTCGAGCTCCTCGGCGGCGAGCTCGTTGTCCCGATTGGTGGCGATCACGAAGGGACAAAACACGGCCGGGTCCCGTAGCCGCGTCGCCAGCTCGAGCTTGGCGCGTTGTTCGACGGCCATGCGCGCCCGAAACTGCTGAACGGTGTTGCTCGCATTCATTGGGCCGAAGGCGGCGAGGCACGTACCGAGGACTGCGCCGAGGACGCGGACGCTTCCGCCGCGCACCCAGGCCACGCTCAGACCATGCCAGGCGAGGGCGTACAGCATCGGCACGATCGGAGCGAAGAGCCGCGCCGAGACGTCGGGACGCGACTGCCGAGCGAGGACGGGCGCGACCACCAGGATGGCGAAGAGCGAGAGCGTCGTGCCCGCCAGGACCCGCAGCCGCACGTCGCCACGCACCGCGAGCGCGCACAGCCCGGCCAGGAGCGGGAGCATGCTGAGCACGACGTAGGCCCATTGGTCGATGATGACCGACTCATAGTGGTTGTAGAGCCGCAGCGGTGGGGCCAGCAGGACGACGAGCACGAGCGGGCCCAGGAGCCAGGAGCGGGGGGCGAGCAGCACGAGCACGAGGGCGGCTCCCGCCGAGCCGACCAGGTAGAAGACCTGCGCGAGGTTGTGCAGGACGAGGAAGGCCGCGCGGCGAGGCTCGAAGTCCTTGTTCGCGACGTGGAAGCCGTGCGGGGCGTCCACCTTCGCCAGCAGGAGCGGGAGGACCAGGACGAAGAGGCCCACGGCGTAGCTGACGAAGACGTGCCGCAGGCTGCGGTCACCGCGGCCGTGCCATGCCACCAGACCGAAGTAGGCGAAGGCCGCCGCAGCGGAGGTCTCCTTCGTCGTCGCCGCGCCGAAGGCCATGAGGCCGAGCCACAGCAGCGACCGCCGGGCGCGCGTGCGCTGCCAGGTCGATAGCGCCGCGCCCGCCTCGCATAGAAACGCCGCGCCCATGACGTCGGGCTCGACCGGGATCCAGGCCGAGAACAGCATCGACGGCAGCAGCATGACCGACAGCGCGGTCGGCAGGGCGACGTGTGCGAGACCATGTGCCCGCACGAAGCGCCGGACGGCGAGGCCGAACCACGGCAAGACCAGGCCGTGGAGGGCCGTCATCGCGACCGTGCTCCCGCTGGTCAGGGCCAACAGCAGCTTGACCTGCACGACCGTGAGCGGCCGGTAGGTCACGGTGTTCATTGGCGGTGGGTCCACCACGGGGCGCCAGACGTCGAGCCAGTCGATGCCGTCCACGATGCGGACGACGTAGCGGACGATACCGTCGGTGGCCTCGCCGACGCCTGCCCACACGAGGAGCAGCCCCGCAATGGCGATGAGCACGGGCTCACCGAGGCGGGAGAAGCGGGATTGGCTAGGGATGTCCACGGGCGAACGCTACCGGGAATCGCGCGCGTGGGCCACGCCCCGTTGACACGCCCCATGGGCCAGACGTAGAAGCCAATCGCTCATGTCCCCTCACCCCGAGCCCGGAGCCGCCGCCACATGACGACCCGGAAAGCCTTGATCACCTTCGCCTTTTGGGTCAGCGTCGCGATCGCGGTCAACCTGTACATCCTGTTTCAGTACGGGACCGATCTCGCTGCGCAGTTCCTCGGCGCGTGGGCCATGGAAGAGACCTTGTCGCTCGACAACCTCTTCATGTTCTACTTCATCTTCACGACGTTTCAGACGCCGCGCGAGGCCCGCCTGCGCGTGCTCCACTGGGGCATCATCGGCGTCATCGTCATGCGCGGCGCGATCATCGCGGGTGGCACCGCGCTCCTCAACGCGTTCCACTGGCTGCTGCTGGGCTTTGCGCTGTTCTTGCTGTGGGCGGCCGCCAAGATCTTCTTCTTCGAAGAGAAGGAGCAGGATCCGGAGGCAATGCGCGCAGGACTCGAGCGCAACTGGCTCTTCCGCGGCGCGACCAAGCTCATGCCCTTCGATGCGCAGTACCACGGCGACCGCTTCGTCATCGAGAAGAACGGCAAGAAGCACGGCACCCTGCTCTTGCTGGTGTTGCTCGTGGTGGAAGGGACGGACGTGCCCTTTGCCTTCGACAGCCTCCCGGCGGCCATGGCCGTCAGCCAGAACTTCTGGATCATCGCCTCGTCCAACCTGCTCGCTGTGCTCGGTCTGCGGTCCATCTACTTCCTGATCGAGAACATGCAGGACCGCTTCGCCTACATGAAGTACGGCATCGGCATCTTGCTGGGCTTTGCCGGCGTCAAGATCATCCTCAAGGACGCGCTGAACTTCGAGATTCCCTTGCTGCTCAGCCTCGGCATCATCGTGGGCGTGATCGTCACGACCATCTTGTACACGCTCTACCGGTCTCGCCCGGAGGCGGCGCCCAACGACCTGCCCCCAGGCCGCGAGCCTTAGGAGCCTGTTGCGGATTGACCGTCACTTGCCGTTGAGCGGCTCACGGGCGCTTCTCGCGCCAAACGGTTCGGACGGGCATCCAGCCCGCCCTTCACCGTTTGACCGGCGCTGCGCGCCTCGCAAGAATCACCGTGTGATCCGCCCAACGGCTTCGCGCCCGCAATGCGCAACAGGCTCCTAGTGGACGGCGCGGTTCACTCTCAGCGTGCGCCGGAGCCCGTCGGGCTCTATCCGCATGCGCGCCGCGTCGGGAACCTGCTGTTTCTCTCCGGCGTCGGCCCGCGCGAGCGGGGCAGCAAGGTCATCCCAGGCGTCACCTTGGACGCCGACGGCAACGTCGTGGCCTACGACCTCGAGATCCAGTGCCGCTCCGTCTTTCAGAATGTTCGCACGGTGCTCGAGGACGCGGGCGCCCGGTGGGAGGATCTCGTCGACGTGACGGTCTACCTCACGAACATGAAGCGCGACTTCCCCACCTACAATCGGCTCTGGGCCGAGGCGTTCCAGGGCGTGGCCGAGCCGCCGTGTCGTACGACGCTCGAGATCGGCGCGCTCCCGACGCCCATCGCCATCGAGCTCAAGTGCCTCGCCGTCATCCCGGAGACGCGGCCATGAACCGACCCATCCCGACCCATCTGCTCCACTGGATCGACGCGCGCCGGCACCTGCTGCGCCCACCCGTGGGCAACCAGGCCATTTGGGACGACGGTGACTTCATGGTCACGGTCGTGGGCGGCCCCAACGCGCGCGAGGACTTCCACATCAACGAGGGTGAGGAGATCTTCTATCAGCTCGAGGGCGACATCGTCCTGCGGCTGTTGCACGAGGGGGACCGCATCGAGGACCTGCCCATTCGCCAAGGCGAGATCTACCTCCTGCGCCCGCGCATCCCGCACTCGCCGCAGCGACCGTCGGGGACCATCGGGCTCGTCATTGAGCGCAAGCGCCAGCCCGGGGAGCTCGACGGCTTCGTGTGGCTGTGCCGACAATGCGGGCAGCGGCTCTATGAAGAGTTCCTGGCGGTGACGAGCATCGTGACCGACCTGCCGCCCGTGTTCGCGCGCTTCTACGGCAACCCCGCGCACTGCACCTGCACTCGCTGCGGCACGGTCGCGACTCCGCGCGGCGGCTGAGGATGGAGATCACGAACGACCTCATCAAAGCGGTCATCGAGGAGTTCTGCTCGCGCTTCACTCCTGGTGGGCACGTCATCTATGTCGGCGACACGGACGAGAAGTGGTCCTTCTTCGATCGCGCGAGGCTGGCATCGCTCAACGTCTCGGTGGACGAGCACGGCAAGATGCCCGACGTCGCGGTGTACTTCGCTGAGAAGGGCTGGCTTGTCTTGGTCGAGGCCGTTACGAGCCACGGACCCGTGAGCGCGAAGCGCCATCGGGAGCTCATGCGCCTCTTTGGCGGCTGCACCGCTGGACTGGTCTTCGTGACAGCCTTTCTCACACGCCGGTCGATGATCAAGTACCTCGGCGACATCGCCTGGGAGACCGAGGTCTGGGTGGCCGAGTCGCCGAGCCACATGATTCATTTCGACGGCCAGAGGTTCTTGGGCCCGTACCGCGATGCGTAATCGGCAACCGGGCCCACGATGCGCGCCTCCGGGCGGCCTTGATTGGCTCGGCGACACGCCCCAGCCCTACTCCGCGACGACAATCGCGTGCTTGCGCATCTCGTTGAGGAACGTCCCCGAAAGGGGGACCGGCGCCGTGGTCCCGTGCTCGATCCAATAGATGGGACCGAAGTGCACGCCAAAGTACACGTCGCCGTCCATCGCGACGGCCATGCGCCCCGGATAGCCAGGCACGTAGCCGAAGTCTCGGACGAGCTTGCCGTTGTCGGAGTACGCACGAAATGTCCCACGGCGCAGGCGCCACTGGAGATCGCGGAGCATGACGTAGATGAGTCCGTCGTTCCCGCGCACGAGGTCGACGATCGCGTGTTCCGCAGGCAGCGGCGGGTCGAAGGGGAAGGTCGCGACGGGCTTGCCGGTCTCGAACACGGCGATCTCGCGGAAGAGCTTGGTCTGGTCGGGACGCCATAGCACGAGGACCTTGTCGTTGCCGAGCGCAACCATGCTGAACGTCTCGAAGCCCGTGCAGGTAAGCATCGGACCAAGAATGGCGTCCTCGTACGGCGGGTCCAGCGGCGTCGCCGAATCGTCGTTGCCCTGGCAGCCTTTGCCCACGGGGATCTTGAGCCAGATGGGCCAGAGCTTGTCCGGGGAGGCGTCCTTGACGGGGCATGTCTGGCCCACGAAGAGCCAGTCGCCGTAGCGCGCCGCCGCCACCGCGTAGTAGGGCCCTTCCGTGCCAATCGCCCAGCAGCAGCACGTGACGTTCCCGTCCGGGTCGAATCGCAGCGCACTGAGTCCGTTGGCCTTGAAGATCTCGCCCGGCTTCGACCACGCGAGACCGAAGCCTACCGGAGCGTGGCCGAGGGTGCCATCCGCCTTGCGCAAGGTCGTCATGTTGTCCGCATAGCCGAATGCCATCCACGCGATGGGCTCGACCCCGGCGAAGCTCTGGCCTGGCGGTACCGGGAGCGCGTGGTAGGGGTCGCAGCCTCCTGGAGGAACGATGACCTTGGAGACCGTCAGGATCGGCATCTCCGCGAACCCCGGCCAGATGGGCAGGTCCTTCGCCGCGACATCGGGCACATCGTCATCACTGAGACCGATGTCTGCTGGGTCGCCGATGTCCGATTCAAGACCGTCGGCATCGAGGTCTGCGATGACTTCGACCGCATCGCTCTCGTCGACAGGTGGCGCTGGCTGTGCGGGTGATCGGCAGGCCAGGACGCATGTCAGTGCAAGGATTTGCGACGGCCTCATGCGCCCTCAATCGGCAAGACGGCGACGGTGCGCGGAGACACCGCGCGTATCGCGACGTTCCCTTGCCCCAACCAGCCGACCAAAGGCGAGTCCAGCCGAAGGTCACGCGAGAGCGGATCCCAGCCCGTGACCACACGGTGCCAGTGACGCCCGTCGCTCGCCAGAATGCAGACGGTGTCACCGGGATAGAGCCCGATGAAGTTCGACTTTGGCGCGAGGCGAAGCGCGCTGACCCCGCCCACAGCGCCGGCCGGCGTGGTCGCGGCGGTCCGAAGGGCGACGTTGCCGTACTGCCAGACGAAGAAGCACGTCGGCGCTGCTTGGGCGGCCATGCTGGCGTCGACGCCGGCGTCATTGGGCTTGAGGCAGAACGGATCGGGCTCCATCCCAGGAAGCACGAGCTGACCGAGGCGGCCTGAGGTCGGCCAGGCCGGTTCGCCGTTGCCGGGGGTACTCGGCTGCGGATAGCCGGTCTCAGCGACGAGGGCAATATCTCCACGCCGCGTTCTTACTACCTCGGCGCTCTTGCCAAGCCGGATCTCGAAGTCCAACCCAAGCGGCATCACGCCCAGCCGCCGCCCCCCCAGAACGATACCGAAGGCTCGCCGCTCCCGCATGCCCGTGGCGCCGTAACCTCCGTCCGACAGGTCGTACTCTGACAGGGCCGGTGCTGCGCGCGCGTTCGGATACAAGTACGAGTCGTAGAACTCCGGCCGCGGGAGGAGCTCGTGGTAGGCACTCGTCGTTCCGTTGACCGCGACCGCACGCAGCGTCGCGGCGAAGTTGTTCGCGTCGACGACGGCCGTCCCAAACTGGGGCAGGCCGCGCAGCTGCACGACCACCAGCCCATCCTCGGTCCGAGCCC
>SXOX01000263.1 GCA_005776585.1 Pseudomonadota bacterium | reverse complement strand
GCTCTTCCAGAACCTCATCCACCTGCGCGCGCACAACCCCAAGTACGTGATGGTGCTTTCTGGAGACCACGTCTACAAGATGGACTACTCGGCCGTGCTCGCGGCGCACATCAAGCACGAGGCCGATCTCACGGTCTCCGTGATGCCCTTCGAGCGCGCGGCCTCGTCCGGCTTCGGCATCGTCGACATGGCGCCCGACGGGCGCATCGCCGGCTTCATCGAAAAGCCCAAGGACCCGCCGCCCATGCCGGGCCGGCCGGATCTGTCGCTCGTGAACATGGGCGTCTACGTGTTCCGGGCCTCGACCCTGTTCTCGTGGCTCGAGGCGGACGCCACGAAGCGGGGCTCGAGCCACGACTTCGGCAAGGACATCATCCCCGCGATGCTCGGCCGCACCGAGATGTACGCCCACCCGTTTCATGGACCCGACGGCGGGACGCCCTATTGGCGGGACATTGGCACGCTCGAAAGCTACTACGACGCCAACATGGACCTGCTCTCGGTCACGCCCCAGTTCAATCTGTACGACAGCGAGTGGCCCATTCGCGTGCGCGCGCTGCCGCTCCCGCCCATGAAGACGGTCGCTCCGGGGCCGGGCGAGAATGGGAGCCTCGTCTCGTCCATCGCGTGCGGTGGCGTCATCGTCTCGGGCGCGCACGTGCACCACTCGATCCTGAGCCCCAACACGACGATCGAGCGCGGCGCCGAGGTCCACGACAGCCTGCTCTTCGACCACGTCAAGGTCGGCGCAGGCGCTGTCGTGCGCCGCGCTATCGTCGACAAGGACGTCACCATCCCACCCGGCGCCCACGTGGGCGTCGATGCCAACCTCGATCGGTCGCGCGGGTTCACGGTGACCTCGTCGGGCCTCACCGTCATTCCGAAAGGCGCTGTATTCCCATGAGTGAGCAGGACAAGAAGTCAGACAAGAAGAAGGAGTCACAGAAGCCCGCCGGGCCGCCACCGCCGCCGGTCGTGGCGACCACGCTGGCCCGCGTGCTCCGCCCAGACGAGCTCTATCGCAAGGTCCCCGAGGAGTGGCTGGACTTCAAGTCGACGGCGGAGCTGGAGACGCTCTCGGGCGTCATCGAGCAAGACCGCGCGATTCGTGCACTCGAGATCGGCATCAGCATCGACAAGAGAAATTACAACGTCTACGTCGCCGGGGCGAGTGGCACGGGCAAGACCACGATGGTCAAGTCGATGCTGGAGAAGGTCGCTCCCAAGCGCGCCACGCCGCCGGACTGGATCTGCGTCAACAACTTCAAGGACCCGAGCGCGCCGCTGTCGGTCTCGATGCAGCCGGGAACGGCCGCCGAGTTCAAGCGCCGCGTCGCCGACATCATCACGCACCTCCGAGAGCAGGTGCCCAAGGTCTTCCACAGCAAGGAGCACCAGGAGAAGGTCCAGGGCATCCTCAACTCCAGCCTCGATCGCGAGAACGAGTGCTTCCTGGAGCTATCGCGCGTCGCGAAGGACGTCGGCTTCACGATCAAGTCGACGAAGACCGGCATCGTGACCATCCCGATGCTCGAGGAGAAGATCATCTCCAACAAGGACTACGCCCACCTCACCGAGGAGGAGCGCCGGTTCATCGAGGAGAACCGCAAGAAGCTCGATCCGCACATCTCGGAGTTCCTCCAAAAGACGCGGGACATCGAGGTCGACACGCACAAGCGGATCCAGAACATCCAACGCGAGCTCGGCGAGGCGGTCTCCGGCACGCACTTCGAGAGCCTGCGCCGGCCATTCAAGGGCAAGGGCAAGCGCGCCAACAAGCAGGTCGTGGCGTTCATCGACGCGCTGTTCGAGGACATCCTGGAGAACCTGCCGAAGTTCCTGCCCGACGAGTCGGATCCCGACCAGGCGCGTGAGCAGCTGAAGAAGCCGCTCAAGGAGTACGAGGTCAACGTCCTGGTCGACAACGCGGAGGTCAAGGGCGCGCCCGTCATCGTGGAGACCCGCCCGACCTGGTCCAACCTGTTCGGGAAGATCGAGCGCAAGCTCGAAAATGGCGTCTACTTCACCGACTTTACGCTCATCCGCGCCGGTTCGCTCCAGCGCGCCTCGGGCGGCTTCCTCATCGTGAACGTCCTCGACCTGTTCGGTCAGCCGGGCGTGTGGGAGCAGCTCAAGAGCTGCCTGCGCAATCGCGAGGTCTCCATCGAGGACCCGAGCTTTCTGTCGCCGTTCCTGCCGACCGCGGGGCTCCGACCGGACCCGATCCCCGTCCAGCCCAAGATCGTCCTGCACGGCTCCGCGTGGGCCTACTACGTGCTGCATCGCGTGGACGAGGACTTCCGCAAGTTCTTCCAGGTGCTGTGCGACTTCGACGACGAGATTGACGCGACGGCGCAGACCGTTCGTGAGTACGCGCAGTTCGTCGCGACGACGTGCCACAACGACAAGCTCCTGGCCGTCGATCGCGAGGGCATCGCGGCCGTCATCGAGGAGGGCGCGCGGCTCACCGATCACCAGGGACGCCTCACGCTCAAGTTCAACGACGTCGCCAACCTCGTCATCGAGGCAAACCACCACGCCAAGAAGGAGAAGGGCCAGAAGCTCATCTCTCGCGTGCACGTGGAGCGGGCCATCGAAGAGCGCACGGCACGGTCGTCGCTTGTCGCCGACAAGATCCAGCGTGAGATCCTCGAGGGCCGCACCCTCATCGACGTCGCGGGCGCGAAGGTCGGCCAGATCAACGGCCTGGCCGTCTACGGGCTCGGCGAGCTGAGCTTCGGCAAGCCGTCTCGCATCACGGTCAACACGTTCGCCGGGCGCGCGGGCATCGTGAACATCGAGCGCGAGTCCAAGCTCTCGGGCAAGATCCACGACAAGGGCATCCACATCATCGCGGGTTACCTCGGGGACCGCTATGCGCAGCACGCGGCGTTGTCGGTGAGCGTGACGGTGTGCTTCGAGCAGAACTACGGCGGCGTCGATGGCGACAGCGCCAGCTCGACCGAGCTCTACGCCGTCTTGTCGTCGCTCGCAGGCGTGCCCATCCGGCAGTCGATCGCGGTCACGGGCTCGGTCAACCAGAAGGGTGAGATTCAGCCCATTGGCGGCGTCAACGAGAAGGTCGAGGGTTTCTACGACGTCTGCGCGGCGATGGGCCTGTCCGGAGAGCAGGGCTGCATCATCCCGGTGCAGAACGTGCCGAACCTCATGCTGCGGCCGCGTGTGCGAGACGCGGTGGCCAAGGGGCAGTTCCACCTGTGGCCCGTCGCGACCGTCGAGGATGGGTTGCGCTTGCTGACCGGGGTCGAGCCCGGCACGGCGGACGCCAGCGGCGCCTACCCGCCGGGGACACTGCACGATCTGGTGCTGCGCCGGCTCGAGCAGTTCGCCAAAGCCGTCGCGAAGAAGTCGTAGCCAGCGACGTGGCCGGGCGGCCAAGGTCGCCCGGTGCACCGTCGCTCGCGGCTCAGCCGCCCTTCTTCTTGCCCTTCTTGCCGTCGTCGGCCTTGGCCTCGGCCTCGCCCTCGGCGGGCGCGGCCTCGTCGGCCTTGGGCTCCTCGGCCTTGGCCTCAGCCGCGGGCGCGGCCTCCGCCTTGGGGGCCTCGGCCGCCTTGGGCGCCGGCGCAGGCGCCGCAGCCGCTGGTGCCGACCCGCCG
Organism: Pseudomonadota bacterium; assembly: GCA_005776585.1. Classification (GTDB taxonomy): domain Bacteria; phylum Myxococcota_A; class UBA9042; genus SXOX01. Next base: position 45,465 of record SXOX01000263.1, on the reverse strand, counting down.
CCGATGAAGGAGCCGAGGCGCGCGGCGACGGCGTCGATCCGTCCGCCCTTGTCGCGAATCGTCTTCAGCGCATCGATGATGCCGCCGATCTCCGCGGGGGAGTAGTTGTCCTTGTCGCCGGCGCCGGTCCGACCGGTCACGTCGCGGAAGTGAATCCGCGCCGTGGTGTAGTCGAATCGGCTCTCGATGGCATTGATGATTTCCGTCTTCGGGACCATCCCGTGAACCTCCGTGACTCTGACTGTCCGTGACTCGTACACGAGCGCCAACGCGCTCGGGGGGTGCGGGGGCGTCCCCGCAAAACTGCCAAACCGTTCGTGATTACGTGCACTTACATGCACTTTTGTCAACGGTCGGCGGATTATAGCAGGCCCAAAAACCGCCGCAAGCAACGGGAGGGCATCTTCGCGCGTCGGCTCGAGCGTTCCATGAAGGTCGTGGACCCGCCGCCTCTCGGCGACTATGATGCCCGCGAACGCGTCGCGGCAGCTGAAGAGCGCGGCGCTCAGGGAGCACGCATGCACGACGAACGACGCACGCTCGCCATTGGCAATCGCTTGGGCCTCATCGCGGTCGCTGCGACGCTCGCGCTGCTCGGCGGCTGCGGCGGCGCCGGTGGCGGATCGAGCGCGGCGCCGGACGGCCTGGAGTGGAACGGCGACGGCAGCAAGTCGCAGCCGGATTGGGGGACGCCGGGACCGACGGGGCTCGACGGCGAGGCCCCGGCCAAGAGGCTGCTGCTGGTCCTGCACCACGACACGACGGTGCCCACGGGCCTCAAGATCCAAGACGAGCTGGCAATTCGCGCCCAGGTCATCGATCTCGAGGAGGGAAAGCCCGCGGCCGACGTCGCGGTCGCCTACGAGATCATCAAGAACGAGGGGCCCAACGGGCAGAAGGGCGACGCGTCCCTGCAGACGCAGGTGGCCGTGGCCGACGGCGACGGCGAGGTCGCCAACAAGTTCCGCGCGGGCAACGTCGGTGACGTGAGCTACACGGTGCGGCTCGGGGTCGAGGGCGCCGAGCCGGTCACGCTCGACGTCATCGTGTCGGATGCGCCCAAAGGCTCCGTCGAGGTGAGCTTCAGCTACGAGGGCCCCGTGGGGCTCGGCTCCATCAAGGTCCGGCTCATGCCCAAGACCTTCATCTGCGGCACGTTCACGCCAACGGCCAACTACACCAACAGCCTCGCCGACAAGACGGTCCTCGGCGTGGATGCCAAGCCGGTCTTCGACGGCCTCGCGGCGGGCAGCTACTTCACGGTCATCGCCACCGCCAAGAGCGCAGCCGGTCACCTGGCCGCTGCGGGATGTCGTGACGGCGTCTTCGTGATCGCCAACCAGAAGACGCCGGCCACGCTCGAGCTCTACACGCTACCGCTCAACCCCACGGGCACCTACGACGTCGACGACTACTTCAACTTCCAGGGCGCGCTCCCAGCGCTCGGGACCGTGGGCCAGGTCATCGACGGTATCGTTACGTTGTTCAATGATCCTGGTAAGTTCCTCATCGACCAGATCAAGAACCTCGTGAAGCTGTACCTGGGCTCGGTCATCGTGGACGTGGCATTCGGGCTGTTCGAGAAGGAGCTCGCCAAGGTCATTACGAACTGGGTCAAGTCCGACGCGCCCGACTGGCTCAAGGACTTCTTCACCATCGGCGACGACCTCACGCAGATCGTGGACAACCTGCACCTCAAGTCCAAGGTCAAGATCTCCAAGCTCCAAAACAACTACTACGTACAGGGATTGCAATACTGGGACGGACTGGTGCTCTCGTGGAAGTTCGGGTGTGACAAGAACGCACCAGACTACGACAAGTGTGGCCTGTACACGTTCTCACTCACGCAGATCGCGAATACCCAGTTCCCGCAGGAGATCATCGAGGGCAAGTTCACGGCATCCATCGTCAATCGAGATGACCTCTTCATCGACAACCACGTCATCAAGCTCAGCTACGGCAAGCTCATCCTGTTTGTCCTCAACGAGATGATCCTCAAGACTCTCACGGGCGAGAACACGCTCAAGGGCGCGGCGCTCAAGTTCGTCAACTGCAAGAGCATCGCGTCGGCCATGTCCGGCTCAGTGCTCGACGCGGTCGGCATCGAGGAGAAGGACATCGAGCAGTTCTGCACGAGCACTGTCGGCCTGCTGGTCGCGCCAATCGAGACGTGGATCGGCACGCTGGCGCTCGACAGCCAGCTGCGGCTGTCGGGCAAGGCCAAGCTCGTCGACGAGGACGACGACCTGTACGTCGACAAGCTCACCAATGGCGAGCACAGCGGCACGATCGAGGTCGATGGCGGCCCCGGTCCCACCTTCAAGGGCACGTGGTCTGGCACCAAGATCCCCATTCAGCTTCCACCGAAGTAGCACTCCATGAACACACGATTCACGATCGCCGCGGCGATGGCGGGCACGCTGCTGCTCGCGCGCTGCGGTCCCCGCTTCACCATCGAGCCGCTGACCGGCGAGGACCCCGACGTCGTCGCGATGCTGGGCGGCGCGAGCGCCCAGGACACGCCGGAGCCGGTGCGGTTCGTGGAGCGCTTCTATCGCGCGCTGCGCAGCGACCACACCTCGGAGGTGTGGGCCATGCTGGCCGATGACACGAAGGTCGCGCTGGATTCTCTGGCTGCGACCATCGACCAGAACGGCCGTCATCTGCTCTCGTCGCGCTACTTCCCGGTCAAGGGCGCCGCAGCCGGGACGACGCAGCGCGTGAGCCTCACGGCCCTCTTCCTGGTCAACCGCCCGACGTCGTTCAGTCTGGCGAGCAAGGATGACCCGGGCGCCATGGAGGCCAAGGTCGTCGTGGCCAACGTCGAGGGGGACCGCCGCGAGACGGTGCTGCGCCGAGAGCGTGGCGACTGGCGCGTCCTGCGCACGGACTATGCGACGTTGCCCGTCGAGGTCGACGTCTCGAAGGGGCTCCTGCCAGCCAAGCCCGTGGCCCCGGAGCCCAAGCCTGAGCCCAAGGCCGAACCCAAACCAGAGCCCGAGCCCGAGAAGAAGAAGGACGCGATCGAGTTCTAGCTGGTCTTGCCGTCTCCGGCCGGCGGAGGCGGAGGAGCCACGGGAGGCGCGGCCGGGGGTGCCGGAGCCGCGGGGAGCTCCGGCTCGGCATCGGGTGCGTCGTCGAAGTACTCGGGCTTGCCGTCGCCGTCGCGGTCACGACCGACGCGCACGAGCTTTCCGTCCTCGAAATACTCCCACGTGTCGACCTTGCCGTCGCGATCGGTGTCGCGCTCTTTGGTCGCGAGCTTGCCCTCGTCGTCGTAGTGCTTGACGAGATCGGCGCGTCCGTCGAAGGAGAAGTCGACCTCGCGCCGCACGCGCCGGCCGTCTTTGTAGACGTCGACCGCGTCGATCTTGCCATCGAAGTCGAAGTCCATCTCGACACGCCCGAGCTCGCCGGTCGCCTCGTCGTAGAACTCGCGGACGTCGACCTTGGCGTCGTAGTTCAGATCGACGTCCTTGCGGATGAGCAGCCGCCGCCGCTCTTTGGGCTTGTCCGGTGGGGCGATCTCCTTGAAGACCTTCCACACGTCGGCCTTGCGGTCGCCGTTGAGGTCGAAGCGCTCGACGACGTTGCCCGCGTCGTTGACCTCACTCGCCAGCATGCCCAGCTCCGCGCCGGTCTTCTCGAGCGTCCTGTCTTTCGTACACCCCGGAGCCGAGCCCAGCACCATCACAACGCCGCCGGCCAGGAGCCATGCGTCTCGATCGAGCACCCACACCCGCATTCGCAGCACCTCGCTCACGCGTGACATCGCGCGCGCCTCGAAGGCTACCATCGACGGCAAACGGGAGCCTGTCAACACGAACGCCGGCACGGCTCGCGGCGGCGTGCCTCAGGACGCCGGTCGCGTTAGGATGACCGCGATGAACGGCACCCACGACTCGACCCTGCACACAGCACCGCCCTTCGACGGGAAGTCACCGCGTGCGACCGCGCGCGCTCTGCTGAGCCTGGGCCTGGCGCGCATCCGGACACGGATTGGGCTGTACGTCGCTCGCTACGCACGGCGGCTCGTCGACTCGAGCGACCGCCTCTCGGATCGCTTCGTCGCGCACACGGAGCTCGTCGAGTTCCTTGGCCCCGAGCCCGCGGCCCTAGACGCCCGCTTCGAGGCGCTCGTCGACGCCGTCAAGGGCGCCGATCGCGACTACGACGACGCGGTTCAGGCCGCGCTTTTGCAGGGGGAGCTCGTGCCGCTGGCGGAGATCGCGGCGATCTTCGAGTTGACGGCCGAGGCCGAACTGGTCCTCCTGGCCCTGGTCGCTCCCGAGGTCGAGCCCGGCTTCCTGCGGGCCTATACGCACGCCTGGGCCGACTTCACGCGACGCCAGCCCGATGTCGGCTTCATCACCGAGCTCGTCGCGCTCGGCGCCGAGGCGCCCATCGACCGAAACACGGTCTACGATCTCCTGGTGCCCGACGGGCCGCTCGTGCGCGCCGGCCTCGTGACGCTGTGCGGCAATGCGCCGGACCTGCCCTACACCCAGCAGCGGCTCCGGCTCGATGCGCGCCTCGTGGGCTACCTGCGTGGCCAGCTCACGCCCGACCGGGAGCGCTGGGGGCGCGCCGCCGAGTGGATCGCGCCGAGCCCGCTCGCGGAGCCCATCGTGCTCCCCGAGGCGACGCTCACGGCGTTTCGACAGGCGATGCGCGAGGCGACCCGCGCCTTCGGCCGAGGCGAAGGGACGGCGCGCGTGCTGCTGCTCGGCCCCGAAGGGACGGGCCGGACGTCGCTCGTGGCCGCGCACGTCGCGCAGTCGGGGACGGCGCTCGTGGTCGTGGATCTCGCCCAGGCGCCGCTCCAGGCCGAGACGCTGACCGCGCTCGTCGACGACCTAGGACGCGAGGCCCGCCTGGCCCGCGCCCCGCTCGTCCTGCGACTGAGAGACGCCCTGCAAGACGGTCCCGGCGGCTTGGGTGCCGCGCGACTGCGTGCGCTGGGCGAGGCGCTCGACCGCGTCCGGGGCCTCATCGTGGCCATCGCGGAGCGCCCGGAGACCTGGTGGGAGCTGCGCTACCCCGGGACACCCACGGTGGAGGTGCCGTTCCCTACCGCCGAGGCGCAGGCGGTGCTATGGCAACGCGCCCTGCCCGCCGACGTCCCACTCGCCGCAGAGGTCCAGGTCGAGCTGCTCGTCAAGCGGTATGCGCTCTCGGGCGGCTCCATTCAGCGCGCTGCGCAGGATCTCGCCTCACACGCCGCGCTCTTGCCGACCGCGGAGCGCCGCATTGGTTCCGAGGCCATCTATCGCGCCGTGCGCCGGCAGCTGAGCCATCGGCTGCGCGATCTGGCGGACACCGTGGCTGCCGCCTACGACTGGACGGATCTCATCCTGCCGAACAAGACCCTGGAGCAGCTGCGGGAGATGGTGACCTACTTCCGGCTACGGCAAAAGGTGCTCACCGAGTGGGGCTTTGGCGGCAAGCTCGTCTACGGGCGCGGCCTGGCGTCGCTGTTCGCGGGTCCTCCCGGCACTGGCAAGACCATGAGCGCGGCCGTCGTCGCGCGCGAGCTCGGCATGGAGCTGTTCCGGGTGGACGTCTCGCGCATCGTCGACAAGTACATCGGCGAGACGGAGAAGAACCTCGCTCGCGTCTTCGACGAGGCGGCGCGCGCGCAGGCGGTGCTGCTCTTCGACGAGGCCGACAGCTTGTTCGCCAAGCGCACGGAGGTGAAGTCGTCGGTCGATCGCTATGCCAACCTCGAGGTGAACTTCCTGCTCCAGAAGATGGAGAACTACGACGGCATCACCATCCTCACGACCAACTTCGAGAGCGGCATCGACGACGCCTTCAAGCGACGTATCCGCTACAAGGTGACGTTCCCGTTTCCAGAGGTCGAGGAGCGCGTGCGGCTCTGGAAGTCGATGATCCCGAAGGACGCGGTCCTGGACAAGAACATCGACTTTCGCGACCTCGCGCTCGACTTCGAGATGGCAGGCGGCCACATCAAGAACGCCCTCATTCGCGGTGCCGTTCACGCGGCATCCGAAGGGGACTGCATCAAGCAAGAGCACCTCAGAAAAGCGTGCGTTGTTGAGTATAAAGAGATGGGCAAGTTGGTGCGCACGTGAGCCTGGCGCTCGCCCGGCTGCTGGACCGGGCCGCGCGCGCGTTCGAAGCGACAGGAGACGGCGAGGGCCTGGCGCTGATTGCGCGGCGTCGCGGCGATCTCGCGCTGCGCAATTACGAGCCGGTCGCTGCCGCTGCGAGCTATCGGGACGCCGTCGTGCACCTGGAGGGCGCCGAGTCGGAGGATTTGGCAGCCGCGCTACTGGGCCTCGCTCGCGCTCTGCTCGAGGTCGGCGAGGCGGACGCGAGCGCGGTCGCCGCGCTCGAAGCGGGCGTGGTCTTCGAAGGGCTGGGGCACCGGCTGGGACAGGGGCTCTGCCGCGTCATCGTGGCCTCCGCCACGGACGGCGCCGAGCGCGGGCGCTTGCTCCGGGCCGCCGTCGACGACTTCATCGCCGGTGGACACCCAGGCTGCGCGATCGAGTCCCTGTGCGCCTTGGCCTCACACCACGCGGCGCTTCACGAGGTGCCACTGGCGCGCCATTGCGTCTCGCACGCCAATGCACTCGATACGGCCCTGGGGCTTGGCCTGGGTGTCGCGGTCACGGGGCTCGCGGAGTCCGAGGTCCTGCTCTCGGAAGGTCGCCCGAAGGACGCCATGCGGCTCGCCCGCCAGACCGCCGAGGCACGACGGCGCTCCGGCGACCTCGTGGGCGCGAAGGCGGCGAACGCGCTGGCCGCTCGCGCGCGACATCAGGGCGGAACGCGATGAGCTCGGGCGCATGTGTCTCTCGCTTGCGCCGGTGCGTCCATCGGGTAACCTCCCCTCGCGCGTTGGAGGCAGGTGCCTCCAGTCGCCACCCACCGCGGGCCAGGAGCAGTCCCCCTTGACCGGTCAAAGACCGCCTCTCCCTGATGGCCAATCGTGAACCCGTGACCCGCAAGCCGAGCCCGACCGCAACGTGAGACCCCGAGCCACGTCCACCTGGGGCGCGCGTCGAGCCCTCGTCCTCGACGGAGAGTCCCACGCCGCACTTTCCGTCGTACGCTCGCTTGGGCGGCATGGCGTCCGCGTCGACGTCGCCGCCGGCGCCACAGACGGACTGGCCTCCATGTCGCGCTACGCGTCCGGCGCCACGGTCTATCCGCACCCGGCGCAGAGCGCCGACGCGTTCATCGCCGGCCTCCTCGATCTCGTCACGCATGACACCTACGACCTCGTCGTTCCGGTCACCGACTGGACGATCGGCCCGCTCCTCGCCCATCGCGCCACCATCGAGGCGCACGCACCGCTCGCCCTGGGACCCACCCCGTCGGTCCTGGCGACGCAGTCCAAGTCGCGCACCGAGGCGCTGGCACGCTCGCTGGGAATCCCCACGCCACGGACGCTCGTGGTCACGGGCGCCGCGGAGCCCGACGTCGCCGCGCTCGAGCCGGCCTCGCGCTGGCGGCATCCGCTCGTCGTCAAGGCGGATACCTCCAAGGTCTTTGCCCCGGACGGCAGCGGGGTCCACACCACGGCGACCTACGCGGAGACGCCGCTCGAGCTCGTCCGTGCCCTGCGCCTGCTGGCGCCGGTCGGCCCGCGCGTGGTGCAGGAGTACGTCGAGGGCGAGGGGGTCGGACTTGGGGTGCTGGCGAGTCACGGCCAGCTGCTCGTCGCGTTCCAGTACCGTCGCCTCCACGAGGTGCCGCTCACCGGCGGCGGCAGCTCGTATCGCGTCAGCGAGCCGCTCGATCCCACGATCGTCGGCCACGCGCGCGCGCTCCTGTCGGCGCTCGACTGGACCGGCGTCGCGATGCTCGAGTTCCGTCGCTCGAAGGACGGCAGCGTGCTGTCCTTGCTGGAGATCAACGGCCGCTTCTGGGGCTCGCTTGCGCTGGCCATCGCCTCGGGGGTCGACTTTCCGGCGCTGGCCTGGGATCTGCTCGTCCTCGAGCAGCCACCGGCGGTCCACGACTACCGCGTGGGCCAGCGATGTCGCGACCTGGACTCGGATCTCCGATGGCTCCGTGGCGCGCTCCGACCGCGTGATGTCCCCGAGGAGCGCCGACCTCGCCTCACCTCGATTGTCACAGACACCGTCCGCCTTCTGGATCCCCGCGAAGCCGTCGACTCGCTGGCGCTGGACGACCCGACGCCGTCGCTGGCGAGCCTCGTCGAGACCGCCTCGGACATCGCGGCCGTCGCCACCCGCCACCTGAACCACCGCGCCCAGCTCCTGCGTCATGCGGCGGAGCAGCGCTTCCCGACCCGTCTCCAGGCCGAGCTCCGTCGCGCGAGGTCGTTGCTCATGGTCTGCCACGGCAACATCATCCGCAGCGCGTATGCGGCCGCGGCGCTGCGCCAGCGGCTCGGTCCGAGCGCGAGCCTCACCGTCGCTTCTGCCGGCCTGGCCGCCGATGAGGGCGTCTCTGCGCACGAGCTCGCTCGCCAGGTGGCTCTGGAGCGCGGCGTCGACCTCGACGTGCACCAAGCCCGACGGGCGACCGCGGCGATCCTCACGGAGGTCGACCTCGTCATCGTCATGGACGTCGAGCAGTGGAACCGTGCGGTCCAGCTCAGCCCGAGCACGCGGTCACGCGTACACCTGCTCGGGGCCTTCAGCCCTCACGTGCGCCTCGAGGTGGTCGACCCCATCGGGGGGGGGACGGCGTCGGTCGTGCGGTGCTTCGACCACATCGACCAGGTGATCGCCAGCATGGTCTCGCTGCTGACACGGTAGGGCCGTCCTCGCGGGCCCGGTCGCACCGATTGACCGAGAGGCCGTTTCCGTACTACAATCACGCGCATGAACACCCATCTCGGCAGGGACGCTTCGGGACAGAGCCGCGACGCGTCGCAGTCCGGTGGCGGCGACGTCGGAGTCTCTCGCCGGCTCCAGCTCAAGAAGAGCCTTGCTGGAGGCGGCTTTCAGGCCGCGGAGGCCGCGCTGCAATGTCGCGGCGGTAGCGCTCCGAACGCCAGCACGGCGCAGGAGGGCTTCAAGGGCGGCGGCGGCACCTTGCCGCACCAGTCGCAGGTCGAGTCCGGGATCGGCGCCGACCTCTCGGGCGTGCGCGCGCACACCGGGCCGGAGGCGCAGGCGGCCTGCCAGTCCATGGGTGCTGAGGCCTATACGTTTGGCAACGATATCGCCTTCTCGACCGCCAGCCCCACGCCGGAGCTCGTCGCGCACGAGGCGACGCACGCCGTGCATCAAGGCGCCGCCAAGTCGACGGAGCCACGGCTCTCCGTCGGCGGCGGCGCGTCGAGCGCGGCCATGGAGGCGGAGGCCGATTCGGCCGCCAGCGGGCTGCGCTCCGCGTCGAGCGCAGGCCCCGCAGCCCAGAGCGCGCCGGCGCAGCGCTCGGTACAGCTCAAGCCCAAGAAGAAGAAGACCACGGTGATGCAGGACATCGCGTTGGGGCAGGATCCCAACGAGCGTGAGCGCGCCATCCTGGAGAATGACTCCGAGGCGGCCAGCGCGTGGGTCGAGGCGGCCTCGTGGGCGGTCGGAATCGCCGTGAGCTACTCGTACACGCAGAAGAGCCCGGAGAAGTCGATGTACGGCGGTCGGGCGGACGCGCTGCGCCACTTCCTGTGGAATGCGTATATGGCCTACATCCTTGGCGAGGAGCGTGCGGCCGCGCTCGCCAACGCGCACGAGCTGTCGGAGAAGCCCGCGGACAAGAACATGGCCGTCGATCGCGAGATGGACTTCCGGAACAACCGCGCGGGCCGTCAGCTCGGCGTATTCCATCGCAGTCAGGGCACGCTCGCCAAGATGTTCACGCTGCCGCTCATGGCGGCCGCCGGCATCAGCTTCGTCAACGATGGCTCTCTGACCGTGCTCGACAAGCGCGACAACAACAACTGGAAGCTCGTGCCCTCCAACACCGCCGGCGTGGACTAGAGTGCGTCGCCGAAGTGCGGGGGCACTTCGGCAAGTGCGCGCAAGGGGGGCGACCCCGTTGCGACCCCCGCCAACGACTGCATCACGAATGCGACTCGGTGTAGGCACCACCTCAGCGGCGCCGCGAGATTTCACTTCAGCTTCTGCGAAACGGCCCGATGACTCGAACGTCGGGGCCGTACGCGCTGGGCCGCCCCGACAGGACGAGACCCAGCGGCCGGAGCCACGGAACATGCTAGTCGCCGAAGTCACCCACGCTGAGAGCCACGCCGTCACCGCCGCCACCGGTCCCGTCGACGCGCCGACGCAGCTGACTGCGCCACCGAAGACGATCCTGCTCTACTCGACGCAGCCAGAGTTCTTCGAGCGCAAAGACACGTGCTTCAATCGCCGTGGCGTCGAGGTGTTCGGTGCGGCGCGACCGCAAGACCTGCGGGCCGTCGTCCAGGCACGCAAGGTGGACCTCGTGATCTCGCGCGGCATCCCTCAGCACTGCACGCTCGCCGACGTCCGCACGATGGTGCCGCACGGCGTGCCGCTCGTGATCATGACCACAGAGAACGACGACGCCGCGATCCTGGCCTCGTTCGAGCGCGCGCCGGACGTGACGGTCATCCGTCCTCCGTATGGCGAATCCCTGATGGACACGACGGCCCGGCTGCTGACCATCTCGCTCCGCCGCTACCTGCGGATCCTGGTGCAGATCGCCGTCGGCGACAAGGAGAAGGGCGGCTTCGGCTTCACGCACAACCTCAGCGCCTCGGGCATGCTGCTCGAGAGCCGCCGGCGCCTGGAGATCGGAGAAGAGCTCGCCATGTCGTTCCTCATCCCCGGCGCATCGCGGATGGCGCACGTGGTGGGCCGCGTCGTGCGCGAGGCGCCGTCCCCCGAGACGACCTCCTTCCGCTTCGGGCTCCAATTCGTGACCATCTCGCAGGAGGACAAGGACATGATCCTGCGGCTCACGTCACCAGAGAACTGAGCGGGCCTGCGCGGCCCGGCCATTGCCCTCCGCCTGCGCGTGGGCTACATGCCTCGCGTGACACGCCTCCCACGCTCTCTGCTGTTGTTGTACCTGGCCTCGCTCGCCGGCTGCTCCTCGTCGAGCCCGCCGGCGGGCGCCACGGATGCGGCCGGGAGTGCCAGCCGCTCGGACGCCGCAGACGCCGCGGACGCCAAGATGCCCGTGTCGCCCGTCAACTGCGCTATGGCGTGTCGCCGCGCCGCCCGATGCGCCGAGGCGCTCGTGACCGAGAAGGACTGCCTGGCACTCTGCACCGGAGACGCGGACCCCGCCACCTATGCCTGCTGCATCCAGTACGCGTCGGGCTGCGCTACGGTGAAGAACTGCGTCCAGAACGTCGGACGCGCGTGCAACGCCTCCGGAGCGCCGTGGGTCGCCAAGCCGGCCTTCGCGACGTGCGAGTGCGGTGACCCCACGCTCCCCAACTACAAGCTGGAGGAGTGCAAGGCGTCGGCGGTCGACCACCCCTGTGAGACGGGCCTCTGCTACAAGCCCAACAACTCCGCGGACCTGGCGTTCTGCACCTGGGACTGTACGACGGCGCCAAAGACGACCTGCCCTGCCGGCACCCATTGCGTGGACGCGCCTCGGACCTGGTACTGCGATCGGGACTAGGGACGCCGCAGCTCTGGATGCGCCGCGAGCCACGCGCAGAGTTCCGGGTTGCGCAGCGCGGCGAGGTTGCGCACCGGGCGGCCGTCGAGCGCGTCACTCGCGGCGCGCTCGCTGCGCTTGCCATTGAAGGTCGTCGGGAGATCCGGCGCCTGAACGATGACCGCGGGGACATGCACCGCGGAGGCACGCTCCTTGAGCTCGCGCTTGATGCGAAACGTGAGGGGCCGATCGAGCGTGAGCCCGTCCTGAAGGACGACGAGGAGCACGAGGCGACGACCGCCGGGCTCGCGGGTGTCCGCCTGATCGACGGCGAGCGCCGCGCGCACCTCGGGGATGGCCTCCAAGACATGGTAGAGCTCAGCGGGCCCGATCCGGATGCCACGCACGTTCAGGACGCCGTCGGAGCGCCCGAGGATGCGCGCGGTGCCGCGCTCGGTCAGGGTCAGGAAGTCGCCGTGCGTCCAGAGGCCCGCGTTCTGCGCGAAGTACGCGTCGTGAAAGCGCTGCCCCGTGGGGTCGCCAAAGAAGCCCACCGGTCTCGATGGGAAGGGGTTGCAGCACACGAGTTCTCCAGAGCCGACCTCGCGGGCCACGCCGTCGTCACCCAGCGCGCGTACATCCAACCCGAGCGACACGGCGCTCGCCTCGCCGCGATACACCGGCCGATCGGGCCGACCGAGCACGAAGCAGCCTATGAGGTCGGTGCCGCCCGAGATCGACTGGAGCGGGACGGGGCCGAAGACCTCGCGGGCCACGTCGTAGAGGCCGTCGAAGAGGATGGAGCCCGTCGAGAGCACCTCGCGGAGGGCGGGTGCGGCGACTGGCGCAACCCGGAGATCGCGCAGGACCTGAAGGTAGGCCGGTGACGTGCCAAAGACGGTGACGGCCTCGCGCGCGACGAGGTCGAGCATGGCGCGCGCGTCGGGCCACGTGGCCGAGCCGTCGTAGACGACGATCCGGGCGCCGGTAGCCAGGCCGCTGACGAGCCAGTTCCACATCATCCAGCCGCACGAGGTCATGAAGAAGAGCGTGTCACTCGGCCCGAGGTCGCCATGCAGGCGATGCTCCTTGAGGTGCTCGAGCAGCGTCCCGCCGTGGCCGTGTTGAATGCACTTCGGCGGGCCGGTCGTGCCCGACGAGAACAGGATGAACAGCGGGTGACCGAAAGCGACGCGACGTGGTGTGTGGACGGGCGCTGCACCCGCGACAAGAGCGGCCAGGTCCGTGCTGCGGCCGTCGGGCAGGCGGGAATCGTCGAAGGCGAGCGCGGCGATGAGCGTGGGCAGGCCGGCGACGATGACGTCGACCATCGGGACGAGGTCGCGCTCCAGGCCGTGCTGTCGCGTGCGGCCGTGAAACAGCAGGACCTTGGGCTCGAGCGCTTGGAAGCGCCGCAGCGTGGCCTCAGCACCCAGGTCGGGGGCGACCGAGGACCAGATGGCGCCGAGCGAGGCGACCGCCAGCGCCGCGACGATGGGCTCGGCCGAGTTGCGGGCGATGGCGACGACGCGGTCTCCCTCGCGGACGCCGAGGGCGGCCAGCGCGTTGGCCGTTCGCGCGACCTGCTCGCGCAGCGCACCAAACGAGAGGCGCGTGGCCTTGCCGGTCTCATCGAGCGCGACGATGGCCTCGCGCGCGCCGTCGCTCCCCGCGGCGGCCAGGACCTCCTCGGGATACGAGAGGCGCAGGCGTGGGAAGAAGCGGGCGGTCTCGAGGTCGTCGCCGTCGCAGACCGGAAGCGCCTCGCCCTCGACGGACAGGTCCAGCCAGGCCAGAAGCTCGCCCCAGAACGCGCGCCAGTCGGTTCGGGCCCAAGCCGTGAGCTCCGGGAGCGCGACTCCGGTGCGCTCGTGGACCCGGTTGGCGAAGTCGGCGAGGCCCGAGCGCGCGACGCGCTCCGCCGAGGGTGACCACAGGGCGCTCATGAACCGGTGCTGCCCGAACCCGTGATGTACCGGACGATCTTGCCGAGCCCGTCGAAGTTCTCGCGTGTGAGCTGCGCGGGGTCGAGCGCCACGCCGAAGCGGTCCTGCAGGTGCAGGATGAGCTTCACGAAGCCCAGGCTGTCGAGAATTCCGTTGTCCAGAAAAGAACGCTCGTCGCTCTGGATGAGGCTCTCGGCGTCGCCGAAGTGGTAGTTGTCATCGAGCCAGTCGATGACGGCGGCACGGACGGCGCCAGGAGCGACGTTAGAACTGGGCATAGATGAACGTCCCTTGCGACAGTGGCATGAAGAGCAGCAAGAACACGAAGAGCAGACCGTAGAGCACGCCGCGCACGGGGGCGGGCAAGGCGAAGAGGCGCTCCTTCCAGGCCTGTGCTTCCGGGCGAGCCAGCACGTGATAGGCCCCGAGGAGACCGACGGCAGCGGCCAGCGCCACGAGGCCGTTCGGACCGCCGAGCGGTGGGAGCCCCGCGCCCGGTGAGGTCAGGAGTCCACGGGAGAAGCGCGCCATCTCGGTGAACGTCGCGGTCCCGAACGGCACGAGCGTGAGGACGAACGCGAGCTGAGTCAGCGCCCAGGCACCGAGCTGATACGGCGTGGACTTGCGGCGCGCGACCCACGCGCGGTCTTTGCGACACTGGCCGCGATACCACTCGTCGTAGCGCCGGTGGGCCACGAGCAGCAGGCCGTTCAGCAGGCCCCACAGGACGTAGGTCCAGCGGGCGCCGTGCCAGAAGCCCGAGAGCAGAAACACGAGCACGAAGCCCAGATCGAGGCGCCCGCGGAGCCAGCCCTGGCCGGTGATGGCCGGTGTGTAGAGGAAGTCGAACAGCCAGCCGTTGAGGCTCATGTGCCAGCGGCGCCAGACCTCGGGCATCGAGCGGGACAGGAACGGCAGGTTGAAGTTGTCGGGCAGGCGGAGACCGAAGAGGAGGCCGACGCCGATGGCCATCGCGCTGTAGCCGGCGAAGTCGCCGAAGATCTGGATGGCGTAGCCGCCAACGGCGAGCCAATGGGCGAGGACGCCGAAGGCATCGGGGCTCTGAAACACCGGGCCCACGAGCCGTTCGCCGATGACGGCGGAGACGAAGCCCTTGCCGACAGCGCCGAGCAGGAAGAGGCCGGCGCCGCTGTGCACGTCCTGCGGAGTAAGCGCGCGCGGAGCCGCAAGGCGTGCGAGCAGGCCGCTGCGGAGGACGGGGCCGGCGACGAGCGCGGGGAAGAACGTGACGAGCGCCGCGTACTGGAGCAGCGACGGCGGCGGCTGCGTTGTGCGCCGATAGTAGGCGTCGATGGCAACGCCCAGCTTTGACAGCGTCCAGTAGGAGAGGCCGACTGGGAGCGCGAGCGAAACGACCGGCAACGTCCGGGGCTGTCCGAGAGCGGCGAGGCCGTCGTTGACGGTCGTGGCGAGGAAGCCCGTGTACTTGAAGACGACGAGCTGGCCCACGCCGGTCACGACGCTGAGCGCCAGCAGCAGCCGCCGGTGGCGCGGAGCGTCTTGGATAGCGAGCCCGCGGAGGACCAAGAAGTCCACGACGACGCCGGCCGCCAATGACGCGACCAGCCACGTCGAGTGCGTCCAGGCAAAGGCGAGGGACGCCACGAGCAGCACCGCGTTCTGCCAGCCGGCGCGGCGCGGACCAAGCCAGTGCGCGGCGAAGGCCGCGGGCAAGAAAACTAGCAGGAACTCGAGCGACGTGAAGCTCACTCGCGCGCCGCCTCTCCTGCCCCGGGCTCCGCGCGCCAGGAGCGGCGGTCCAGCAAGAAGTCGAGGTCACCGTCGAGCGCGAAGCGGCACAGGGTCTCGCGTCCTTCCAGGGTCAGGTGATCGAAGTCCTTCATGAAGTGCACGTCCGAGAGCGGCGCGGTGAAGGTCCAGTCGATGACCGGGATGCCCCGTGGCCGCGCGACGCCGTGCAAGTCCGCGAGGTATTTGGGGAAGGTCGACCGGCGGGCAACCTCGGTCATCGTGCTCGGCATGCGCGGGAAGACGACGATGGTCACGGCGACGTCCTCCCGCCGCAGGTCGTCGAGGATGCGGGAGAGGGCGGCCATCTCGACCCCATCGCGGCAGAGCGGGTCATTGGCCGCGGACTCCGTCATGCGGTGCCACGAGGCCACCTGGTTGTCGAAGTCGGCCTGGATGGACTCCGCGCTGCGAGGCGCGACGCGATCGCGCAGCGCGTCGAGGATCTGGCCAACACCGCGGTCGCGCAGCAGCACCGAGCGGGTCAGCGCGTGCTGGACGTGCGCCCAGAGGTAGTTCTGGTTCCACGCAGTAAGCCCGTGCGCGGCGACGTCACGGAGGAAGTCGAGGAACGTCCACGCCCGAGAGGGGATGTTGGGCCCCAGCCCCTCCGCTGGCCGGCAGCCGTCCCACCACTCGGTGACCAGGAGCACACGCTCGAGGCTCGGCTTGGCATGCGCGGCGAGCAGCGGCCGGACGCGGTGGTTCATGACCCACTCGTAGGAGCTCATCTTGCCCCACTCGACGGGCAACAGCGTCGTCCGCTTTTGGAGCTGCGCCTCGAGCGCGCGGCCGAGGGGCTCGAACGACCGCGCGTGGCTCGAGCCGAGCACGAGAAGGTGCGGATCGCGCGTGGCGAGGGACTCGAGACCGTCGACCACCTCCGCCATGCGTGGCGGCACGGGGTAGACGCGTTGCTGGATGGCCCAATCGACGGCTCCGACGGTCACGAGCGCGGCGAGCATCACCGTGGCCGTGTCGCGCCACGTCACCGCGCGACGCGGCGATCCGGAGGCAGGGATTCCGGCGGTAGGGAGTGGGTCGGGCATCGCGCTAACCATCGGTCGGAGCGCGAGAATACCTGAGTCACTCGGCCGATGGCCAAAAGCGCGCGTTTGCGCTTGCCGACGGCGTAGTCCTCGTGTATCAACGCGCACCGCCGGGTGGCTCGGTCACCCGCACACAAGGAAGAAACCATGGGTAAGCACGACAATCGCCTCAGCAAGAAGATCCGCCAGCGCCGCCGTCAGGAGAAGCTCAAGGGTCGGATTCGCGCCGCCAAGAACGCTGGCAAGACGCCCGCGCCCAAGCGCGCCGCGGGCTGAGCTCGTGAGCCAGGACGCGCCGGCAGGACAGCCGGGCTGCCTCTTCTGCCGCATCGCTCGCGGCGAGATCCCTGCGACCGCGCTCTACGACGACGCGCTGGTCGTGGCCTTCCGCGACATCGCGCCCATGGCCCCCACGCACGTGCTCGTCATCCCCAAGCAGCACGTGACCTCACTGGCCCACGGTACCCCTGAGCACGAGGCGCTCTTTGGCCGCCTGATGCGTGTCGCGACCGACGTCGCGCGGCAAGAGGGGATCACTGAGACCGGCTATCGCGTCGTGATCAACACGGGCGCCGATGGCGGTCAATCGGTTCCGCACCTGCACCTGCACGTCCTCGGCGGCCGCAAGCTCGGTTGGCCACCAGGCTAACGAACCGCGGCGAGGTCCAGGTGGAGCGCGGCGACGTCGACGCTCTCGTCCAGATCGTGGGTCACGTGCACGAGCGCAACGACGTCCTCCAACGTCATCGGCTCGCCGAACAGCTCGCGGCCCAAGCGCAGCGCGGCCTCGAGCAGCGTCTCACCGAGTGTCCGCGGTGTCCCGTGACGGGGCCACGGGAGCGGCGCACCGGCGTCGATCGTGGCGACAGAGCCACGCTCCAGCGTGTGCGGCTCAGGCTCGTGGGCATGGAGGGCCAACCGAAACAGCGTGGCTGCCGAGAAGGCGACGACGACGAAGAAGAGCGTCGCGAGGAGCTCGGCGGGTGTGCTCCTCCGTGCGATTCTTCGAGTGCGCGTCGTCGACATGGCAGCCTCCTCGTCTCCGAGGTCGTGCGCGGGCCGGAATGGCTCACGCGATGGGCAAACACAGAGCAAGAAACGGGCCAATTTCCGAACCGATGTACGCAACTTTGCTGGCCGCGACATGTCGCGTCACGCCTCTGACACCCGTGTCGCGTCTTGAGCGTTTGTGGAGGCTGTGAAACCATCGGCGGTCCATGGGCCCCTGGATCGACCCTCCTGACACCGACCCTCCGGGGCAAACCGACGCGCAGGCGATTCGCGACGTCGTCCGCGTCGTGCGTGCGCTGGGCAAGTACTACTTCCGCTTCGAGGCGCGGGGCTTCGAGCACGTCCCGCAAGGGCCGACGCTCGTGGTCGCCAACCACTCGGGAGGGAAGATCCCCATCGACACGTTCCTGTTCGCCGCGAGCTGGTGCGACCACTACGACTTTCAGCGGCCGCTCTACGCCCTCGCGCACGAGGTGCTCACCCGCTACGTCCCCGTCATTCGCGACAGCCTCCGCCGGCTTGGCGCGGTCAAGGCCTCCTGGGACAACGCGCGGCTGCTGCTGGGGTCCGGCAACGCGCTGCTCGTGCTGCCCGGTGGCGATTATGAGACCTACCGGCCGTATCAGGACCGCAACCGCATCGACTTTGGCGGACGTACCGGCTTCGTCCGCATCGCGCTCGAGACGGGCGTGCCCATCACTCCGGTCGTGTGCATCGGGGGACATGAGCTGTTCGTCATCGTGCGGCGCGGTCAGCGCATCGCGCGCTGGCTCGGGCTCGACAAGCTGCTCCGCTTCAACGCCTTTCCCATCATCCTGGGCTTTCCTGGTCTGCTGTACTTTGGCCCGGTGCCCTCGCCGTGGCCGATGCCGGCGCGTATCGTGGCGCGCGTGCTCGAGCCCATCACGCTCAATCGCAAGGAAGCGGACCATCCGCGCTTTCGCCCCGCCGACGCCCTGAACCCGGTGCGGGTCCGCGAGGCCTACGACGTGGTCATCGCGCGGATGCAGCGCGGCATGGATGAGCTTGCCGCCGAGCGACGCTATCCCATCATCGGCTAGCCGGCGAGCGTCGCCGATGGCCCAACAACGAAAGCTCCGCACGCAGGTGCCCACGCCGGCGCCATTGGCGGCAGAGTTGGTCCAGCTCGCGCCGTCGCACTGGGCCGCCTCGGCGACCATCATCGACCCGGCCTGCGGCGACGGGAACCTGCTGCTCGCGTGGGTCGAGCGGTGTCTCGCGACCTCGGACGACGCGCTCACTCGCGCCACGCTTGCCGAGAACCTCCACGGCTCCGATACGGATCCGGCCTGCGTCGCGCGCTGCCGTGAGCGCCTGGCGCAGCGCCTCTGCTTGGCAACCGAGGCGCTGGGCGACCGGATCCTGACCGCGGACGCCACCAGCCGGCCATGGGGTCGCACCTTCGACCTCGTCCTGATGAACCCGCCCTGGGCCGCGGTCGATCTCCTGCCGCGCAGCGAGCGCGTTCGACTCGCGGCGCGCTTCCCGGCCGTCCACGAGGACAAGGCCGACCTCCAGCACTACTTCTTGGCGCTCGCGATCGAGCTCGCGGGCTCGGACCGCGAGAGCGGAGCTCCCGGCGGACACGTGCTCGCCATCATCTCGCGCACGCTCCTCGAGGCGGCGAAGGCGCGCCGACTGAGAGCACACCTCGCGACCGCGGCGGAGCTTCTGCGCGTGCGCGACTTCGGGCGGGAGCGCGTCTTCGAGGGCGCCGAGGTCGGTACGGCCATCCTGCACCTGCGCGCGGGCCGGACTGCGGACGAAGCGCCGTTCCTCGTCTCCCACGGCGAACACACCGTCACACGCAGCCGCGAGGGGCTGGCCACCGGGGACTGGTCTCTGCATGCGCCGCGCACGGGCCCTATCGCCGCGCTGATCGCGCACGTGGACGCCATGGGCTCCCCGCTGAAGGAGGTGCTGACGCTGCATCAGGGGATGCAGACCGGGCACAACGACGCCTTCGTCATCACCGATCCGGCGGAGCTCGAGGGCGCGCCCGCCGGGACGGTGTTCTTTCGCGTGCGGAACTCCGACATCACGCCCTTCGTACTCCGCGAGCGAGACGAGCGGCTGCTGCTCACCAACCGCGTCGCGTCGATCGAGGCGCTCCCGAAGCCAACGCGTGCCCGACTGGGCACCTACCAGGCCGAGCTCAGCGCGCGCGCCGCGTGCCAGCGGGGCAACTGCGCGTGGTGGCAGTTCACGTGGCCGCTGGGCGTGGCGCACATCGACCGGCCACGTCTGTTCGTGCCGTATCTGGGAGCGCGGCTGCGCGCGGGGCTCGATCCCACCGCGCGCTTCCTCGGGCTCACCGACACGACGGTCCTCTACGACCGCGGCCAGCCCGAGGACCTGCGCTACGTCCTGGCGCTGTTGAACTCGCGCCTCCTCGACTTTCGGCATCGGCACCACGCCAAGCTGCGCGGCAACGTCTATGAGCTCTACGCGACGAGCCTGGCGCCGCTGCCGATTCGGCGCATCGACTTCAGCGACCCGCGCGACTGCGCGTTGCACGCTGACATCGTTCGGCTCGTCGATGCCCGGATCACGGCGGAGGCCGCGCAGCAGGCTGCGCTCGAGGCCGCGCTGGATTCTCGTGTCGAGGCGCTCTACGGGCTCGACCTCGCCATGCGCGGTCTGCTCGATCGACCCTGACCACCGGCGCGGCGGCGGTCGCGTGGCCCCCGCCTACTTCGCTGGCGAGTCAGAGGCGGGTGGCGGCGGCTCTTCGGGACCGTCGCGTCGATCGAAGCCGGCCAGGCCCTTCTGACACGTCGCGTCGAGTCCGTACTTCGTCACGAGCTTCTGCATGAGCTGGTGTCGCTCGCGGCCGCCCATGGCCGCGAGGCCCTCGAGGAACTCCGGGCTCGGCACCGTCGCGGCCGCCAACTCCATGATGCGCCCCATGCGATCCTCGATGCCGGGCGTGTCGGCGACCTCCGCAGCGGCCTGACACACCGCCTCGACGCTCCGCTGCTCGGCGGGATCCTTTGCCTCGCGATACTCGAGAGGTGCGGCGGTCTTGGCGGCGCCCTTGCGCCGGCATCCCGCCGTGACGCCGAGGGTGAACACCAGCAGGCCAAGGGCGCCGGCGCGCCAGCACGTCACGGTCATGGCTCGGACTCCACCAGCTGAATCAGGGTACTGAGCATGTTGTAGGTCAGGCCCCAGATGACGCGGTCGTTCCAGCGCCAGCAGGGCAGCTCCACCTGGCCGCCTCCCATCGGGTACGTCCGCGTACTGCGATGGTCCGGACCCGCGAGGTCGCTGAAGGGGACCCACAGCGCCTCTTGCACCTCGTGGTTCAGCGTCAGTGCGACGGCGCGATCGGCCGCGATCGCGTAGACGAAGGGCGCAATGGTCAGCCCCAGGCGCTGCCCGCGGGCCACGGCGGCGACGTCGTCGAGGCGCCCGAGCAGGTGCCCGGTCGCAGCGAGGTCGAGGCCGACCTCCTCCATGACCTCGCGCTCCGCGGCATGTCGAGTCGAGGCGTCGCGCGGATCCTTGCGACCGCCCGGCAGCGCCATGTGGCCCGACCACGGATCGGTCGGATGCTCGCTGCGACGAATGACGAGCACCTCGGGCCCCGCGCCGATGACCTCGCGCAAGATGATGGCGACCGAGGCAAAGCGGTCCGGTTCGGCCCCGTCACGTGGCCGCGGCGCATGGCGAGACAGGCGCTCGGCGATGCGGCCGATCGCGTACCGGCTCTCAGCGTCTTGCCGGGGATCCGTCATCGGTGACTAGAAGTCGTGCTCAGCATGATGGATGTCGTCCGTCGAACCCTCGCCCCGCTTGACGTACGTGGGGATGCAGCACCGGCGATGGGGGATCGCCGCGACCGCTTCGCCCTTGGCGGCTCCTTCTACGCGGGCACCGGTATCGAGGTCAACGGTGACCATCTCGACGGTCGGCGGCGCTGGCTTGAGGAAGTCCACGTCGGGCCGCCCCCCGGCCGCGAGGTTGGCCGCCTTCATGAAGATGGACAGCGGTGGCCCGCCACCCATCACCTCGGCCTTCTGCTTGGACTTGCCGAGGATCCGCTCGCGCCGGTCCTGGCCAATCCAGGTCGCTGTCATATCGTGACCCGTAAAGCCATTGAACCAGACGTCGAAGGGCAGCGTCCCCGTCTTGCCGCCCGCCATCCGCCCCATCTTCATCGCCCGGTGAGAGGTGCCTTTGGTGATGACCGCACGGAGGTTCTGCTTCATGACGTAGGCCGTCGACTCATGCACCACGCGCGCCCGCCGCTCGTACAGTACGCGATACATCGCCGCGACCGTGTCGCGGACGTCGAGCATCGGATCGCTCGGGTGCGACCGATCGAGCCACACCTTCCCCGTGCGGTCAGTCACGCGCCTGACCAGCACGGGCGTCGCCTCCAGGCCACCGGTCACAAAGCGCGCGTAAGCCGTGCTCATGTCCCACATGCTCTGGTCACCGCCGAGGATCTCCGCGCGATGACCTTCGAGCGGTCGACCGAGCCCCAGCGCTGTGCGCCAGGAATCGAGCTGCGCCTTGTCCTTGAGGTGGTTCATAACGTATTCATGAATACGCAGACTGACTGTATTTCGACTCTTGGCCAGGCCCAGAAACGCCAGCAGCGGCGTGGTGTCACTCGAACCACCCGTGCTCTTGAAGCCACCCTCGACGTAGGGGGCGTCCGAGATCGGCGTGCTCGGCGGCATGCCGAGGTCGTACGCCAGCGCGTAGTAGATGGGCTTCATCGTCGAGCCGGTCTGCCGCAGCGATCGCGTGCGGTTGACCTGCGAGGCGTCGAAGTCCGTGCCGCCGACCATCGCGCGAACGTAGCCGGTCCACGGATTCCAGGTGAGCACCGCGCCCTGAACCGCGGGAGGCTGCACCAACGCGACCGAGGCGCCGTCGCTGCCCACGCGGAGCATGACCACGTCGCCGCGCTCGAATGCCGTCGTACAGTCCTCTAGGACGGGCTTCCACGACACCTTGACGGACTCGTCGCGCTTCTTGACGACGATGACGTCCTCGTGGTCGCGCCCGCGCAGCTCCTCCGGGTGGACCTCCTCGTCCCGCCGATCCGCCGGCAGATACGGCGACGCGAACGCCAGCGGGCGCGCCTCGGCGAGCGCCTTGCCGGAGAGGTCGAGCTTCGTGACGTCATAGCCGCCCTTGGGACGCTTGCGGAGCTCATAGGTCACCAGCGGATACTCGCGGTAGGGACCGGCCCACGCGAGATCCCGCTTGCGTTCGAGCGTGTACGGCTGCTTCGGTCCCAGGCGGAGCTGCACCTGCTCCTCGGTCACCTCGTCGATGACGCCGAGAAGCGTGGCGCCGGCCGCGAGGCCTTCGTCGGTAACCAAGCCACGCGATCGGTCGTAGCCGTCCTTGTGCCGCAGCCACGCCTCGATCTGATCGGCGGAGACGCGCCCGATGGGACCGCGCCACCCTTGCTTCTTGTCGACGGCCTCGACCTCCTCGCTCAGCACGCCGTTGGTGGCATGCTGGAGGTCGAGCTCGATGGTCGTCTCGACCTTCAGGCCGAGCCCCATCCACGCGTCGTCCTCCGCCGCCGCGTCGCCCAGCAGCTTGACCACCTCGGCGCGCGCATCGGCCGCCGCCAGCGGCGAGCGATCCCCGAACTCGTCGAGCAGCGGGAACGTGCGGACGACCTCCGCCTTCGCCGCCTCCGCCGCGTCCGCGGTCAGGAAGCCCGCGCGCACCATGTTCGTGAGCACGTGCTTGCGGCGCTCGAGGGTCTTCTTGAGGTTCTTCACGGGGTTGATTTTCGATGGGCTGGCCGGCAGGCCCGCCATGATCGCGATCTCGCCGAGCGACAGCTCGGAGACGTTCTTGCGGAAGTAGTTCTGAGCGGCCGCCTGGACGCCATAGCTGTTGTGGCCGAGGTAGATTTGATTGAGGTACAGCGTAAGAATCTCGCTTTTGGAGTACACGTCCTCCATACGCCGAGCGAGGATCATCTCCCGCACCTTGCGTTTGTAGGTTCGTTCCGCGCCGAGCATGGCCTTGGCGAGCTGCTGCGTGAGCGTCGAGGCGCCCTGCACCGTGCGGCCGGCGCTCACGTTGGTCACCAGCGCGCGCAGCACGCCGCGCGGGTCGATGCCCTGGTGCTCGAAGAGGCGCTCGTCCTCCGTGGCCAGAAACGCCTGTACGAGCCGAATGGGCATGTCCTCCACCGGCAGGAAGAGACGACGCTCCTCGAAGAACTCGCCGATGACCTGGCCGTCCGCCGCGTGAAACGTCGACGGGGCCTTGAGCTCCGCGTAGTACTCCGCCATGGGCCGCAGCTCGGGCAGGTCGCGCGCCAGCTTGACGTAGGTGCCCAGGATCACGAGCGGTGGCAGGTGCGCCGCCGCGACCAGCGCGAAGGCGAATGCCCGCAACAGCACCAGCCCAAGGTGAGGCGGACGGGGATTCTCGACGACGAAGGCGCGTGCCACGGCCGCCGAGCATACCGCCCAAGTGCCGCGGACCCAAGGCGGACGCTTGAATCACGGTGTCTGGCCCCCTACGATTGGGCTGGGTTGGTGCGCGGAATCGGGTTGGCGGACACGGGAGAGCGAGCATGAAGGACAGCATCGTCGTCACTGCCCTCC
Organism: Pseudomonadota bacterium; assembly: GCA_005776585.1. Taxonomy (GTDB): domain Bacteria; phylum Myxococcota_A; class UBA9042; genus SXOX01. The sequence continues at coordinate 21,525 of SXOX01000263.1, read as the reverse complement.
GCACGCGTGGTCTCGTGGCGTTGGCCCTGACCGCGCTCGTCAGCGCTTGTGGCCAGACCGATGGCGGGGCCGTCGCGTCGACCGACACGGCGCGCTTCATCGGTACGGACACCGCAGCGGTCCCGCAGCTCATCGGGTATCCGCCGCTGCCGGCGACAACGAGCGGCCCCGGCGCGGACACGACCACGCCCACGCCGGACGCACCGCCCCCCGATCCGTCGCTATCGCCTGAGCTCTTGTCTCTGGAGCCCACATCGGGCCTCGCCTCGGGCGGAGGCGTCGTGTCGCTGCACGGAGCGCGCTTTACGGCCGGGACGGAGGTCTACTTTGGCGACGTCAAGGCCGCCGACCACTTCCCGGTCTCGTCGGAGTGGCTCAACGTGACGACACCGCTGCATGACGTCGGTACCGTGGACGTCCGCGTGGTCAACCCGGATGGCAAGACCGCGGTCATGAAGGCCGCGTTTCGGTTCTTCGACACCGTCGAGGTCAGCGCCATCACGCCCAACGAGGGGCCAGCCCTCGGCGGCGCGGAGGTCTCCATCGGCGGGCACGGCTTCACGCCAGATTCCGTAGTGCTCTTCGGGGACCGTGCCGCGCCGATCGTTGCCTTCGAGTCCAGCCTGAAGCTGCACTGTCGCACGCCGCCGGGGGCCCGCGGTCTCGTGGACGTGCGCGTCGTCGTGGCGGGCCAGCCGGCCGCGACGCTGCCCAAAGGCTACCGCTACGTCGCGGCGCCGCGTATCAAGAAGGTGTGGCCCATCCACGGCCCAACGGTCGGGGGCACGGTCGTCGAGGTCAGCGGCTCGGGCTTCCCGACGTCGACGAGCGACCTCAAGGCCGCGGTCGGCGGTAAGACCGCGACGGTCGCCAGCGTCGACGCCCAAGGGACGCTGCTCACGCTGGTGACGCCCGGCGGCGCGGCGGGACCGGTCGATATCGTGATCGCGTCAGCGGACGGGTCGGCGGTAGCGGAGAAGGCCTTCGCCTACGTCGCCCCGATGCCGGGGCTGGCCGTGCGTCACGTCGCGCCGCCGTCGGGCTCCGCTAGCGGCGGCGCCATGGTCTCGGTGGTCGTGAGCGGCTTGGCGGCGGGGGTCGCGACCTCGGTCCTCTTCGACGACGTGGCCTCGACGTCCGTCTCTCCGACCGTCGATGCCTCGGTGCTGACCGTGCTCGTTCCGCCGGGAGCGGAGGGCGCCGCGGACGTCACGGTGGTGCAGGGCGGGAGCAAGGCCACGCTCGCTGGCGGCTACACGTACTTGGCCGCCTTCGAGGTCACGCAGGTCGCTCCAACCACGGTCCCGACCGCGGGCGGCGTCTCGGTCACCGTGACGGGTGCGGGCCTCGGCGCCCCGGGCCTCACGCTCACCGCCGGCGGGCTCCCGGTCACCGCGCTCTCGGCGTCCGCCTCCGGAGCCACGTTCACCGCGCCAGCCTGCTCGCCGGGACCCATCGACCTCGTGCTGTCGACCGCGGACCGGACCCTCGTCGTCCCTCAGGCCTACACGTGCGTCCCGCCCGCGCCAGTCGTTTGGGCGCTCGACCCGGACTCGGGCTCTCAGTCCGGCGGCGCGCTCGTGCGACTCATCGGTGCGGGCCTCCCGGCGACGCTCGTCGCGCGCTTCACTCACGGGGAGACGACGACCGAAGCGACCGACGTCGTGCGCGCGTCCGAGACCACGGCGTGGCTCCGGGTCCCTCGGGGAAACGCGGGAGCCGCCGACGTCGCGGTCACGCTCGGCGGGGCGTCGTCGTCGCTGGGTGGTGCGTTTCAGTACGTCGACCCGGCGGACAAGAAGCGCGCCGTCTACGGAGGTCCGATCGAGCGCACGGTCAACGTCTCGATCTTTCGGGGCGACGACGGCAAGCGCTTGCCCGGCGCGGTGGTCGTGCTGAACGGAGGGGTCATGCCGGAGGCGCACCGCTGCACGACCGACGACCGCGGGCAGTGCGTCATCAGCGCGCACGACGTCTTCGGCGCCCAACAGGTGAGCGTGTCCAAGCCCGGCTTCTCGGCGTTCACGATTGCCGGCACCAATGGCCGCAATCTGACCATGTTCATCCGAGAGCAGGCCCCTCCCGGCTTCGACGGGCCACCGGGTACGCCGGGCGCGCCGAACTTCGTGGACACCAATGACCTCACGGGGACCATCGCTGGCCACGTCGCCGGTCTTGGGAAGTACGCCATCCCGCCGCCGCCGACCTGCGCGATGGCGGGCTCTCCGGACGGCGTCCAGTGCACGAGCTGCACGACGGCCTCCGGCTGCCCCGCGGGCCTCGCGTGCCTCCCGATGAAAGACGGTGGCTCGTACTGCCTGAAGGCCTGTGTCGCCGACGCGGACTGCGCCACGGGCTTCGGCTGCGCGAACGTGGGCGACGGACCGAAGTGCATCCCGGTCCCGGGTCCGACCTCGGCGACCTGCGGGGTGAGCACCACGAACTTCTTCGGCTACGCACCCACACCGGGCCCGGACGCCACGACCAAGGCCGGCAGCTCCGCGTTTGCGCTCCAATCACGGATCGGTGACGTCACCGTCTACTGCATCGCGAGCTACGTGCAACCCACGACCGGCCAGCTCATTCCCGTGGCCATGGGCCTCACGCCGCACGTGCACGTACCGCTCTACGGGACGATCACCGACGTCGAGGTCGTCCTCGACATCCCGCTCGATCGCACGCTGCGGGCGCGCGTGTTCGATACGCCGAAGGGTCTATCCCCGACGAGCCCGGCGTCGGCGCCGACCTTCCAGGCAGGCATCGACCTCGGAGCCGAGGGCTGGCTCCCGATGAACGCCACGCCCACGACGAAGGAGGGCGACGTCGTGCACTTCGCGGGCTATCCGTCCACGCTCGCTCCGTTTGGCAAGGACGCCTACCTCACGTTCTACGCGACGGTCAACACGTCGCTCACGACACCGCAAGCGAGCCTCTATCCTTCGGCCAACTTCCTCATCGACGAGCTTCGCGCCGTCGATGGCGAGCCGCTCCTGACCATCAACGACGCGGGCGTCGCGCCGCCGGGCTCCGGGATGCTCGGGGATCTGCACGCGCTCTGGGGCTCCGCGAGCGACGACGTGTTCGCCGTTGGTCCGCACGGACGGCTCGTGCACAAGGGCAAGCTTGGCTGGTCGGTGCAGTCGAAGTTCACCGATCAGGACCTGTACGGGCTCTGGGGCAGCGGGGCAGCGGATGTCGTGGCCGTCGGCGCCAACCACACGATCCTCCGGTTCAACGGCGTGACCTGGACCCCTGAGGCCGTGGTCGGCGCGCCGCCTTCGACGCTACGTGCCGTGTGGGGTGACGTGGCGGTCGGGGATGGTGGCCTCGTACGGCGCAATGGCGGGACCTGGACCGCGGTGTCGCTCGTGCACTCGAAGGGGCTGCGCGGCGTCCACGTGAGCGCCGAGGGCGTCGTGGTCGCCGTGGGCGAGACCGGCAAGATCGTCATCGATCGCGGCCAGGGCTTCGTGGCCAAGCAGGTCGTCGAACCGACGGTCACGCTGAACGCCGTGCGCGTGGTTGGCAACGACATCGTGGCCGTCGGCACGCGCGGAGTCGTCGCGTTCGGCAGCGTCGATGGCAGCCAGCCGTGGCGTGTCGAGCAGGTCCTCCCGCGCGACCTGTTGGCCATCGTCGCCGCACCCGAGGGCGGCTGGCTCGTCGGCGGGAGCGCCGGGACCGTCCTGAGACGCACGCCCGCAGGCGAGTGGCTGGACCTCGGCGCGGGTCACGGCTTGGCGCTCGACGTGCGCTCGCTGTGGCTCGACGGCGCCCAATCGTTCTTGGGCGCGGGCTCCTACGCGCTGCCCGTCGGGCCGTGGATGCAGTTCGTGCTTCCAGAGAACCCGCGCGCCAACGCGGCGATGGACCCGACGCACTTCGCGTGGTCGCACGCCGACGGAGGGGCCACGGCGAACTTCGTGCAGGTGAGCTTGTCGTCGAGCGATGGCTTCCCGATGTGGGGTGCTGTGATCGACGGTCGCAAGAACCGCGTGGACTTGCCTGCGTTCGAGACACTCATCGACCACTCCCCGCTCACCGCCGGGCAGAAGTACTTCAATCTGACCCGCGCGGATGGACCGTGGTTCTCCATCGACGAGTACCGCTTCAAGCACCTCGGCTTCTGGTATCGTAGAACGTGGTCGACGGTCTACGGCAGCTTCTACTGAGCCTCGGCCTCGGGCTGCTGGGCACCGCGTGCTCGAGCCTCGGGTACGATGACGCCGCGGTCAGTGACGGCGCGCTCGGAGGGCTGCGGCTGGACGCTGGAATGGAGGCCACGGCGGGCGTGGAGGTCGGTGACACCGCTCCGGTGTCGGACGCGCTGAGTGGGCTACCCGAGGCCGAGGTCACGCCCCTCGCCGACACCCGCGACATCACGGCACCACCGCTCGACATCGCGACGAACCTGCCGGCGCTCGACACCGCGGGCGACACCGTGGGTGACACCGTGCAGGAGACCACCGGCGATGTGACCGTCGACACTGCGAGCGACACTGCGAGCGACACTGCGAGCGACACTGCGAGCGACACTGCGAGCGACACTGCGAAGGACAGCGCAATCGATACAGCGGACACTCAGCCAGACATCAAGCCGCCCTGCAATGACAACAACCCGTGCACGGCGGACCACCTCGACGCGGGCGTCTGTCACCATGACTACATCTACGGCCTCTGCTGCGCCTCGAACGCGATGTGCGAAGACCAGAACAGCTGCACCGAGGACGTCTGCATCGACGGCTTCTGCACCCACGAGCCGAGCTGCTGCACGGTCAACCTCGACTGCGCCGACGCCGATGATCTCTGCACCACCGACTCCTGCGCCTCGGGCACGTGCCTGCACACGGCCACGCTGGCTCCCGGCTGCTGCAAGCCGCTGATGCTCGAGGCCCGATTCGAGGACGGGACGGCCGGGCCGCTCTTCGTCCAGAACGTGTCGGCCGAGGTCGGCTGGCACGTCGTCTCCGGCGGCCTGTCGAACTCCCCGCCAGGCGCGATGTACTACGGCACGGACCCGCTGGGCAGCTACGACTCAGGGACGCCCAGCAAGGGCACGCTCCAGACGGCGCCGATCGCGCTCCCGGCCGGCGTGCCGAGCACGCTCCGCTTTGCCGTGTGGGTGGACGTCGAGCCGGACCCCAGCTTCGACGTGCTTCAGGTCGCGCTCACCTCCGGCCCGGGACCCGTGGTGGTCGTCTGGGACAAGTCCAAGCTGGCGGGCTATCAGGCCTGGCAGGCTGTGGCCATCGACCTCTCCGGCTGGGCGGGCAAGACCATTACGTTGCGCGTGAATTTCGACACCAAAGACGACATCGAGAACTCGGGTCAGGGCGTCTACCTCGACGATCTGCTGCTCGATAGCCCCTGCGAGCCGCGGACGTGCACGGACTCGAAGGCCTGCGATGACGGCCTGTCGGCCACGAGCGATCTGTGCATCGAGGGCCAATGCGCCTATGTCCCGGAGACGGCCGCGTGCGCCACGGCGACCGACTGCGACGACGGAAAGCCGTGTACGCTGAACGTCTGCCAACAGGGCAAGTGCACCTACCCGGTGCTCGGCGGGTGCTGCCTGTCGGACCTCGAGTGCGCCGACGACAAGCCGTGCACCGCCGACAACTGCGCAGGCCTGACGCAGTCTTCGGGTGGCGTGTGCCAGCACCTCGACATCGCCGACTGCTGCCTGACCGGCGCCACGTGCGACGACAAGAACCCGTGCACGCAGGACGCCTGTCCCGGGGTCGGAGCCCAGTGCGCGCACATCCCCGTAGCCGGCTGTTGCCTGAGCAACGCCGACTGCGCGAGCGCCGATCCGTGCCAGCAGGGCTACTGCGACCTGGTGGTCAAGGGCTGCGTCTCTCTTCCGACGTGCTGCCAGCAGGACGCCGATTGCACCGATGGCGGCACCGCCTGCACCACGGAGGCCTGCGTCGACGGTACCTGCGCCAGTACGTTCACCGACGGGCCGGCGTGCTGCAAGTCGAGCACGCTCGCCGCCGCCTTCTTCAACGGCGGCTGGGACGGCTTCCAGGTCGTCCAGGACGCCGACCCCGGGGATGGCGTGGGATGGGCCTGGTCTCCGGGACCGAGCGGAGACGCGCCGGGCGCGCTGCACTACGGGAACGCCGTGGGTACCTACGACTCGGGCAAGCAGAACTCCGCGGCCGTCGAGTCGCCGAGCTTCCTCGTGGCGCCGCAGTGGACGACGGTGCTGTCGTTTCGCGTGCTCCTCGATACCGAGTGGGCACACGGCGTCGGCAGCATCGACTGGGACCGACTGACCGTCACGGTGGTCGACCCGGAGAGCAAGCTCGCGCCGCAGGTCGTGTGGTCGAGCACGACCGGGACACCGCCGTGGTGGACCTCGGGTCCCGACGGCCAGCCGACTGGGCCGGCGTGGATCCACGTGACCAAGCTCGACCTCGGCCTCGCGCGCGGCCGCCTCGTCCGGCTGCGCTTTCACTTCGACACGCTCGATGGCGACGCCAATGGCTACGGCGGCGTGTCCCTCGACGACATCACGGTGCTCACCACCTGCAGTCCGTAGGGCCCGCCGCTCGCGGTTGACTTGAGCGGCCCCCTGCCCCACCATCACCCGAACGCCTCCCTGGGGTCGGGTGAGGCGATGGACCGACGAGCATGCGCGACGAAAGCCCACGACCGTGAAAAAGGTTCTTCTCGTCTCAGTGGACCCCACGTTCTTCGAGTCGCCTGAGCACGCCTTTCAGGTTCGCGGCTGCGACGTGTTCACCGCCATGTCGGGCGCCGACGCGCTGGCGTTCATCCAGTCGCACGGCGCGAGCCTCGTTATCTGCCGCGGCCTGCCGCAGGGCGTGGCCCCGCAGACCTTGCATGCGGCGCTGGGACCCGACAGCCACATGGTCCTGATCTGCGGCAAAGACGACGACGCCAAAGCCGTCGAGACGTGGAAAAAGCTTGGCGGCGTGCACGTGGTGGAGGAGCCCATCTCCGGCAAGTCGCTCCTCAAGCTCACCGCGCGGCTCATGGCCATCCCGAACCGCAAGTACATCTCCATCCTCGTGCAGGTGAAGGTCCAGGCGCCCAAGCCCACGACCATCTTCGGCAAGAGCCGGGACATCTCGGAGCACGGCGTGCTCGTCGAGACCAATCAGACGATTGGGCTCCATGAGACGGTCGTGGTGTCGTTTCTCATCCCCGGCGCCGATCGCATGATTCAGTCGCAGGCGCTCGTCGCCCGTGAGGTCGACGCGGGCGGCGGGACGGGACGCCGCTACGGGCTCAAGTTCCTCAACCTCTCGGAGGAGGAGCAGCGCATCGTGGCGGAGTACCTGAGCGGCCAGCCCACGCGCATGAAGTAGCCGAGCGGTCTACGCATCGCGCGCCTTGAGCGACAGGCGCTCCGGATCGTCAGACGCGACGAGGTCGAATGCATCCCCGCCGGTACGCATCAGGAATCGCCGGAGGGCCTCCTCGGAGACTCCCGCCGGGACGCCGCTGCGCAGCAGCTCCTCGCGCACGAGCGGCTCGATCTGGCTGGCGAGCCGCTTGTGGAGTCGCGACTTGCCGCGATAGCCGCGCACGCCCTTGGCATAGGGGCAATCCTGAGCCAGGAAGCCGCCCTCAAGCGCCTGTTGCGCCGAGTGACACCAAGGAGCCCGGGAGTAGCGTTCACCGTACACCGAGCACGAGAACCGTCCCTCCGACTCGCGGACGAGGAACCTGCAGTGGATGTCGTCGATGATGATCGCGCGCTCGTTGACGAGCACCCCGAAGTGACAGCTCTGACCGCAGCGCCGGCAGAGGGACTCGTATGCTTCGTCCGTGGGACCTTCGAGCGCCATGGCGCTGACCATAACACGACCGCGACGTGATTCGCGCTGCGCGAGACGCTATCATCCCCCGGTGCGACGCGCCCCCCGGACTCGCTTGGCTGCTCTCGCGCGCGGGGTCGTCCTTGGCCTCGCGTTGTTCGGCTGCGCCGCGCCGGAGCCCTCGATCCGCGCATTGACGAGCGACGGTGCCGTCACGACGGACGTTGCGGTGCTCGAGGTGGACGCTTCGGCGGCGACCGGCTGTGCCTCCGATGGCGAGTGCGTCGCGCGGCTCGCGAGCGCTCCGTGCCGCAGGCCATCCTGTGTCGACGGCGCCTGCGTGCTCATCGCCGCGGGCGAAGGCGCTCCATGTGACAGTGGTGACGTCTGCGCGACCGATCGGACGTGCGTCGCGGGCGCGTGCAGCGCCGGACGCGCGCGAACCTGTGACGACGGCGACCCATGCACTGAGGACCACTGCGACCCCAAGGCGGGGTGCCAACACGGACCGGCTACGGGCGGCTGCGACGACGGCAACCCATGCACCGTGGCCGATCACTGTGAGAGTGGGGTGTGCATGCCGGGCACGCCGTTCTGTCCCTGTACGACGGATGCGGAATGTACGCAATGGCAAGACGCCGACCCATGCAATGGCACGCTCTCGTGCCAGGAGCACTACTGCCACGTCACGCCGAAGTCCGCGATCGTCTGCCCCAAGGAGGCGACGGGCCCGTGCACGGCGACTGGCTGCAACCCGGCGACGGCGGCCTGCTCCTCGCTCCCGCTCCCCGAGGGCACGCCGTGCGATGACGGCAACCTCTGCACCTTCGGCGACGCCTGCGACGCGGTCGGGGCGTGTCGCGGCGGTGCCCCGGCGTGTGGCTGCACGACCGACGCGGAGTGCGACCTCTACGACGACGGCGATCGCTGCAATGGACTGCTGCGATGCACCCAGGGCCAGTGCGCGCCCGATCCCACGAGCGTCGTCGTCTGTGGCGGCGGCGGCTGCGCCGATGGCTCGTGTGACCCGAAGACCGGCAAGTGTAGCGCCACGCCTGCGCCCGATGGCGCGACGTGTGACGATGGCAACGCCTGCACGCTCCAGGACGCGTGCCTTGCCGGAGCGTGCCAGGGGACTGCCAAGGACTGCGATGACGGCAACGCCTGTACGACCGACGCCTGCGGCGTGAGCGGGACCTGCACCCACGCCAACACGGCGGGCCCGTGCGATGACGGAGACCCATGCACATCGCCCGACGTCTGCCAGCTCGGCACGTGCGCGGCGGGTCCGCTGGTCTGCACACCCTGTACGCAGGACGCGGAGTGTGTTCTGCCAGGGCCAATCGACTTGTGCGCAGCCAAGCGCGTCTGCGTCGTCGACCACTGCGAGTCGCTCCCGGGTTCCGCGGTCACCTGCCCTGCCTCCGACACGGTTTGCCAGACCTCCGCCTGCGTCGCGGAGACGGGCCAGTGCGCGTCGAGCCCCGTGCCGGACGGCGCGAGCTGTCCGCCCCCGAATGTATGCGCGGTCTCGGCTCAATGTCAGGGGGGTGCATGTGTGCCCATTGGCAACGCCTGTGGCTGTACACCCAAGAATCCGCTCAAGTGCGGCGACAACGTCGCCTGGGCCAGCGACGCCTTCGGCGCAACCAAGGCCATCAGTGCGTGGCCGTGCGCCGCGGGGAACTTCACCGGCAAGGAGTACGCCTGGGTCTTCAAGACTGACGTCCCGCGCTCGGTGACGGTCAAGCTATCGAACGAGCAGGTCGCCACGCACCTCCTGGTCCTCGCCGACCAGGGCGATGGCTGCGTTCCGGCGGGCTGCATCGCCGCCGATCCCACCAAGGTGACGTTCGCCGCCGCCCCGGGTACCACCTACTATCTCGTCGTCGACGGCAAGGACGGCGCCAGCGGGAAGCTCTCGATCTCCGTCAGCTGCAAGGACGGCGCGGAGGTCGCCTGCGACAATGGCAGCGACGACGACGGAGATGGCTCGACCGACTGTGAGGACGCCGATTGCGGGACCGCACCCGTGTGCAAGAACGGGGAGATCTGCGACAATGGTCAAGATGACGACAGCGACGGCTTCTTCGACTGTGCCGACCCTGGCTGCAAGGCCTCACTGATTTGTGCGGCGACGTGCGTCCCTGGGGACGCCGCGTATTGCGGGTTGTCCACGTACTGGGCCACCTCCGGTGAGTCAAATAAGGTTTCCCACTACTCGTGCTCAGTGGAAACCCTATCCGGACCGGAATTCTTCTATACCTACTTGTCGAGTTCGAATGGCCTCGCTACTATCACCGTCGATGAGGCCTTTCCCGGTCACCGGATCCTCGTCCTGCAAGACCTCGGAGGTGGGTGTCAGGCCTCGACCTGCATCGCTTCTGGGGAAGGCATAGTGGCTTTTCCCGCGGCTTCGGGTGCGACCTACTTCATCGGAATCGACGGCGCATCAGGAGCCTCAGGAGCGTTTCACATCTCGATGACCTGCGAATGATGGCTCCGAGTCACGCGACTCGGGCCAGAGAATCGAAAGAGGATTGCCGATGGACGGTTTGCAAGATCGCTATGCGCCCGAGGCTCGTTGCTTTGGCTGCGGACCCATGAACGCCAAGGGGCTACGCATCAAGAGCTATCCCGGAGGTGCGGAGCACGAGCTCGTCGCCAGCTTCAGCCCCAAGCCGTGGCACCAGGCCTTCGACGGCGTGCTGTCTGGGGGGATCGCGGGCACGCTGCTCGACTGCCACAGCAACTGGGCCGCTGCGATGTTCTTCATGGGCAAGCGCAAGGCCACTGCGCCGCCACCGACGGTCACGGCCGAGTACTCGGTGAGACTCAAGCGGCCCACGCCGACGACCGGGCTGCTGACCCTTCGGGCCAAGGTCATCGAGGGGACCGATGACCGCGCAATCGTCGAGGCCTCGATCGAGAGCGGTGGCGTCGTCACCGCCGCCTGCACCGGGACCTTCGTCGCCGTCGGCGAGGACCACCCAGCCTATCATCGCTGGTAGGCGCATTTGCCAGCCGCGGCGGCGCGGTCATTTGTGTCCCGCGACCGGGCAATATGTCCCAGATTCACGTGTTTTTGCGCCGAAATAGACTGTCCGTCAAACCTAGTACGCCGTTTCTGGGCCGCTGAGTGGTGCGGCGCGAAGTGGCGTGCGTCGCCGCGGGCCGGCCAGAAACTTGGCAAGCGCCCTGGCCTCAGGTACCGCTGAGGCATGTCGATCGACCATCCGCCCATCGCCCTGCACGTCACCTCCGAGCTCGCCACCCTGAGAGAGGTGCTGATCCATCGGCCCGGTCCGGAGATGGACCTGATGGTTCCCGACAACCTCGTGGCCTTCATCGAGGACGCGACGACCGGGATACCCCGGAGCAACCCGGACTACCTGCTCTTCGATGATCTCGTGCTGCTCTCGCGGCTTCGCGCCGAACACGACCAGCTGGTCGCGGTGCTCCAAGCGACCTGCGGGCGCGGCGCGACGCACGAGGTCCGGGACCTGCTGCGGCGACTGTTCCACCAGGCCGATGTGCGCGAGGCGCTCATCGAACACGCGCTCCGCGAGGAGACGGACGTGCCTCACGATGGCGTCGCGTCCCTGCTCAATGCACTCGAGCCGCACGAGTTGGTGAAGGTCCTGCTGCGCGGCTCGACGGCCAGTGGGCGCCGCGTCTTTCGCTGGCCGCTGCCGAACCTGCTCTTCGCGCGGGATCTCATGGCCGTCGTGGGGTCACACGCCGTGGCAACCTACGCGCGTCATCCGGCGCGGCGCCGCGAGATGGCGTTGATGCGGGCGCTGATCAGTGCCGGGGACGTGGTGATGCCCACGACGGTCATCGATGTCGGAATCGTTTGTGGCGACCGACCGGCGATCGCCAATCCGGCAATCGAAGGTGGGGACGTGATGCTGCCCTCACCGGACACGGTCTGCATCGGCGTCGGAGAGCGCACGCAGCGGGCCTCGGCCATCGAGGCCGCGATCCGGCTGCTCGCGAGCAATCCGGCGCTGGCTCGGGTACACATCGTCACGTTGCGCGCCGCGCGCTCGACGATGCACCTCGACACGGTCTTCACGCTGGTGGACCCAGCGACCTGCCTCGTCTACGCGCCGATCCTGCTGTCGCCCGAGGCCGCGCGCGTCGAGACGCTGGATCGCGCGACCGGCGAGCTGCCCCGACCGCGGGATGGTGGCCTACTGGACGTCCTCCGCGAGGATGGGCTCGCCCTGCGGGCCATCGCGTGCGGAGGCGACGATCCGGTCCACCAGGCGCGAGAGCAATGGACGGACGGCGCCAACGCGTTCGCCCTCGCTCCTGGCAAGATCCTGCTCTACCAGCGAAACGAGCGCACGCTCGCGCGCCTCAACGCGGAGGGCTTCGAGGTGCTCACGGCCGCCGAGTTCGTGCGGAACGCCCCGCTGCTGCTCGGTCGGGCCGAACGCAAGCTCGTGGTCGCGCTCGACGGCGCCGAGCTCTCGCGTGGGCGCGGCGGTCCGCGCTGCCTCACCCTGCCGCTGCGACGCGACTAGCCTTCACCAGGGCGTGGATCGAGGGACGAGGCGCCCGAGCCGAGGTGAGCGCTCATGGTCATCGCGACACGGAGGTCGGCCAGGAAGTCGTGTCGGTTCTGGAGCACGGCGCCGAGGTTGAGGAGATGCGCGTTGGGTGCCTGCCCATCCAGCATGAGGAACCCGCCCGCGCGGAGCCGGTCGATGAGGTAGATAACGGCCGCCTTGGACGCCCCCGTCTCACGGTGAAACATCGACTCGCCGCCAAAGAAGCCGCCGAGGTGGACCCCGTAGAGGCCGCCGACGAGGACGTCGCCGCGCCAGACCTCGACGCTGTGGGCGTGTCCCTGAGCGTGAAGCACGCGATAGGCCGCGATGAAGTCCGACGTGATCCAGGTGCTGCGGCGCCCCGGCGCACGCTGAGCGCACGATTCGACGACCCGATCGAACGCCTCGTCCACCGAGTATCGCCAGCCGGCGAGCCGCGCCGCCTTGAAGGCGCTTCGGTGGGGGCGCCAGCGGTCCAGCGGAAACACGGCGCGGGGATCGGGCGACCACCAATTCAGGATGGGGCGAGACGACCATGGAAACAGCCCGCGAGAGTACCCGGCCAGCAGCCACTCGGGATCGAGGCGGCCGCCGACGGCGACAAGGCCGTTGTCATCGGCGTCGGTCGGGTCGGGAACTCGGCGATGATCGAACCAGTGAACGACGGGCACGGCCGGAGCTTGCCCGAGCCGCGCCTCGCCGCCAAGGGGGGGCCTACTTCTTCGCGATGGTGAACGAGAAGGGTCCCTCGTCGAAGCTGCTGTAGCCGTCGATCACGATGTAGTACGTCGTTCCCGCGGTCATGGCAACCTCGATGGCGAACGTCTCCGGGCTCTCGTAGAACCAGTCGGCGCCACCGAGGCACGCGCTCGTCGTATCGCAGACGCCGAAGACCGCCAGGAGGCTCGCGCCACCGGAGAGCCAGTCGTAGGTCGGCATGGTGATGAGGTAGGTCCCCGTCTCCGTGGGCGAGTAGGCGTAGACGGCGTCCTTGACGCCCGGATCGGCTCCCGAGATGCTGCCACAGCCGTTGAGCTCGTAGTCGTTTGCGTACAGCCCGGACAGGTCACCGGAGATCGCCCCGAGCGCCGCGACGGGCAGCGGCGCAGCGCAGGTGTCGCCTTCGGCGGCAGCCTTGCACGTGCTGGTGTCCGTATCGCACGCATTGCCGGGCCCACACCCACACGGCTTTCCGCAGCCATCGTCCTGGCCGCAAGCCGCAAGGTCGCAGCTCGGGGTGCAGCAGATGACCTCGACATCGATGTCGGTCACAACCGGATCGTTGTAGGAGTCCAGCACGAAGTAGTACGTCTGGCCCGCCTTGCCTTGGAACTCCGCCGTCGTCGAGTCCTGCAGAAGGCACTGCTCCTTCGTGGGGTTGCACGCCTCGCCGAGCCCCGAGAGCACGGTCACGTCGACCGACAGGCTGCCCGTCAGGTCGAACGTCACGAACTGATCAGCGTCCAGTGACAGCGCATAGATCGTCTCCGGCGAGGCAGAGTAGTCGTCGCTCGAGTAGTTCTGGCACGCATACTTCGAAAAGCTGAGGCCCGCGCCGTCTCCGCCGTTGCTGACTCCCGTGAGCTTGTCACCGCACTTGATGGGCGTCGGGTTGCAGGTCGGCTCGAAGGTCTTGCAGGTCCCCGCGACGCACACGCCGCCCTCGGCGCACCCGCACGTGCCCCCGCAGCCGTCATCGGCGCCGCACGGCTTTTCGGCGCAGTCTGACACACAGCAGGTGACCTCGAGGTCGATGCCGGAGACGACCGGCGCACTGGCGCTGTAGGAGTCCATGACGAGGTAGTAGGTCTTGCCCGCCTTGCCCGCGAACGTGACCTCGGCGCTGCCCTGGTCGAGGCACGCCTCCTTCGAGTCGCCACAGCCGGCGCCGACGTCCTCGAGCACCGTGATGTCCACGCTCGAGCTGTTGGTCATCGAGACCGTGACGTTCTGATCGGAATCGAGCGTCAACGAGTAGACGGCCTCTGGCGAGCCCGTGTAGTCGTCCGACGAGAAGGACTGGCACGTGTACTTCGAGAACGCCAGCGTCGCTCCTGGGCCGCCATTGCTGAGCCCCGTGAGCTTATCGCCGCACTTGACCGCCGCGATTGGGGCACACGTCGTGGGCTGCTCGACGCACTTGCCTTCGGTGCACAGCGAACCGGCGTTGCAGCCGCACGTGCCACCACAGCCGTCGTCCTGGCCGCACGCGACCCCGTCGCAGTTGAGGCAGCAGATGGTCACGTCGAAGTCGGAATCGATTGGAGACGATGTGCTGTACGAGTCCCACACGAGGTAATAGGTCTCGCCTGCGGCCGCGTCGAAGGTGAGGTCACCGTAGGACTGATCGATGCAGCTGTCCTCCGTCGCCGTGCATTGACCTTCGATCGCCTTGAGCACGGTGAGGTTCAGCGAGCCCTCGCCATCGGAGGTCACCTTGACCTTGGTGTTGCTGGGATTGGTGAACGCGTAGGTGAGCTCGGGTGACGCCGTGAACGTATCTCCCTCGTCCACCTGGCAGGGGTAGGTCGAGAACGCGTAGGTCGAGCCCGGGCCACCGTTGGTCAAGCCCGTCAACGACTCGCCGCAGCCGACCGTCTTGACCGCGGTGCACGTCGTTGGCGCGGCCTCGCACGCTCCCGCGTTGCAGTTCTCGCCGACCTTGCAACCCGCACCGCACGTACCGCCGCAGCCGTCCGTCCCGCACACCTTCCCGTCGCAGTTGGGCTTGCAGCAGGTCACGTCGAGGCCGAAGGGCCCGCTCGGCGGACCGTCGTAGCCCTCGAGCACGAAGTAGTACGTCTTGCCGGCCTGGGCCTCAAACGAGAGGTCGCCGATGCCGATGTCCTTGCAGGTCGACAGCGTATCCTCGCAACCGTTGCCTGCGTCCTCGAGCCGGATGATGTCGACGTCGAACGTATTGGTGGTATCGACCGTGACGAGCTGCTGCGTCGGCGAGGTGAAGGAGACGATGATCTCGCCCGAGCCGCCGTAGTCGGTCCCGAACTCAGGGTCGTCGCAGGTGTAGGTGCCAAAGGCGCTGGTGGCCCCGGCGGCGATGACCAGCCCGGTGAGCTTGTCGCCGCACTGGACGGCCTGCGCAATGAGGCACGTGCCGGAGATGGTCGGGCCAGTGTCGCCGGTCTCTGTAAAGGTCCCGTCGGGAGAGGTCCCGTCGGGAGAGGTCCCGTCGGGAGAGGTCGAGGTATCGGAGCTGGAAGCGTCGCTGAGGGTCGGCGTGTCCTCGGTCGGCGTCGTGTCGCTCACGGAGGGGGTGTCTTCCGACGGCGTGGTGTCCGCGACGAAGGCCGTGTCGTCCGGCGGCGTCGCGTCGCCCGTCGTGCTGCCCGTGCCGTCGCCCGCCGTGCTGCCCGTGTCCTTGGGAAGGGGCGCGTCCTCGCTCGCCGGCCCCGGATCGGCCTTGCCCAGATCTTCGGTGCCGCCCGTCGTCTTTCCGCTGTCGGCGATGAGCACATCACCGCCGCTCCCTGCGCCGGTCGTCGCGTCGCCTGTCGTGCCACCGGTGCCGGTGCCCCCGCCCGTGCCCGTCGTCGTTGCCGTGCAACCGAGCGCAGCGCCGAGCGCGACTGCGCCTATCAACCGTAGAACGCGATTCCAGTGAAACATGACCTGACCCCCACGCGAAATCCGATGGAACTCCCAACTACGAGGCCCCCTCGCAGCGCGGAGCTTTTTAATCACTTGCCGTCGTATTGACAAGAAAGATCCGCCGGGGCGCAGGGCTTGCCGGCAGAAGTAGAACGCCGAACTACGGCTCGCTTCGCAGCGGCGGGCGCACCGGAGACAGCTCGACCGGCAAGGTCACGGGCATCGTCCGGAGCTCGCCCTGCACGACCTCGGCGCGGACGTGAACGCGGCGGCGGGTCTCACGATGCGTCAGCGTGACGAGGTATTGGCCCGCGAATCCGCGGAGACGCAGTTCGCCCTTGTCGGTCGTCGTGCCGCGACCGCGCGAGCGCAGCGTCGTGGCGATCTCCGAAAGAGCCCACACGACGGGGCGCGGCTCGCCGGGAGGCTGGAACAGGCCGCCTCCGGTGATGCGCGCGGTGGCGTCGAGGACGTCGGACCACGCGATGGTGCGGACCTCGGGGATGGCCAGCGCCAGCGTGACGAGCGCGCGGGCGTAGCTCGCCTGGAGGTCGGGATCCCAGCGACGGCCCCAGTAGCCAGCGAGTTTGGCGTCGGTCGGATGCGCCACGGCGGGCGCGCCAAGGACGAGCGTGAGGCTCTTGCCGAGCTTGGCTAGTGCGGCGAGCGCGCGCCCGACATCGACGAGGTCACGTCGTGGGGCAAGGCGTCCCTCGCGGCCGAGATAGGTATTTGCCGTCAGGTGCACGACGAAGCCGTCGATGGGCAGGCCAGCCTCGAGGATCGCGCGGGCGGCCTTGAGCGCCGCGCCATCGGCCGCACCGTTGTTGGTGCCAAGGTCGGTGAAGCCGAGCAGGACCGCGCTCACGCTGTCGGCCGCGCGAACGCCCTCGACCTGCTGTCGGACGAAGTCGACCATGGCCGCGCTCTCGAGCCCAAAGCCGTGGGGATCGCGCACGACCTCCCACGCGCGCACGTGCCCTCGGAGCCGACCGACGAGCCGCTCGACGTGTTTGCGCGCGACGCCGGCGAGGCCGCCTTTGGGCTCAGAGCGCAGCCACTTCGGCAGCGTGTCGGGGGCCACCAGGCCGGCGCCGATGACGTGCATGCCGAGCTCCGGCAGGACGTCGAGGCCGTTCTCCGTCACGAGTGCCGCCGGGTCGAGCTTGCCGGCTTCCGGCGCCAGACGATCGTAGGGCAGCTCCGCCACGAGAGTGTCCAGTCCGGCGCGAAGGAGCGCGCCGTGGCTCGGACCGTCGTATGGGCCGCGCACGCCGAGGCCAATCGCGGGCCGGAGCAGCTCCCAGCGCACCTCCAGAGCGTCCTCGGCGATGGGGAAGCCCTCGCTGTCCTTGATCGCCAAGAGCAGGTCGCCCTGACGATCGTCGGCGATGCGACGCTCGGCTTCTTCGAGCAGCGCTACCTCCTCGGCGCCCACGTAGCTTGGCCACGTCAAGCGAGGCTCGGGCTCGCTCGGCGGCTGGACCGGGCGCACCGTCTGCGAGGTGACGGCGGGGCAGCCGGACAGCACGGTGGTCGCCAGGGTGGCCGAGACTACGAACACGTTTCGAAATACATGACGAGCGCGCATGGTCCTCCCGCGGTGCCGGTGCGGAGCGTCGAGGGCTGCCGAGGCTCTGTCAACATTTCCGGCGGTTGCGCGGGTCTGCTATCGTGCCGCGCGCCGGGCTCGACGCCGGGCGGGAGGCAAGGCCATGAGCGCGCGGTGGACCTGGGGCAGCGTTGGAGTCGTCTCACTACTGGTGTTGGTCCGCTGCGGGACCGATGGAGGTGGCGGCCTCACGCAGCTCGGTCAGCGCGACAACGGCAACGGGACGGGTTTCCAGGTGGACGTCGCGGGCGTCGAGACTGTCTCGCCCGATGTCCCTGCGGTCGAGCCCGACTCCGGTGTGGCCGAAGATGTACCGGCCGAGGACGTCCCGGACACCAGCCCGGTCGAAGGGCCCGCTCTCACCGCCCTGCCCGGCCAGGTGCACTTCGGCAGCACGACCCCCGGCGTCGAGAAGACGCAAGAGTTCAGCCTCCGCAACGACGGGACGGTCAACCTCAACATCATCTCGGCGGACCTCCAGACGGGCCCCGAGAGCGGCTTCATCTACGTCGCGGGCTCCAATACGCCGGCCGGTCTCGTCGTTCCTGGCGAGAAGCAGACCTTCAAGCTCGCGTTCACGAGCGAGAAGGGTGGCTCGCACATCTCGAGCATCGTCGTCGAAACGCAGCCCGCGCTGGCCAAGCCGCTGGTGATTTCGCTGAAGGCCGTCGTGAGCCTCGGGCCGTCGTCGGTCGTCAGCGAGATCACCGGTCCGGCCAGCCTCAAGTTCGGGTCGGTGCTCGTCGGGAGCAAGAAGAACCTGGAGTTCGACATCACCAATGACGGCACCGAGCCGGTCCAGATCCTGTCATTGGCCATGGAGGCCACGTCGTCGAAGGACTTCTCCTTCGCGCCCGATCAGACGCCGCCGATGATCCTCGGCGCGTCGAGCAAGCTGCACGTGGTCGCCACCTACACGCCCGACAAGCCGGGCCCCGATGGCGGCGTGCTCACGGTCGAGAACAGCTCGGTCAACACGCCGACGTTCAAGATCTCGATGACCGGCTCCGGCTACACGGGGCCGTGCTCGGGGCAGCTCACGTGTCAGCCGTCGCTGATGAAGTTCGGCAAGGTGCCGCTCGGACAGCCCAAGGCCATGACGCTCGTGTGCAAGAATACGGGCTTTGGCGAGATCCTCGTCAAGGGCGTCGACATCCAGCTCGGTGGCGCCGATGGCTTCACGTTCGTCGCCCCGCCCGCTCCGACGCTGCTCGCCGGGGGCCAGGGGATTGCAGTCCCGGTCCTGTTTACGCCCAAGGACCTGACCGAGCGGACGGGCAAGATCGTCGTGACGAGCGATGACTGCGCGACGCCGACGCAAACCGCGGCCGTGTCGGCTCAAGGAGACACGCCGCCGGTGCCGCCGCCGTGCCTGCCAGCGGGCAAGTTCGAGCCGAAGGTGCAGTGGGAGTGGAAGTCGGCCGATGGCGACCCCGCGGTCAAGGAGTTTGGTCAGGTCTTCATGTCACCGATCGTGGTCAACCTGGACGATGACGATGGCGATGGCGACGTCGATGGCCAGGATATCCCCGAGGTGCTGTTCTCGACGCACAAGGGCGGCTTTCCGTCGCTGAACGACGACGTCCCGGCCGTCCTCCGCGCGATTCACGGCAAGGACGGCTCCCACATGTGGTCGGTCGTCGCGGAGAAGTACCGCGTGACGTACGGCGGCGGTCTCGCGGCGGCGGAGCTCGATGGGCTGCCGGGTCCCGAGATCGTGGCCATCGCCTACGAGAAGAGCGGGCCAGGCCAGAACTGCCCCGGGCTCCCCGCGGGTCTGCCGCTCACCATCTGCGGGAAGTACATGAAGGGCCACCTCATCGCGTTTCACGGCAAGGACGGGTCGCTGTTCTGGGAGAGCGAGCCCTACACCGGCTCGGTGTGGGACACCGAGCAGATGGGCGCGCCCAGCATCGCGGACCTCGACGGCGACGGCATCCCCGAGATCACCCTTGGCAACACCGTGTGGTCGGGCTTGGACGGGACCATCAAGTGGGTCGGCAAGCTCGGGCGCGGACAGGACGGGCACGGGCACCTGTCGATCGTCGCGGACGTGGACCTCGACGGGAAGCCCGAGGTGATCGCGGGCAACACGGCTTACAAGGCCGACGGCACGGTGCTGTGGTCAGCGAACGTCGGCGATACGCACGGCACGGCCGCGGCGGACTTCGATCTGAACGGGACGATCGAGGTGTTCATCCACGGAGGGGCCGGCGGGCAGGCCGTCATCGTCGACGGCAAGACCGGGAGCGTGCAGAAGGGACCGGTGGACGTCGGCTACGATGGCTGCTGCATCGCGACGCCAGCGGTGGCGGACCTCGACAAGAACAACCCGGGTCTCGAGCTCGTCACGGCCGCGGACAAGCTCCTCAAGGCGTTCGACAAGAACCTCCAGCTGTTGTGGACCGTCCCGGTGCAGGAGGAGACCGGAGCGGCAGGGCCCTCGGCCTTCGACGTCGAGGGTGATGGCGTGGCGGAGGTCGTCTACGCCGACGAGGGTAGCGTGTACGTCATTCGGGGCTCGGACGGGACGATCATCTTTCAGGCGCCGCGCTCGAGCCGCACGGGACTCGACCAGCCGGTCATCGCCGACATCGACGGCGACAACCACGCGGAGATCGTCGTGTCGCTGGAGTCCTTCGGCAACGGGCCGGCCATTCGCGCGTTCTCGAACTCGGACGACTCGTGGGTCGCGACGCGCCGGATCTGGAATCAGCACGCCTACAGCATCGTGAACGTCTTCGACAACGCGACGATCCCGCCGCTCGGCATGGCCCAAGGGCTCGGCCCGCTGGTCTGGCGGACGAACCTGCCCACGTGCAAGTAGTCGCTCTCGCGGCAGTCTTGGCTACCGCGACGGCGGTCGCCGAGCCGCCTCCGCCCTTCTCGGCCGGCCGCACCTACTTCGCGGGCGAGAAGGCCTCAGGCGGGGCGTGGCTGTCGTTTGGCGTCGCGGGCCTGGGGCTTGGCGGGGGCATCCTGGACCTGGACGACGGACGCGCGAAAGGTGCGGCCATCCCCTTGCTCACGCTCGGGGCGGCGCACGCGGCGTTTGGCATCACGATGTTGGCGGTCAGCGACGGCCGCGCCGAGGCGCTGGACACCGCCTTTGCGGCCGACCCCGTGCGCGCGGTGCGCGACGAGTTGGAGCGCATGCAGCGCGTCGATCGCCTGTTTCTGACCATCGAGATCGTCGAGCTCATCTGCATCGTTGGAGGGGTGGCCATGGCGATCGCCGGCGGGGCCACCGATCGCCCGATGCTCGAGGGCGCAGGCCTCGGACTCTCGCTCGAGGCCGCAGCGACACTGGCAATCGATCTGTTCGCCGCCGCCCGCGCCAGCCGCTACCTCGAGGCGCTGGAGGACCAAGCGCGGCGCCTCGGCCCCCCGAAGCCCGTCACGCTCCGCTGGAGCACGCCGTTCTGATTCCGGGACGGTCTGATTCCGGGACGGTCCTTACATGTTGACATTTGGTCGAAGCCATAATGTCAACATGTAAGGACCGTCCCCCTTATACCGACTCGAGGGATGCGGGGTACATGCCGTCCAGCAACTCCTTGTACTTCGCCTCCACGGCCTTGCGCTTGACCTTGAGGCTCGGCGTGAGCTCGCCGGTCTCGACGGACAGATCGGCCGGGAGCAGCGCGAAGGTCTTGATGGTCGAGTAGCTCGGCAGCTCCTTGTTGAGCGTGTCGAAGTAGCCCTGCATCAGCGCCTTGACCTGTGGCTCCTGGCTGAGCTCGGCGTAGCTCTTTCCGCCGAGCCCGTTCTGCGCGGCCCAGGCCTTGATGTCCTCTTCCACCACAGTCACGAGCGCCGAGCAGAAGTTGCGATTGTTGCCGTGCACGACGATGGCGCTCACGTACGGACAAATTGCCTTGAAGCGACCTTCGAGAGCCTGCGGGGCGATGTACTTGCCGCCCGACGTCTTGATGAGGTCCTTCTTGCGGTC
>SXOX01000262.1 GCA_005776585.1 Pseudomonadota bacterium | reverse complement strand
TTCGATATCTCGGTCCTGGACATTGGCGACGGCGTGTTCCACGTGCTCGCCACGCACGGCGACACGTTCTTGGGCGGCGAGGATCTCGACGCGCTCATCACTAACCACATCAACGGCGCCTTCGAAGACCAGTACGGCAAGAGCCTCCGCACCGACCCGATCGCGATGCAGCGCATCAAGGAGGCAGCGGAGAAGGCCAAGCACGAGCTGTCGAGCCTCACGGAGACGGACCTCAACCTCCCGTTCATCTACGCCGACGAGTCGGGCCCCAAGCACCTCCAGCTCACGCTCACACGCGATCAGCTCGAGTCCATGTGCCTGCCGCTGATTGAGCGCACCATCGCCCACTGCCGGGAGGCGCTCAAGGACGCGGGGCTTTCTCCCGCGGACATCAGCGACGTCATCCTGGTCGGTGGCTCGACCAAGATGCCGCTCGTCCAGCGCATGGTGCACGACTTCTTCAAGATTCAGCCGGACCGTGGGGTCAACCCCGACGAGGCCGTCGCCATCGGCGCCGCCATCCAGGCGGGCATCATCCGCGGCGATGTGGATGACGTGCTCTTGCTCGACGTCATCCCGCTGTCGCTCGGTATCGAGACCCAGGGCGGCGTGTTCACGAAGCTCATCGAGCGCAACCGCACGGTCCCGACCAGCTACACCGAGGTGTTCACGACCGCGGAGGACTATCAGCCGCTCGTCAACATCCACGTGCTCCAGGGCGAGCGTCCCATGGCGCGGGACAACAAGAGCCTCGCGCGCTTCGAGCTGCTCGACATCCCGCCGGCTCGGCGCGGCGTCCCCAAGATTGAGGTGACGTTCGACGTCGACGCCAACGGCATCCTGTCGGTCATGGCGCGGGACCTCGGTACGGGCAACCAGAAGTCGGTCCGCGTCCGTCCCACCTCGGGCCTCTCCGAGGGGGAGATCGGCCGGCTCGTCAACGAGGCGGAGGCGTACCGCGCCACGGACGCCGACAAGAAGGAGTTCGCCACGCTCCGCAACAAGTCGGACGGCCTCATGTACACGACGGAGCGCTCGCTGCAGGAGTTCCGCAGCTACCTCACCGAGGAAGAGGCGATGCAGATCAAGAACGACGTGGACGCGTGCCGTTCGGCCTGCAACTCGGGCGACAAGATGCTGCTCGAGCAGGCCATCGCCAACCTGGAGAAGAGCGCGTATCGGATCGCCGACGTGATGTACCGCGACGTCGGTTGACCCGGCGGGCCGCACGGCCCACCATCGCACCGTGCTGCTCTACTACCGCCTCCTCGGCGTGTCCCGCGATGCGCCTGCCCAAGACATCAAGAAGGCCTACCACCGACTTGCGCGGAGGTGGCATCCGGACTCCAACAATGGCCACCCGGTCTTCCAGCATCGCTTTCGGCTGCTCGCCGAGGCGTACGAGGTGCTCTCCGACGACGAGCGCCGTCGCGCCTACGATCGCCATGGCACCGTCGCGTTGGTCCGAGGTGCGGATCGGCCGGGCGTCTCGGGCCGCATCGAGCGCTTGGCTGCGTCCTTGTCGGGCTTCCTCGACTCCAAGATGAAGCAGGTCCCCAAGCGCGGCAGGGACACACGGGCCACGCTCGAGGTCCCCTTCGAGATGGCCTGCCTCGGAGGCCAGCTCACGCTCCCCATCGTCCAGCGCCAGCTCTGCACCGACTGCCGCGGCTCCCGCGCAGCGACGGGGAGCGCGCTCGAGGCCTGCCACGTCTGCCACGGAGAGCGCGTGGTCAGTCAGGACGGGCTGCTGGGCGTGACCACCCCCTGCCCCTTCTGCGGCGGCTCGGGCGTGCTGGCCGTGGAGCCCTGCGCGGGCTGCGCCGGCGACGGGGAGCGCGACGTGACGCTCTCGCTCCCGGTCGAGGTGCCTCCGGCAGTCGATCCGGGCCGGCGCCTCGTGATGCGCGGCTACGGCGAACCGGGCCACGCCGGGGGTCCGCCCGGAGATCTGTTCGTGGAGCTGCGCATCCGCCTACACGCCGTCCTGACGCGCGAAGGCGCGGACCTGCGCTGCGTCGTCCCCATCTCGCTGCTGGACGCGATGGTCGGTGCCGAGATTCGCGTCCCCTACATCGACGGCACGCACCTCACGCTGCGGGTGCCGTCCGGCACGCAGTCCGGGCTGGCGCTCCGCGTACGCGAGCGGGGCCTCGCCGTGGGCGGCAAGCGCGGCGACCTGCTCGTGGAGCTCCAGGTCGAGACCCCACGGCTCACCGATGCGCGAGATCAGGCCGCTCTGGTCGAGCTCCTGTCGCGGGCGTCGCACCCGCGCAAGCAGGCCTTCGAAGCGGCGACACGGCGAGGTACGGCATGACGCGTCTCCTGACCTGCGGACTCATCGTCCTCGTGGCTTCCGGCACGTACGCCGACGGACCGACGTCGTTTGGCGAACGCCTCGCGCGTGCGCGGGCAGCCCTGCTGGCAGCCGATCTCGACACCGCGGCGCGCGAGCTCGAGGGCCTCCCCGCCATGGCTCCGGATCCGCTCGACGCCGACGGCGCTGCCGAGCTCGCCAACGCCATCGCGTTTTTGCGCGCTCAGCCGCTGCCTCACCCACGCCCAGGCGCCACATCGGAGCAGGATGAGCAACGCCGCGACGAGGCGCTCACCGTGGACCAGCTACAGGCCGTCGAGAGCAAGCTCGCGCTCGGCACTCCGGCGGGCGACTACGTCCGAGCGCGTCTCGCCATCATTCGGCTCCATGGCTTTCGACCCGGCACCGAGGCGCAGGCCCGAGAGCTGATGTCCAAGCTCCGGACCGAGCGCTACCGCGAGGCGCTCCGCCGGGTGCTCGATCGACTCGCGCCTCCCGTCGATGGCCGCACTCTCGGCGTGCTGCTCCCGCTCTCGGGGCCCTATCGCGGTCTGGGTGAAAGCGCGCTGCGCTCCATCAAGCTCGCGGTCGGCAAGAGCCGCGAGGTCAAGCTCGTCATCAAGGACACGCGCGGCGAGCCCGACACGGCCGCCAAGCTCGCCGACCAGCTGGCCTACGAGCACCGCGTCGTCGCGATCCTGGGGCCGATCGGCGCCGGCGAGTCCACAGCCGCCGCCGCCCGCGCCGCGGAGCTCGGCGTCCCCATCCTGGTGCTGTCTGCGCGCGAGGACATCACGTCGCTGGGCGATCAGGTCTTTCGCACGCGGCTCGCCCCGAGTCGGCAAGGCATCCGCCTGGCCCGATATGCGGTCAACGAGCTTGGCCTCCATCGCTTTGGGGTCCTCGTCGCGGACTCCATCTACGGCTGGGGTCTCGCCGCAGCGTTCTGGGACGAGGTGATTCGGCTGCGCGGAGAGGTCACTCAGGCGGCCACCTTCGGCCGTGGCAGCCGCAGCTACCGCGACACGCTGCGCAAGCTGCTGGACGCGCCTGCGGACAAGAAGCGCGCGGCCCGCCTCGACTTCGACGGACTGCTCATCGCCGACGACCATGCCGGGGTGCGCAAGCTGTTGCCGTTCTTCAAGTTCTTTGGCGTGCCGCTCCGCAAGGCGCCGGGCCAGAAGGGGGTGCAGCTCCTCGGCGGGGACGGCTGGAATCATCCGCTCATCGTGGACGTCGCGGAGCAGACGACCGAGAACGCCGTCTTCACCGACGCCTTCTATCCAGACCCGGTCAATCCGCGCATCGGTCAGTTCGTGACGGCGTTTTACGGGCTCTACCGCGAGGCCCCGACGACGTTTGAGGCCGAGATCTTCGACGCCGCCGCCCTCGCCGAGCTGGGCGTCCGCAGACTGCATCAGCGCAAGGGGCAGCCCGCGAACCGAGCCGGGTACGCGACCACGCTCCGTGAGCTGGGCACGTTCCAAGGCGTGACGGGCCAGATTCGCTTCGACGCGCGCGGTGACTCGCAGCGGGACGCGCTGCTGCTGACGATCGAGAAAGACCAGATTCGGCTGCGGCTCACCGAGGACGAGGAGCGCCGGCGCCGTCTTGGCCGGCCGTGACGCCGCGGACCGTCGCGGAGCTGGGCGAGGAGGCGCTGGTCGCGCAGCTCCGTGTGCGCTTTGCGACCTCGGACCCTCGAGTCGTTGTCGGCATTGGCGATGACGGTGCCGTGCTGGCATCAGACTCACGGCCGCTGGTGCTCGTCGCCGATGCGATGGTCGAGGACGTGCACTTTCGACTTCGACACGGCGCAGCACGCGACCTGGGGCACAAGGCACTCGCCATCAACGCCAGCGATCTCGCCGCCATGGGGGCCGTCCCCGTCGCAAGCCTTCTGACGCTGTCATTTCCTGGCACGTTGCCGGCCGCGTGGGCGCTCGACTTCATCGACGGCGCGGCCGAGGCCGCTCGGCACTTCGGAGCGCCCATCATCGGCGGGGACGTGACCGGCAGCCGCGGCGGCGTGAGCGTCTCCGTGTCGATGCTCGGTCATCCCGGCGGCGTGCGCTGTCTGCTCCGCTCCGGTGCGCGTGCGGGCCATGGCATCTGGGTCACCGGCACGCTGGGGCTGTCTGGCTTGGGCTTCGAGCTCCTCGAAGGCCGCCTCGCGTCGGGCGCGGACGCCGCGGCGGCCGTGGCTCGACATCAGCGCGGACAGGCACGCCTCCCCGAAGGTCTCGCGCTGGCCGCGAGCCCAGGTGTCGGCGCGGTCATGGACGTCTCCGATGGCCTTTTGGTGGACGCCCCGAGGCTGGCCACAGCGAGCCAGGTCACGCTGCACATCGACCTCGAGCGTCTGCCGATCGATCCCCTCGTGCGGAGACTTGCTCCAGACCACGCCGAGCCGCTCGCGCTCGCAGGCGGTGAGGACTACGAGCTGCTCTTCACCTATGATGGTGAGCCGCCCATCGATGCCCAGCGCATCGGCACCGTCGTGGCGGGTCCCGCCCGCGTCGCGTGGCTCCGCGATGGCCAGCCCGACGCTCCTCGCACGCGCGCCTTCGCTCACTTCGACTGACAAGCGACAGCGAGGCTCGTGTAGGATGCGCGAGATGACTCGATCCCTCCTCCTGATGTTCCTCGCGATCACCGCGCCCACCGTGGCGCACGCTCATGGCGTCGCGCCCATTCCGCTGTCCATCGTCCCGGTTCCGGGCACGGGCGACTTTGTCGCGACGACGAGCTTTGGCTTGCTGATTCCGACCGGAACGCCGGGCGCGTCCACCTGGATTTGCGAAGAGGCGCTGCTGCTCGCGAACCTGAACGTGTCGTCGGTCGCGCGGACGCCGACGGGCAGCTTCTTCGTCGCCTCCGGCGCGAGCCTCATCGCGTCGCACGACAGCGGCTGCACGTTCGCGGACGTCGAGCCGTTCAATACGACGGGCGCAACCGACGTGCAGGTCCATCCGGGCGAGCCCAAGACCGTCTTCGTCACGACGCCCTCCTTCAGCGGCAAGGCCTCCGTCCGCGTCTCGACCGACAGCGGAAAGACCTTCCCCACCACGCTCCCACTGCCGGAGACGCCGTATTCGTTCACGACGGTGCGCGTCGCCCCGAGCCGCGCGCAGCGCCTCTACGTCGGCGGGACGGACACGGCCCTGCGGACCGGCGCGCTGTTCGTGAGCGATAACGCCGGCGCGACCTTCGCGACCGTTCCGGTCACGTCACCAGGGCTCGCCTCATGTCGCGTGATCGCCGTCTCGCCAAAGGACCCGGAGCTGGTGTTCCTGCACGTCGTCGACGGCGACGGCAACGCCCTGCTACGGTCCGACGACGGCGGCAAGACGCGCAGCGTCGTCCTGGCGGTCGCGACCCCGGTTCGCGACGCAGCCGTGCTGCCCGACGGCACGACGGTCATCGCCGCGACCACGGTCACGGCGCACCGATCGCTCGACGGCGGAAAGACCTTCACGGCGCTCGCCACGCCGCTCAAGACCGGCTGCGCGCGTGTGATTGGGGACAAGCTCGCCGTGTGCGCCAACGAGGGGCTCGACGGCTTCGCGTTCGGCGCGACGGCCGACGCCGCCGCCAACTCGCCCGTGTTCACTCCGCTCATCTCGTTCGCCCAGATCACCGGCCCGCTCACCTGCCCCGCCGGGACGCCGGTGGCCACGAGCTGCACACCCATCTGGCCGCAGGTGCAAGTCGCGTTGAAGGCCATCCTCGGCGGAGGTGACACGGCAAGCTCCACCGCCGAAGCGCCCGACACGGGGAACGCTGTCGAGGTCACCGCCGATGCAGGAACGGGGAAGGCGCCCGAGCCCACACCGAGCGGGTGCCAATCGGGCGCGCCGTCAGCCGTGCACAGCGCCGTGGCGTTACTGTTGCTGTGCCTCTACAGGCTGGGCTTGGGCCCGACGAGCAGGAGCGACTTGAGATCGTCGTCTGTAAAGCGAATGCCCAAGCCGAAGAAGTAGTCGAAGCGGTCCTTGACGATCACGTCATCGACGCCCGCCGAGACGTAGAAGTGCTTGACGAACTCCCAGTTGGCGAGCACCCGCAGGCGAGGCGCGCCCTCAGCGGAGAAGTCGAAGAGGTCCATCGAGAGCTTGAGCGAGTCGTTCAGGAACTCCAGATCGAGCCCAAGGCCGCCCTTGCTCTCGATGATCCCGAGCCGCCCCGTCACGAAGTACCACCGCTTGGCGAACTGAAAGCTGACCTTAAACTCCGAACCGTCCGTCGTGGTGGTCGTCGTGTTCACGCGCGGCGGCCGTGTCGGGTCGTCGGTCTCGGTGAAGGTGTGCGTGGCGCTGACCTTCTTGCGCGGATCGTCGATGAGCTCGATGAGCCAGTACTTGTCGTGCTTGGGTTGGATGCGCAGCGAGAGGTAGTTCTTGAACGCCTTCTCCTCGACGTAGAACTGCGACTGGAACTCGAGCTTCGTCTCGAGCTTGGTCACCTTCTTGACCAGATCGCCAGCGTCCGCGACGACCTCCTCGACGTTCTTGAGCGCCGTGTCGTCATTGACCAACCGGCCGAGGGTCCCCTGGCCCGTGTCGATCTTCTTGGCGATGGACTGGAGGCTCGACACGGTGGACTGCACGGCGCCAGCGGAGTCCGCGACGCTCTTGATGGCCTCCTTGAGGCTGGACAAGGTGGCGGCGATGTCGCCCTTGGACGCGCCGACGATGCCCTTGACGTCACCGGTCACGGCCTTGACGTCCGCGAGGATGCGCGCGGCCTCGCGCGACAGGTCATTGGAAAGCTTTACGGCATTTTCAGTAAATCGCTCGACGTTGCCGACAATGCGCCCGACCTGCTCGCCGCGACCCAGGACGCTCTTGCTCAGGAAGTCGTCGACGTCGCTGGCTACCTTGCGCACGTCCGACGTGATGCGCGTGAGGTCCTTCGCGGCGCGGTCGATGCTGTCGGCGATGCCGTCGATGCGCTTCTTCCCGTGCTCGCCGCCGAGGGTGTCCGAAACGGCGCCCGTGACCTTCTTGACGTCGACCGCGATGGCCTCGAGCTGCGCGAAGACGCGGTCGATCCGATGGACGAGCGAGCCCGAGCTCTCGAGCTGCTTCATGACCGCGCTCAGGCCCGTCACGGAGATGACGTTCTGAATCCGGTCACCATCTTCCAGCGTACGGCCCTTCAGCCCACGCGACAGCTCCAGATAGGGATCCCCGAGCAGCGACGCCGAGCGCACCGACAGCTGCGCCCCGCTCTCGTAGGGACCGTGCTCGCCGGGCGCGCCCTCGCGCAACGCGACGCTCTTGGTGAGCACGATGGCGACGCGGGCCAAATCCGGGTGTGTGTCGTCCAGGCCGACGGAGACGACCTCGCCGACCTGCACGCCGGCGACCGTGACGCGGGTCCGTGGAGCGACACCGCTCACGTCGTCGAACAACGCGTAGACCACGTACGAGCCTTCTTTGGGCCGGAAGCCCTGTCGCGCCGAGGTGTAGAGCGCCATGACGGCGCCGAGTCCACCGAGGACGACGAGCCCGACGAGAAGAACGGGGCGCACCTTAGGCATCGGCGCGCGCCCCCGCATCGGGCCGGCGAACCGACTCCAGCCGCACGCCCGAGGCGCGAATGAACTCGTCGACTTGAGGAACGCCGGAGCTCGCGACCGTCTGCGGGTCCGCGGCGATGACGATCCGACCCTGCCACAGCATCGCGATCCGATGCGCGAGGCGAAAAGTAGACGCCATGTCGTGGCTGATGACGATGCTCGTGACTCCGAAGCGCTCTTGCGTCTCGCCGATCATCTCGTCGACCTGCTTTGCCAGCACGGGGTCGAGACCGGTCGTGGGTTCGTCATAGATGAGGAACGACGGGCTCGTGACGAGCGCGCGCGCGAGGCCGACACGCTTGCGCATGCCTCCCGACAGCTCTGCAGGCCACTTCCTGCCGGTGCCCGCGAGGCCCAGCAGGTCGAGCTTGTCCTCCACGCGTCGGTCAATCTCGCCACGGGAGAGCCGTGTGTGCTCGCGCAGCGGAAACGCGATGTTGTCTGCGACGGTCATCGAGTCGAAGAGCGCTGCGTGCTGAAAGAGCATGCCGAACTTGGCGCGCACCCGGGTCCGCTCGCGCTCACTCATCTGAACGATGTCTTCGCCATCAACGAGGATGGCGCCCTGGTCGGGGTGCAGCAGCCCCATGATGTGCTTGACCAGCACGGACTTGCCGCTGCCGGAGCCGCCGATGATGGTCGTAACCTGGCCACGGGGCACCTCGAGATCGAGACCGCGCAGCACCTCGAGCGCTCCGAAGCGTTTGGAGACGCCCCGGATGGAGATGGCGACGTCGCTCGGGTCCTGGGTCTCCATGCGGCGTCACCTTAGCGCCCCCGGGCGCTCGCGGCTACTTCCGGAAGGCGTCCTTGACCACGAATGGCCCCGGCGCGAACGGTACCGTGAACACGTGTGGCAGCCCGCCCTCGGTCACGGCCCCCGAAGGGCCCGCGATGAGATACCGATACTCGAGCCGCGTGCCCGTCTTGAGCGCGACCGTCAGCGTCGTCCCGGCGAGCGCCTTGGGCGGCGCGAAAGGGCCCGCGCCGAGGCTAAACACCGTCAGAGTTCCGCCGGCTTCCAGCGTGACGTTGCTGGTGCTCAGCGTGACGTCGACCTCACCGACGTGCAGCCCGAGCGTGGCCGGGTCCTTCCCAGGGGCGTACGTCGTGAGCAGCTCCGCCAGCTTGCCCTCGGCGCGCGCGGCGAGCCCCGCGTCGTCAATGATGACCATGTTCTCATCGTTGTAGTAGGTGGCCAGGCTGGTCCAGTTGAACGAGCCCATGATGACGGTCTTGTGGTCGATGACGGCGAACTTCGAGTGCATCTCTGAGAACTCGCCGAGCGTGTTCTTGGCCAGGATGACCGGGATGCCCTTGGCGACGAGGTCCTCATCGGCCGTCTCGGTGGCCGCTTGGACCTGATCAAGCACGACGACGACCTTCACGCCGCGGTCCTTGGCGGCGATAAGGGCTGCGACGAGCGTCTTCTGATTGAGCTGGAACTGCGCGACCACGACGGTGCCGGTCGCCGCGTCGAGGCGCTCTTTGACCTTCTGGTCGAGGTCATCCTCGGGCCCCATCCACGCCCGCACGACGTCTCCTGGCGCGTAGGCGGCGCTCTTGGCGTTGCCGCCGGCCTTGATCTCGTCGAACTCCTGCAAGAACCGCTGCGCGATGCTGACGTCGTCGATGGTGAGCAGGTCCTCGTCGCTCTTGTTGAGGGCCGTGATCGACAGGTTGGCGGAGCCCGTGAAGAGCAGGTGGCCGTCGATGACGGTGAACTTGTCGTGCATCGTCGCGAACTCGGCCTTGGACTTGTCAATCAAGGTGAACGGGATCCCCGCGGCGGCGAGCTTCTCGTCCATGTCGTTGTAGTCGAGGTCCTGCTGGGCCTTGTCCATGAGGATGTCGATGTCGATGCCGTCGGCCTTGAGCGTCTTGAGCAGGTCGAGGACGGCGTCGTGGCGGATGTTGAAGTACGCCAGGCGGAGCTGCGTCTTGGCCTGGGCCAACGTCTCGAGCACATGCGGCTCCGCGTCGTCCTTGGGCGAGAATCGCAGCGTGGCCTTGAGCTCCGGGGACTGCCAGTCCCCGACCGCGGGATCGAGCGTGAACGGCGCCACCGGACCGCCATTCTTCTGGCCCGGTGTGCCGCGGTCGCCCAGTCCGTAGACGGCGGTAGCTGCGGCCCAGCTCTCCGGCTTGCTGTTGTCGGCCGTCGCGTCCTGCAGCTCGATGGAGCGCCCGATGGTGTCGCTGGGCCACGGCGCGTCGACCTTGTAGCTCACCTCATCGACGATCGCGCCCTTCGAGTCGACGAGCACGATGGAGTCGGCGGAGTTGGCCAAGAAGAACTCCGCATAGACGTAGTCAGGCACGTAGGCGCCATTCTTGGCGAAGTCCCCGTTGCGGCCGAGCACGACGTAGCCGCCGGGCTCGAGCGCCACGCTGCTGGCGATCTTGTGCAGGTTCTGCGCCTTGTCGCGGATGACCCAGTCCTTGAGATCGACGGAGACCGTGCCGGCGTTGTACAGCTCCAGCCACTCGCCGAGCTCGTCGCTCGCTTTGGTCGGGCGATACATCACCTCATTGATGACGATCTTGGGCTTGGCGGGCGGGGTCGTGTCGGGGAGCGGCCCCACGTCGCCGCTGTCCTCAGTGCCGGTGTCTTTGGCGGGCGTTCCGTCTGGCAGGCCGGCATCCTCGGTGGAGATGACGTCGGGCGCGGCCTGGGCGTCACCGGCGCTCCCACCCACGAGATCGCTCGACGGACCTGGCACTCCAATGTCCGCTTGGGCGTCCTGACCCGCGCCGGGCGCATCCCCGACCGAGAACGGCGTATTGACGTCGCGTGACGCGTTGTCGATGACCTGGGTCGCCGGCGAGCACGCCGCGAGCCAGCAGAGGGATGCGACCGCGAAGGACTTCGACCCGAATGGCAACGAGATGAGGTGATGCACGCCTGCCACGCTACGAGCCGGCGCGAGGTCCGTCAAGCAACGCAAGCTGTGGAGAAAGCAACGAAACCACGCTCGTCCAATGGCTCGCCCCAGTTACTCTGACGCTTGCCAAGCGACGCCCGCGGAGGTACCACTGTCACCCGGCAGGCGCGGAGGCAGTAATGGCGGTGCGGCAAGCGGGGTGGGACGTCGTTCTGGGAGGTGCGCTAGCATTGGCCATCGCGGGGTGTGGCACCGCAGGCGGTAACAGCAGCTCCAAGAAGAAATGCGACGTGCCGGGGGACACCGAAGACTGCACCTGCGTCGACAAGACCAAGAGCGTGCGCGTGTGCGAGGAGTCGGAGACCACCGCGGGCGTTTACTACTTCAGCGCCTGCAAGTGCAGTACGACCGCCGCAGACACCAAGGGGAGCGACACGAAGGTTGGCCCCGACGCGGTCACACCGGCCGACACCGCCACGGGAGAGGGCGTCGGGACGATCGACGTGCCCAAGGACACCGGGCCCGTCATCCCGACGGCCTGCGGGACCGAGGATCTCGCCATCTTGGCGACGCTCGGTGAGAACGTCTACGTCAAGGGCCTCGGCTGTGTCCCCAAGTGCAGCGGCGACAACCGCATCGTGTGCCTCACGTCGTGCATGGTCACGGAGACGAAGCTCGGCTTCGACTGCTCGACCTGCCTCGGCGCCTACCTGGACTGCCTCGTCGGCAAGTGCGCCGCGGCGTGCGCGGCAGGCTTTACGGAACCAGCGTGCTCGGAGTGCCAGCTCGCTCAGAGCTGCGCCCAGACGCTCAAGGCGTGCAGCGGCCTGGTCGCACCGGGCACCGGCTGCCAGCCCAAGTGCGCCGGCAAGCAGTGCGGCGACGACGGCTGTGGTGGCTCGTGCGGAACCTGCACGGCGGGGACGGCGTGCGGCGCAGGGGACCAGTGTATCGCGTGCATCCCGAGCTGCGCGGGCAAGCTCTGCGGCGACAACGGCTGCGGCGGAACCTGCGGCCAGTGCGAGGCCAACCAGTCATGCTCGCCCCAGGGCAAGTGCACCACGGCCACCTGTGTGCCGCAGTGCTTGGGCAAGGAGTGCGGGTCCGACGGCTGCGACGGCACCTGCGGCGCCTGCAAGCCGGGCTTGTCGTGCGACGGCGTCGGCCTGTGCAGCGGCACGTGCACGAGCGACTGCGCGGGCAAGAAGTGCGGCAGCGACGGCTGCAACGGGACGTGCGGCAAGTGCGCGGCGAACCAGACCTGTGACGCGACCGGCCAGTGCGTCGGGGACTGTCAGCCGAACTGCGTGGGCAAGAGCTGCGGTTCCAACGGCTGCGGCGGGCAATGCGGCACCTGCGGATCGGGTCAGAGCTGCAATGCGCAGGGCAAGTGCACCGTGTGCACCCCAAAGTGCGACGCCAAGGAGTGCGGCGGCGATGGCTGCGGCGGCTCCTGCGGCGGCTGCGCCATCGGACAGACCTGCAACCTGTCGGGGGTCTGCACAGGCGAGGGCAAGGCGTGTGGCGCCGTCTCATTCGTCGGCTGCTGCAGCACGACCAAGTACACGTGGTGCGCCGAGGGCAAGTTGTGGGAGTTCGACTGCGCGGAGCTCCCCGCCTGCGGTTGGAGCGACATCGACGGCAGCTACGGCTGCGGCACGCTCGGCAAGTCCGATCCCAGCGGCAACTACCCCAAGGCCTGCCCCTGACCTGGGGTCAATCCGCAAGCACGAGCCCCCCGCGCCGCGAGTCGGCGCCACCCTCGAGACCCGTGGGCGTCATGTGAATCGCTTGAATGCCGCTGTCTCGCAGGAGGGGGCCGATGCGATGGCCTCGGCGCCGGAGCCGCTCGGCCAGGCGCTCGCAGGCCCGCTGGCTCCCGGGGACGACCTCGACGCGCGTCGGGCCGTTCGTGTTCACGACGTTTGGAAGCTCGATGGCCGACTGCACGTCGAGGCCCCAGTCGAGGACGCCCATGAGGACCTTGGCGACATGTGGCACGATCTGGGCGCTCCCGGCGGAGCCCAGCGCGAGCTCGACGCGCCCCTCCGCGTCGAGGACGATGAGCGGCGTCATGGCCGTGCGCGGGCGCTTCCCCGGCTCCAGCCGATTGCCGCGCAGCTGGCCCCGGAGCATGGGCTCGGGTGAAAAGTAGGTCACGTGGTTGTTCAAGAAGAAGCCGCGCACCATCAGCCGCGAGCCGAAGTGCCCCCCGAGAGACGACGTCATGGATACGACGGCGCCGGTTCGGTCACGAATCACGAGGTGCGAGGTCGAGGGCGGACCGTCATACGGGTCCTCGTGGACGTCCGGCGTCGCCGAGAGGGTCGAGACCGTCGACGCCGGCCGCCCGGGTCGAGCGCGCTTGCGAGTCGCGCGCGTGGGGTCGACCAGCTTGGCCCGCGCCGCAAGATAGTCGGGCAAGAGGAGCCCCTCGACTCGGGTCGGCGCGAAGGCGGGATCGGCGACATAAGTGCGGCCATCGGCGAACGCGAGCCGCAGCGCCTCCGCCAGCAGGTGAGCACGCGCGAGCGTCCAGCCTGCGCCGCTGCCGAGATCGAAGTGCTCCAAGATGCCCAGAGCCTCGAGCAGCGTCACGGTCCCGAGCGAGGGCGGGGGCGAGCCGCAGATGCGACGACCGTGGTACTGGCCGCACAGCGCCTCGCGCTCGACGGCAGCATAACTGCGGAGATCGTCCTCGCTGAGCGCGCCCTTGAGCGGGCGAGTCGAGCTCACGGCGGCTACGACATCGCGCGCAATGGGGCCCTCATAGAACGCCCGAGCGCCCTCGGTGGCGAGCGTTCGCAGGGTCTCGGCGAGCTTCGGATGTGTCAGCTCGGACCCCACGGGACGCGGGAGGCCGTCGTGAAAGAAGAGCGCGCGCGCCTCGGCGTAGAGGTCCACGTGGGGAGTCACCGCGAGCTGGGAGTACAGGCGCGCCGTAACGCGGAAGCCGCCGTCGGCGAGCGCGATGGCGGGCTGGAACAGGCGCGCCCAGGGGAGCCGCCCATGGCGTTGGTGGGCGAGCTCGAGCATACGCAGGACGCCCGGCACAGCCACCGATCGCCCGCTGGCCACGACCGAGAGACGCGGCACGCGCCGGCCGCGCGCATCGCGCAGGATCACGGGTGACGCGCCGCGAGGCGCCACCTCCCGGCCGTCGAACACGGTGACGCCCTTCGTTGCTGGGTCGTAGTACACCAGGAGCGCGCCGCCGCCGAGGCCCGATGCGTCTGGCTCGGTCACGGTCAGGACGAGCTGCGCCGCGATGGCGGCGTCGACGGCGCTGCCGCCTGCACGGAGCACCTCGAGCGCCGCGGAAGACGCCGACGCGTTGGACGTGGCGACCATGTGCTCGCTGCCGGAGACGGCCTGCGGTGGTTGGACGACCGCATTGGTCGTGGCGCAGCCGACCGTCACGAGCCCCATCGCCAGAACGTAGTTGGAAATGCCTGACCCTCCCAAGCGGTCGTCGATTATAGGCGCGCCGGCGCGGTTCGCGTGGCGGAATCGACCGAAGCCGGCTAGATTCCGCGCCATGAAGACGCTCTCCCTTGTGGGTCTCCCGGTGTTGCTCTCGGTGGCTGTCGGCTGTGGCGCCGCGACCGAGGCGCCCGCAGGGACCTCGGACGCCGCGACGACCTCACCGCAGGACGCGACGGTCGACGCCATCGCCGACCTGTCTCCTGTGCCGGACACCGCGCTCCCGATGGACCTCGGCCCTCCCGACGTGCTGGACGTTCCAGTGGCCGATGCCAACACACCCGACCTCGGTCCGGACGTGGCTCCGGACACGATCGCGCCGCTCCCGTCCGTGGTCGCCGGCGTGACCTTCATCGAGGTCCCGACCGACAACCCGAAGCGCACGCTCCCGGTCGCGATCTGGTACCCGGGAAAGCCGGTCGCTGCGCAGGAGCCGTACGTCTACCTCGGCCTGCTCGCGGGCCAGGCCTACGCGGAGGTGCCGCTCAAGGACGGCGGGCCGTATCCGGTCATCGTCTTCTCGCACGGCCACCAGGGCTTGAAAGAGCAGTCGTACTTCCTGACGGAGTGGCTGGCCATGCACGGCTTCATCGTCGTCGCTCCCGATCACGTCTGGAACACGTTCCTCACCTTCGACAAGGCCAAGACCGCCGACGTCGCGCTGTTGCGGCCCAAGGACATCTCGCGCGTCATCGATCGCTTGGAGAAGCCCGAGCCCACCGACCCCGCGTGGCTCAAGACCAAGCTCGACCTCCAGCACATCGGCGCCTGCGGGCACTCGTTTGGGGGCTACACGACCGTCGCGCTCTCCGGTGCCACGGTCTCGGCGGACGAGGCGATGATCGCGCTCTGCGACAAGAGCCCGAAGGAGTTCGCCTGTCAGCTCGTCAACGCCAACCAAAAGGGCCCGTACGAGTTCGGTGATCCGCGCATCGACGCGGCCGTCCCCATGGCGCCCGCGGGCTTCGAGGCGTTTCGCAACACGGGGCTGGCCAAGGTCGCGATCCCCATGCTGGTCCTGGCCGGCAAGGAGGACACGCTCACGCCGCTGGACACGCAAGTGAAGCCCATCTTCGACGGCGTCACGACCGACAAGATGCTCTGGACACTGAAGCACGGCAGCCACTTCACCTTCAGCGACGCGTGCGTCCTCGCGGCCTTCGCCCCGCCGGACGTCATCGCCCAGTTCGGCAACATCTGCGACGAGAAGGCGCCGCTCTCCATCACCGACGCGCACAGCCTCGTGCGGGACGTCGTGCTGTCGTTCTTCAAGCACACGCTGCTTGGCGACGTCACGGCCAAGGCGGAGCTGACCAAGGCGGCGCAGGAGGCCAAGAGCGCCGAGATCGAGGTCACGGTCATGCCCAAGGTCACCCCGTGAGCGAGCTCACCGTCGACCGCGACGGTCACGTGGTGCTGGTGCGGCTCAACCGACCGCCGCGAAACACGATGTCGGTCGGACTCCTGGAGGAGTTCCACGAGACGATCGGCGCGCTACGGCACGACGCGACGGCTCGGGCGCTGGTGCTCGGGAGCATCGGCAAGCACTTCTGCGCGGGAGCGGATGTGGGCACGGGCCTGCCGGGCTCGGAGCAAGCCGTGCGTGGCCCGATGGGCCAGGCGGATCAGCTGCGCGATGTCTATGCGCCGTTTCTCTCGCTGCTGGACCTGCCGATCCCCACGGTCGCGGCGGTGCGCGGAGCGGCCGTCGGCGGTGGGTTCGGGCTGGCGCTGGCGTGCGACTTTCGCGTCGTCTCGCCCGAGTCGCGCTTCATCGCGCCGTTCGTGAAGCTCGGCCTGCACCCCGGCATGGGGCTCACGTACCTGTTGCCGGCGCTGGTCGGCATCCCGCGCGCGCTCGAGCTGCTGCTCACGGGCGACGAACTGCGCGGCGAGATGGCGCTGCAATGGGGCCTCGCCAATCGCTGCGTTCCAGACGAGGACGTGGAGGACGAAGCGCTCGCGCTCGCGCAGCAGCTGGCCGCGGGCGCGCCCGGGGTCGTGCGATGGACCCGGCGATCGGTCTACCGGCACGCGGGCTTCGATCCCCGGATGGCCGCCGAGGTCGAGTCCATGGCCCAGGCGCTCTCGTTTCAGGGACAGGACGCCGCCGAGGGCGCGCGTGCCTTCCTCGAGAAGCGCGCGCCGGTGTTTCGCGGCGAGTAGGCGGCTCCGCGGCCGGTTACCAGTGCGAGACGACCGCGTACTCGGCGCACAGGGCCGGCAGCGCGGCGCGTGGCAGGAGGCGGACGCCAGGGATGAGCTCGCTGGAGGCGATGCCGCGGTCGCTCAGGTCCTCGGCGATGACGAAGACCGGGATCGACCGCTTCTCCATCAGGTCGGTGAGGTCCCGATCCATCCGCGGCGGCTGCGTCTGCCTCCACTCGCCCACGGCCAGCGCCGGCGCGGCTTGACCGGCGACGGCGTAGTTCACCGCGTTGGCGCGCAGCACGACGGTGTGGTCGGCCCCGGCCGAGTGCATCGCCGCGAGCACCCAGAGGATGGTGTCGTCCTGCTCTTCCATGACGGCCCGGTAGGCCGACTCGACAATGTTCAGCGTCTTCTTGGCCATGGGGACCTCACTTCGTAGGGATGACGAGGATGTTGTCTGAGGCTTCCGTAAACGCGTGCAGGTCCGCCGGCGAGCCACGACGTGTGCCGGGCACGAACTCGTTGACACCGCGCTCGTCCACGCACATGCCGCAGTTGACCCAGTCGACCTTGCCGCCGTTCTTCTCGGCACAGGCCAGGAGTGCCGCGACCTGCTCCCGGGTGGTCGGATGGTTCTCCTCGGCGAGGTTCTTGCCATGCACCGGGTTGGGGTGCGCCGCCTGGCGGGCGAAGGCCAGGGCCGAGGCCCCCTCGTAGGCGAAGACGTTGAGGTTGTAGCCCCGCTCTGCCGCGGCGGTGAGCAGGCGGAACGCGGTCGTCAGGTTGGCGGACTCGTACGGCGGGTCCATGAGCGCGAACGTCAGGGTCTTCTGGGACATGGTGTCTCCTTAGTGCCAGAGCGTCTTGTGGCCCGCGGCCATGTGATCCAGGACGACATCGATGGGCGCGGGAGTAACCCCTGGTCGCAGCCTTGCCGGCGCGATGCCCCGCTCGACGAGCGAGAAGTCGTCAGCGAGCACGGTGACGCCGGCGTTCAGGAGCGCGACGAGCCCATCGGCCTTCGCGCCAGCGCGCGCCGGGAGGACGCCGTTCTGAACGAGCAGGACCGTCACCGTGTTGCCCGCCTGCGCGAGGCCGGTCGCAAGCTCGGTGGTGAACTGGACATCATTGGAGTCGAACGGGTCACGCGACTCGATCAGCAGGTAGCTCGCCATGGGATCTCCTCCACTACCCAGAGCGCAACGCCGCGCTTCGGACGGGGCAAACCGTAGCACAGGCCGCGGACGTGGGGCCACCCAAGCAACGGGCGCGCCCGAACCAAAAAAAGTTCTTGACCGATCGTATACAACCGGTTACAACGTGATCGTATGTCTACGAACGACGACCGCAAAGAGAAGATCATCCACGCTCGAGTCCCCGAGGACCTCGACCGTGAACTCAAGATGAACGCCGGCCGGCTAGGCTTGTCGGTGTCCAACCTCGTCCGCAACGTGCTCCAGAACGCCTTCGGGCTCGTGGAGGGCATCGTGGTCGACAGCGCCGAGGTCGCGCGCACCGCGCGTGGCGAGACCGCCCCGGTCGCGCCGCTGGTGGGTCGCCCTCCCGCCGTGCTCGGCTATCAGCCGCTCGTGCTGGCCATGAACGCGCTCTGCCATCTCTGCAACGCGATCCTGCCCAAGGGCAGCGACGCCGCGCTCCTCGTGACGGACCCGCCGGGTCCGCGCGTCTTCGTGTGTTCCAAGTGCGTCAAGGAGGTGACTCATGCATCCACAGACCCAACCTGAGCTGGCGGCCGCTGCACGCCGCGCCACCGACGTCACGCTCGCTGCGGCCCGGCTCGTGGGTCGCGTCCTCGGCAACGTCGAGCGCCTCGTCGTGGACACGACGCGCGACGCACTGGCCGTGGCGCGCGAGTCCGAAGCGCTCTATCGGACGGCGAGCGAGGCCGCCGCGGGAGTGGCCGTCGCCGTTCGTGCCAGCCCGCGCTTCACGCGCATCCTCGCCGAGGCCGCGCGTCTGGCCGCACGCTACCGGCTCCATCAGACCCACGCCGCGATCGTGGGCGCCGAGGCCGCCGAAGAGGCGCTCGACGCCTTGCACCACAGCTCCGCCGAGCGCCTGTTCGCGCTCTGCGTGGAGCT
>SXOX01000261.1 GCA_005776585.1 Pseudomonadota bacterium | reverse complement strand
GCTTGCGAGCGCGGCGGACGTCGGCCAGTACGTCGTTGCGTACATCACCTTCTGGCTGATCTCCTGCCACCGCGATGACGTCAACGATGACATCACCTTCGGCATCATGACCAATGATGCCAACCAGCAAGCGGGGGCCACACCGCCGGATGGGCCGACTCCCAACGTGGTCACCTGGACAATCGACGATCGCGGCGCTGGCGACATGGACGTCGGTGCGGGCTACTACAAGGCGGCAGTGACCGTTGGCTCGATCACGTCGATACCGGCCGCCAACGCAGGCTCGTTTCCCATCGAGCGCTACATCCGCTGGTTCGCTGAAGCCAAAAAGGGCGCGGCGCCAAACCCCGGCGGCAAGTGGAGCGCCGCGCTGCGTGTGTCGGTCACGCTGAAGGTGGGGGCGTAGGCCATGACAAAGGATCAAGGAGAGGGCGGTGAGGAGCGGCTCGAGGTCGACGTGTCGGAGGACACCCACGCGGATCCGGAGTCGTGTCAGGAGAGTGAACTCCCCCTCGACTCGACTCTCGTGTTCCCCATGGGAATGTACCCGGTTGCGCATTTCCCACTGGAAACCTAGCGAAAGCCGAGAGCACGAAGCGTCGTGATTCACGTCAAGTCCACCGTCAAGCAGGTCGCGGAGCATGCCATCGGCACGTCGACCGGCTTGCGTTGTTCGAGACACAAATACGACGCACTTCGGTGGATTGCGCCCGCTTTGGTGGACGCTGCCTTTGACCAGGGCGCGCTGGACGAGCCGTCCGCTCGCGCCAAGGCCGTCGCGGTGCTGGGTCGGATGCGCGCCTATCGCTCCCATGAACTGTCGTTGCGCGACCGGGCCGCGGTGAGCTGCGGTGTTCGCCAAGCTATCGCCGACCTGCTCTCCTTGGCAACATCCACTCCTGATCCGCTTGGCCAGGTTCCGGCCTGTCCCCGCCTCTTCTTCCCCGCGGGCGACTACCCGGTCCAGGACATCCCGTGGGATCCGCGGGTTGGTCTCGAGGGCGAGCTGGAAACAACCTCCTCCCTGACGTTCGCCGGCTACCCCCAACGCGCGACGGACGGGAGCCTCGACCTGTCGGGCGACATCCCGGAAGACATGCTGGTCCTCAAGTACCTCGCCGCCACGCCGTCGCGCCCGCCCATTGGAGCCGGAATCCGGAACCTTGCGCTCGACGGGGCCTCTGCCCGCTGGTCGAGCAATGCCGACAACGCGGATGGGACGCTGACCGCGGCGATGCTGGCC
Source organism: Pseudomonadota bacterium (assembly GCA_005776585.1). Taxonomy (GTDB): domain Bacteria; phylum Myxococcota_A; class UBA9042; genus SXOX01. The sequence goes on along the minus strand of SXOX01000261.1, from coordinate 23,001 downwards.
AAGAATGCCATCCGCGCCGAGGTTCCGCTCTCGAACGGTTTTCTCGTCGAGCATGTTCACTTCACGCTTTTTCGGGGAGACGCGATTCGATGCAACGGCGGCGTCCGGGCGGCGCTGCTGGACCGGTGTCGCGCGGACGGGATAGGCCACTTCTTCATCCGAGTCGCCGGGTCAACGGCCGGCGCAGGACACCTGGTACTGTCGCGCTTCACGACGGACACCGGCGTGGGCCTCACCGCGGCCCAGATCCAGGTGCTGGCCGCCAACGAGCTCAAGCAACCCCAGGGAGACTTGAGCGCCTACGTCTACAAGTTCGACTTGCCCGGACTCGGCGAGGGCCGGAACAACCCAAACAATGAGCTGGCCTGGGGTGCGGCCGATGTGGGGCTCATCGACGCCGGTCGAATGCACGTTTTCGTCGGGGACGGGCGCGCGGAGAAGAAGGGCCCGCCGGTGGCCATCCCCCTGAAGGCAAACGACACGCCGGGTGAACGCGGTCCGCCCTGCTGCCTCTGGGTGGACAATCCGCTGGAAATCGACACGACCGTTGAACTAGACAATGTCGCGGGGCCGTCCCCGGGATTCGCTCCGGTCGTCGTCGTTCGTAGCCGTCGCGACAACGTACGGCTGTTGTCCCGCGGGGCACGCATGTCCCCGAGCACCAAGCTCCTCCAGGTCGACGCGTACGCCCCAAACCCCACGCCGGCGGAGGACACGCTCGTCGCTGACGATGTGTATCGCATGATCGGTGACGGCGACCTCTATGCGCCCGCGGCCACGTTCGTCGACACCGGTGGAGAGCGAGATCGGCACGGCCTCGTCCTTGGCAGCGGTCGGACGCTAGAAATCGTCACGCCAGGCCACGCATCAGGGCAAGTCGCGCCCCCGACTGCGTCGGCTCCCACGACGCTCAAGCGCGTTCGCCCAGGGGACGTCATCCTCAATGCCGGGTACGCGCCGTTTTCTGCGCCACCGCCAGGTGCTCCGCCAGTGCAGCCCGGCGATCCTGCCGCTGCGGCAGCACGACCGGTCAAGGTCCTTCTGGCGGTGACCCCGGACGTGGCGGCGGATCCGTCGGCAGACGGCTATTATGGCTCAGCTGAGACGCTCCTTTTCCAGATCGAGTACGTCAATCCCCTGCTGCCGGACGGGCCCTCAGCTCAACGTTGGTTCATCGTCCCCGCAGATCGCCTGAAGCTGAGCCTGGTGGCTGTGGGCGACGTGGTGGGGATCCGAAAGGTGGGAGAATCGATGTTCCTCGATAAGGGGACGGTTATTCACGTGAATCCGAAGAAGCGCTCCATCGACATCAATGGGAAAATCGCCGGAGCCAATGGCGTGACTTACGAGCTGGTGCTCCTTGGCGCCAAGCTCGTCGCGATGTAGTGCAGAGGGTAGGAGGACGAGCTCATGGCCGATGATTGCACCCAGATGCCGACGAACCAGGAGCCAGGGGCAGAGCCCTACAACGCGACACTCCCGCCGCCAACGAAGTACGTCGATCTCCAGCGGTGCCCCCGGTTCAACGTCTTGTGCTGGATCGACGAGTCGAAGTGGGATGCCATCGTGACCCACGCGCTCACGGACGCCACCGGCAAGGCCATCGACGTGACCGACGAGATCAACGCGGCCATCGCCGACCTTGCGCAGTCGACCCTCGATACGGGGCCGACGGCAACCCCGACGCGTGCCGAACGGGTCACGCTCTTTCTGCCGGCCGGCACCTATCCGGTCACGGGCATCCGCTGGGACATGCGCGTCAGCCTCGAGGGCGAAGGTCCCTCGGCAACGCGCCTCGCGCACATCACGAGCCCGTTCACGGGCAACGCGCCGTTCAATCGTGCACTGGTCTTTGCGACACCGCCGCCTGCGACGATGGACTCTTGGTTCCAGGGGTCCATGTCAGGTATCGGTCTGCATGGATGGGTTCCAGGCCAGCCGGTAGCGACCGTGCCCTGGAAGGCTTCGCGGGGCGTGGACCACCTGCTGTGGGTCGCCGGCGTGGTGGAGCACGGCTTTCGACTCGAGGACATTGCGCTCGTGGGGTGTCGCGGCGCGGCCGTCGTGCTCGCCAAGGGTGTCGCGGAAGGCTGGTTCAACCGCATCCACGCCGCAAGCGTCGGCGGCTACGTGATCTCGCTTGGATGGCCGAGCGGGTCGCCGACGCCCAGGCCCCTCGAGCCGCTCACGGCAAGCAACACCCCGCACCCTGACCCGCTCAATCCGCTCCTGCCGCTCATGGTCCTGGTGCCTCTGGATGGCGTGGTCGACCCCATCCTTGGTGACGTCGCGCGCGTGTTGTCGCTGACAAACTTTACCTGGATCGGTGACTCGTTCCTGTACGACCGCGACACTCAGCACACCCTCGCATCACTGGAGGCCGTGTCGGGCGGCGAGGTCACCGCCACAGATGGCGCCGATCCCGGCTTCCGGTTTTGGGGTCGTGGCCTCGTCGAGGTCGCCGTCGACCACGAGGTCTCCGTCGTGCTCGAGCATGGCACGATCGAGCTGAACACGTTGCTCTTCGGCCCGAGCGCGCTGGTGCGGCTCGGCTCCAAGCGCGGCGTGCTGGATGTCTCGCTCCACGACCTGCACGGCTCAGTCCATGGCGCCGACAGCGTGAGCTTCGTGCTCGCGCCCGCAGACCGCGTCTCGCTGCGGTCGCTCAACACGAACGTCGACAGTCTGTCGCTTCTGTATCAGGACAATGGCGTCACCCAGACGAGCCCCGAGAGCCTCCCCTCCGCCGAGAACGTGCCCGGCTCGGCTACCGGCCTCGTGCACGCCGGCCGCGCCCGCTCGTGTGCCATGGCCATCAATGGCCGGACCCTGGAGTTTCGCAGCTGGGACCTCGACCCCACGACGCAGTTGCCCGTCGTGCCTCCGACGGACCGGCTTCGCTGGCGACACGGAGACATCATCTGGAACCGTCGCTTCGACGGAACGAACACCTGGGGCTGGATGGTCGTGAACCCCGCCGCGGAAGGCGAGACGTGGGCGGGGACGATGCCCGACCAGGGGACGGCGCCCGAGGGCTCCAAGCGCAACAACGGGTACTGGGCACTCCAGAAGATGCCCGACGTGCCGGTGCGGATGTTTCTGAGCAAGGGACCTGACCCCAAGTTGGAGTCAAAGCTGTGCGACTACGTCATTTCGCTTGCATTGATCGGCGCAACCAATTCAACGTGCTTGATACCGGGTGACAATATCGAATGTCAACACGCTGATAGCTACGTGTTTCCGCCAGGCCGGGTCCTCGGGACCCGAATGGTTGGCGAAGGGACCGATTCGGCACTCGTCCTGGACGTAGGGATCACGACCGTATTCACCAAGCCGCTGCCCGTCGGTGAGTCTCCCAAGACGCCCAGCGACCACCTGTCTGTCCTGCCGGCCTCGCTCGCAGGCGCCGTCGGTGGGGTCGCTCGGTTTCGGAATGCAAACATTGTGAGCCTTTCTCCTGGAGCATAGCTCGTTGCGGAGTGCCTGAATGTGACCGTGAAGCCGATAGTACTTTTCCTGGCGGTGAACTGATGACCGAATCTGTGCGTCGTGCGCTTTTCAGCACACTGCTGTGCATGCTTGCGGTGGGCAGCGCAAACGCTGCAACTCCACGGGCGGAGGGTTCTTCCGGCGCGCCGGCACCGAGCCCGCAAGGTGCCCGGACGCAACCAGGGAGCATGCCCCCATCGATCTTCAGCGGCAACTACCTGCTGTCCGGGGACACTGGAGGATACCAAGCCCCAATTCCTTGGGATCGCAGTGTCTTCGGGTCCGAGTTCGGCGGACGCACGCTGGGGGAAGTCTGCGATCAGAAGGAACAGTGCCGGCTGTGCCTCGCACGACCTGGGAGTGACGAGATCGCCTGCTCCGACCAGTTTTCCACGAAACTTGGCGACCCGCAGCTTTTATACGAATGCGTCAGTGCGGATGCCATGTTCGCCTGCGCGCATCTCTTTCAGGCGGAGGGACCTGAGCTTGAGATCAGGCCGTTTTGCATTTCGATGTCCGAGGGTGGGGCCCGGGAGCACGCGACTCTCAAGGGCAAGAGCGTCATGAACTTCGTTACGGCCTGCGGCCCGACCGGCGCCTACTATTTTGTCGCTGAGGACGTGGGGCCCGCTCACAGGGACCTGTTTCGTAGCGGAGCTGAGGGGCCAGCCGAGGTCATCGGAGGGGACGTCGGTACGCTGGATGACCGCAAGCTCAACTCCATTGCAGTCAGCATTCAGGATGAAGTCTATCTGCTCTACTCCGGACCGCATGGCAAGCCTCCGACAAGCGCCTTTTTCATTGTCATTGATTCCGCCGGAAACCAAGTGCACCGGTCGGCGCTCCTACACTCCAAGTTTGGCTTCGGCAACGTTGGCGGGATCATGGTTTCGAGGGACGGAACAGCCTACGTAGGAGTGAACTACTTTGAGCACACAACCGAGCTCGGATACGACGTGTATTCCTCCGGGGGAAGGTTCATGCTCACCTCCTCGGGTGAGGTGTCGCAACTACCGTGCATGACCACCGAATTTGGTCTTCGAGTCGTCGACAACTGAGGCACCATGGCCACCAAGATCACCCCGCTCTCTGACGCCGAGCTCGACGTCTTCCTGCCACCCGCACCGGGCCAGCCGGCGACGGCCTGGTCGATCCCCACGCCGTTCACCAGCGTCTTCGACGTGATGCGATGGATTGCCCCCGCACTGTGGCCGAAGATCCGCGATGGGTCGATCCTCGATGATCCGCTCGGAATCGACCTGACGCCGCAGCTCCAGGCTGCGCAAGACTGGATTCACGTCAATTGGCGCAAATACGAGCAGGGTGGGGGCAACGAGTACTTCCCGACGCTCTTCTTCCCGGCCGGGACCTACCCGATTCGGCGGTTCTGCTGGTTCGGGCGCATTCACCTCGTCGGCGAGGGTCCACGCCAGACCCGCTTCGTTTACGCACCGCCGAAGACCGCCGACCCCTCGCCCGGCTGCGAGACGCTCATCGCGACGGATTTCCGGATGATCTACAGCGCCACGAACCTTGGAGATCGCCCGTCGTTTACCCATGCCGGCATGTCGGACCTGTCGCTCATTGGGTTCCCGGGAGGGAAGTACCTCGCTCCCTCGACCTCTGTCATCCGAATGGCACGTCACCTGTGTGTGATGCAGCTCGGAACCGACTTCAAGTTTCGCTTTGACCGGATGCACCTGTCGCAGTGCCGCTCCGACGCGATCGTGGTGTCCCACCAGAGCACGAACTTTCACGCGGACCGCATCGAGGCCGAGGGCATTGGCGGCTTTGTCTTTCTGTTCACAGGCGGTCAAACCTTGCCGCAGCAGACTCAGCCGAATCTGGACGACCAGCAATGGAATCTGGACCGCACACCATTTCAGTGTCCCTGCTGTAGCGCCAAGGCCGCCGTACCTGCGGGCAAGCCTGGTGCAACAATGGAGGTGCCTCGGGCGGGGTCAGGTCGTGGACCGAGTGCACCGGCGCCGCTCAGGCGGCCGTTTCCCGAGCTTGGCACGACCCCTGTGCGATTTGCGAGCCCACTCGGGGTCTCACCGGCGGACCTCCGATCTTCGAATTCGCTCCTGACCCGGCGGGGTCTGGTTCCGGAGAGCGCGACGCGGACCTCAGTGCCCCACGCGCCGGCCGAGCGCGACGGGGTGACGCCGCTGCCTCCGTCGTCGGACCCTCGCCTTCGGACGCTTCCGCCCTTCCCAGGCACCTCCCTCGGCGAGCCCCGCGCGCCGGGACCGGTCGCAGCGCTCGCATCCGCTCCCACAAACGCACCGGCAACGACCTCGGACGTGCGCCAGTCGAGCAAGGGCGACGCCGCCGAGATTCCGCTCGTGCTCACACGTGTGACGTGGCGAAGCGGCCTGCCGGAGGCGTTCTGGACCAGTCAGAGCGGATTTGGGCTGACCTCCGCGACGGGACAAGCGCCAATCCGCTTCGGTTCGGGTCTGGCGCGATTTGTGGCCGTGACCGGCACGCTCGTGCACGTCAGCCAGGTGCGCGCGTCGCTCACGACACGGCTGCTACAAGACGACGACTCGAACGAGGCGCTCGCGGGGGTCGAACGTCCCGCCGGCTCGCTCTTCGTCTGGCAGATTCCGGAGGATGGAAACGGGTCGGCATTCTACCTCGACGACCTGGCGTGCTCGGCGCCCGGAAACGAGCCGGTCGCGGTGGTTCGACGGCTCTGGATGCCGTTTGGCGCGAATGAAACGATCGGACCCGTCGCGCTGCCGGTGTTCACGCGCTCGGTGCGAGGCCGGGGTGTGGGCGCCCTCGTGCGTTCGGACATGACCCGGGAAACGGGGTCGCGCAATGGCCTCTTCATCGCCGACTCCGACCTGCCAACGGACGCCTGCGCCTCGGCATTCACGGATCTTCGACACGGGTCGTCGCCGGGTATCCACCTCAACGGCCGGCGACTGGACGTGTGGCCCGTGACAGCCTACGGAACGGGGATCAACGCTCGCTATCGAAACGGCGACCTTTGTTTCGTGTATCGGCATGGGTTCTGGGGGGACAACGTGCCGAACAATGGCCTCGCAGAGCCCCGCTCGGATGCCCTGACGCACGTCCTCTATTTGCTGAGTGCAAGCTGGCCTGGCGCGCTGGCGGCGTGCCAGAACCTGTCCGGCCTCCAGCCGTTGCCGCCGGCTAGTGCAAGCCTCGCCGCCGCGGGAACGAACAATGGCTTCTACGTGTTTGGGGATGAGACGTTCGCGAACACCGCGGGCACGCCCAATCCCGTGGGTTTGGAGCGCCTTGCAAGCAAGACGGGAATCATCCGCAATCCGGTGGCGGCCGCGGAAGGTGCGACGTTCGTGTCGACTGCCGACCGGACCCTCCTCTACATCTTCGAGTCGCCTGTGGGGGCGGGCGAGGACCTGGCACTCCGTGGACAGCTCGATCGTGCGTCGGTCGGTGACAACGTCTGCGTGCAGTCATCGGTCGGCCACTACCATCGGCTCGTCATGGGAGTCGACGTCGTCCGGCGCACAGTGCGTCTCGACGAGCCCGTTCGAGACGACGACAATGGCCCGTTCTTCATCGCAATTCGAGCGCTTGCGCTACCACCGCCAGGGGTGGGCCTCAACCAGATTGACCCCGCGTGGCGCCCTGCCGCGCACTCGGAGATGACGCCGTGAGCGGTTCGCGGCAGCAGCACCTGCGGCGCGTGCTGTTCGGCGTGCTCCTGGCCTCGTGCCGGGCGGAACCGCAGGCGGCGCCAATAGCGACCGAACCAGAGCCGCTCGACGCCGGTGCTCCGCTTGAGGATCTGCCCGAGGACCCTGGGCCAGCGGACCTCGGACTGCCCGACCTGGCGGCACCCGACCCCGGCTGCATCGCACCAACTGACATTGAGCCACCGCCCGACTATGGACCGTGCGATCCCGACATCTACGTCTGTCCTCCCAAGATTCAGCAGACGTGCACCAAGTGCAAGGTCGACTACGGGCCCGAGCCTCCGGTTGACTACGACTGGTCCGACGTCTCACGCCTGGTCTACTATGCGGAGGGGAAGGGCGCCCGGTTTGTTCTTCGCGGTAAGGATGGGAAGACCTCGCCGCTGGGAGGCCAGTTTGACCGGATCGTTCGGAATTCAATCGCTTTTGGCCCGCCTGACCGTGTGTATTTTTTGGGGTCCGACAAGTGGGTTCTCTACACGCCCATGACTCTCCCACTCTCCGAGGTGGTGGAGGGCCCGTTACCTTCGTGCGAGCCGACCTTTCCATCCAGTCCATCGTGCATGCACGCGGCTGCACTCGCGGTCTACAACGACACGATCTACGTGGGTCACACGCAGGAGTATGTCCTGTGCAAGGATGACGACTTCATTCCCCCCATTCCCGCCACGGCGTGGCAATTTTATACGCGTCCGCTCCCTGAAGCCTGCAAGCCAGGAGTCCTCGGGGGATTCACCCCTCGTGGCGGTCCGGCCAAGCAGCCCAGCCTGGCGATCGTTCCGCTGACAGACAAGAGCGCCGCCATCATGGTCGACTCGCCCAACAAGTGGCGTGGGCCGACGCTCACCGTCTTCGAGGATGGCGTATCGCCGCGGCCGTTCCTGGCAGACGGTCTTCCGCATATGCACATCTTGCGAGACGCCCGGCGCGGACTCGACGGCGTCATCTGGGTACTCTATGTGGACACGACGTTCCTGGTTCGCCGAGGCCACGCACGCGCCTACGACAGCTCGGGCGTAGAGATCGACCGATCCCCAGACATCCCGTGCTTCGTTCGGTCCATTGGGAGCGCGGCCAACGGCGATCTCTACGTGGGCTGCAACTACGGCTACATCTACTGGGTTCGGACTGCGGACGGCCAGGTCGTTGCGCTGCCGGGCACGCTCCACCTCGAGCCCCGATACGGTGAGCTGCTGGTCATCCCGTAGCCGCCAGGCGCACCTTCAGCCATCCGGTGCCGCGCTGCTGGGTGCGTTGCGTGGGCCTGATGCAGGAAGTCGGGCCATCGGCCCCGCCAGATGTGATAGGGTTGTATGGACCGACCTCATGGAGGTCGCGTCACGGGGGTATCCATGGACTTGCTCGACCGAATCACCGTCGACCCTGAAATCTGCCACGGCAAGGCGTGCATTCGTGGAATGCGCTTTCCGGTCGAGAGCCTCCTCGAAATGCTCGCAGCGGGCATGACCGAGGCCGAGATTCTCGGTGACCATGACTATTTGGAGCCGCAGGACATTACCGCAGCGCTGGCCTGGGCAGCGCGGCTCGCCCGAGTGAACGTCGTCACCAAGTTTGCGGCGTGAAGTTCCTCGTCGATGCGCAGCTGCCGCCACGGCTCGCGGCGTGGCTTCGCGAGCAAGGACATGACGCGATCCACGCCCGCGACCTGGTACGGGGCAACTCGACACCGGATTCCGACATCATCGCGCTCGCGGACCATGATCGTCGCGTGGTGGTCACAAAGGACAGCGACTTCGCGCGAGCACACCTGCGATATGGCCGACCCGAGCTGCTCCTGATCGTCGCGCTCGGCAATGCAACCAACCGCCGCGTCCTCGATGTATTTTCTCAGCATCTCTCGTCCATCGTGTCCGGTCTTTCAGCAGGATCCTACGTGGAGATTACTCCGAATGGCGTGTTCGCCCGAGACGCTGGGGCGTAGCTTCCGAGCCATACTGGTGAAAGGCTCCGCGCGATCGGCTTCTACCCTGCCAATCGCCGCCCCGTCGCCGCGAGGCGCAGCTCGACCCGACCGGAGCCCCAGCACTCGGTGCACTGCTTGAGCTTCAGCCGCGCAAACGCGCCGACGACACCGCCTGGGCCAAGCACCGACTCGCCATCGGGTGCCGCGGCGCGCTCGTGGCATGGCAGCAGCGTCCCGGTGGCATCGAGCCGGACAGCCACACGATTGACGGGGCACGAGAGCGACCGCGCGTCGGGGTACGCGGCCAGATCCCGCAGTGCGGCATGGCTCGAACCCACCGGCGCTCCGGCGCGCTTGTGCTCCGCCACGACTCGCAGCAGCGCGCTTAGCTGCGTCTGGCTTGGCGCCAACGGGTTGCGCGCTCCCGACGCGATCTTCTCGTCCAGCGCCGGCTGAAAGAAGGCGGAGGCGCCGAAGCGGGCCGCGATCTCCAGCACGTGCGCGATGGCCGTCTCGGTCGTGGTCGCCGTCAAGAGGCACAGTAGCCGCAGCTCCGCAGGTCGGCGCGCCTGCATCGCCTCCAGCGCCGCCAGCACGTCCGCGTGCTGGCCCTCACCGCGGTGGACGTCGTGAATCTCCGGCGGACCGTCGAGTGAAAGCGCCACGTCGTGCAGGCTCTCGAGGAGCTCGAGCCGACGCGGGACGAGCGTCCCATTGGTGGTGATACCGACCCGCATTCCGAAGTAGCGCAGTCGCGCGACCAGGGCGTCGAGGTCCTTTCGCACCAGCGGCTCGCCGCCCGTAAGGTGCACGCGCGCAGCACCCAGCTGCGCCAGGCCGTCAATGACGTCGAGCGCCTGCTCGGTCGTGAGCTCGCGCACGAGCGTCGTCGGGCAGTCGCAATAACCACAGCGCAGGTTGCAGTGATGGGTGACGACCCAGCTCACGACGAGCGGCGCGCGACCATGGCGCAACACCGTCGCGGGAGCGCGCGTCGCGAGGCGGGTCCAGGGGCTGTTCACGGGGCGTCCGGCGTGGTCATCGCTTGGTCGGATACCGCTGTCGCGGCCCGCGGGTTCGCGAGACGAGTCAGGAAGGCCGGCAGCAGCGAGAGGCCGACGAGCGTCGGCAGCACGTACTCGACCGCCGTGATGACGAGGCCGCCAGCCAACAGCGTCTCCGGGGGCGCCGTCCCGCCGAGGGCGACGAGCAGCCAGCCCTCACGCACGCCGATGCCCAAGATCGTGACCGGCAGGTTGTTCAGAAACGACGACGCCGGGACTGCGAGCAGCAACAGCGCGGGCGAGGGCTCGGCGCCGAGCGCGGTGAGCACGAGGCCGGTGTTCCAGACCTCGAGGCCGACAAAGGCGACTGCGAGCGGGAGCTGGACGAGCAGCTCGCGGCGGGACAGCGCGAGGTAGGCATCCAGCAGCGACGCGCCCAGGCGACCCGGGCTCCCCCAGCGCCGGGCCATCGCCGAGGCACCGTCGCGCCAGGGTCCGCGCACGAACGGCACGCCAAGCCAAGCCAGCCAGCCCACGAGCACGAGCGGGCCCTCGAGCAGGACGGCGCCGGTGAGCAAGAGGAGGACGAGAGCCCAGAGGTTGACGGCTTTCTCGAACAGGACGGTGGAGACACCGCGCGCGAGCGGCAGGCCGTGGCGGCGCTCCAGGTAGAGCGCGGTGGCGAGCTCGCCTGACTTGAGCGGCAGCACCACCCGAAGAGGTTGGCTTCCGAGCCGCACGAGCCACGTCTCGCGCAACGACAGCGGACAGCCGACGGCGCGGGCGACGCGGCGCCACTTCAAGGGGCCGAGCAGCAGCTCCTCGGAGAGTGCCGTGACGGCCGCAAGCGCGAGCGCCCAGGCAGGCAGGCCGCGCAAGGAGACGAGTGCGGCGGAGAGGTCGACGCGCCAAAGCACCAGGGTCACGAGCACCATCGAGCCCGCGATGGGAAGACCGCGACGAAGCCAGTTCACCCTCAATTGGTCGGGACGCGGCGGGCGCGGGCCGCAGCGGGCCGAAACTCCTCGAAGGTCGCGGACTTCACGAGCTGGAGCTTGCCCGAGGCCTCTGGGGTGATGCCCTCGACGGTGCGCTCGACCACCTGAGCGCTGGCCCCGAGCAGCCCCGCAAGCGCGGCGTCCAGCGCGGTGCGGTCCAGCGGAGCGCCGGGATCCAGGACGAGATCGAGGTCGTAGATGCGCTCGGTGCGCTGCCGCAGCTGAAAGAGCGCGAGCCCCGGAAGGCACAAGAGCGCGTCCCAGCAGGCGCGATCGGTGACCCAGCGCCCATCGGCGTTGCGGAGAAGCGCCTGAATCCGCCCGTGGTGCTCGATCCGTCGACTGAGGCGGCCGCAGGCGCAGGGGCTCTCCAGGATCCGGCCGACGTCACCGGGCTCGAGCCGAATGATCGGCATCGCACGGCTGCGCAGGCTCGTGACCACGAGATTGCCGAGCTCTCCGGAGGCGCACTGGCGGCCATCGGCTCGCACGGCCTCCACGTAGCAATACTGCTCGGCGAGGTGCAGGTGGTCCTCGTCGTGCTCGCATGAGGCCCCATAGCGCGCGAACTCGCAGCCGCCGCAGCCCTGCGCGGTCCGCTGGCCGAAGGTCTCAGTGAGAAAGGCGCGCATGCGCGGCGTGCAGAGCGCGGCGGAGAAGTCGAGGAGCATCGACGCCCGCGGCGCCTCGACACCCGTCCGGCGCAGAAAACGCGCGAGCAGCATTGCGTACAGCGGATAGATCGTGAGCACCTCGGGTGCGGCGCGAGTGAGGTCGCGCACGACGCGGCGGTAGTCGACCGGCGTCACCGGCCCGCCACCCGGCCAGAACGGCGGCAGCATGCGACGCCGCAGGAAGAGCGGGTTCATGACCTGACGCTCGAGCAGCATGAACAGCGCGGCGGGGTCGCTGCTGCGCCTGACCGCGCCGAAAGAGCCGGCTGGGCTGCCGCCGTCGGCGAGGCACGGCTGGCATTCGTTGGGCGTCAACCGTACTTGATGGGCCATCTCGGGCACGCCCGCGAGCCGGCGCGACCGGAGGATCGAGGCGTACTTCCACGAGATGTCCGTCACGTCCTGCACGAGCATGAGCGGCTTGCCCGTCGTGCCCGAGGTGTTCGAGTACCGCAGCCACGCGCCGCGATGCGAGCGCGCCACCTGGCGGTCCGGGAAGCCCTCGCGGAGCTCGTCTTTGGACGTGATGGGCACGCGGAGAAAGGCGTCGGCGTCCGACACGTCGACCGGGTGGATCCCGGCACCGTCGAGCTTGCGCCGGGTGAGTTCCGTCTCGCGATGGGCGTGCACGAGCAGCTCCCGCACGAGCGCCATCTGCTCGCTGCGCTGCTCCCGAAGCGACGTGCGCTCGCTCCGCTCCATGAGCTCGACGTAGCGCGCCGTCTTGAACGGCGTGAGCGCGGCCGCGGCGGGCAAGACCAGATGCTCGAGGAGCGCTTGACGCACCGCGGCACGGTAGCATCGCGGTCGCCTCCGGTACAACGCGGCTACAACGTGACGACACCCCATGCTACGGTCGCGCCGCGATGGGGACTCACACGCTCGCCCGCTCCGCCTGGCTCATCCTGGGCTACCTGCTGTTCGTCATCGTCTGGGGCGCCTGGGTGCGCATCTCGTTCTCCGGCAACGGCTGCGGCGACCACTGGCCCCTGTGCGGCGGCGAGGTGGTCCCGACCGCGCCGAGCCTCAAGACCATCATCGAGTTCACGCACCGTCTCACGAGCGGCCTCGGCCTCATCGCTGTCGGGTGGCTCGTCTGGCGCATCTTCAAGACCACCGAGGCCGGCCACGCCGCACGCCCCGCCGCAGTCGGCTGTGTCGGGTTCATCCTGGCGGAGGCGGCACTCGGGGCCGCGCTCGTCAAGTTCGAGCTCGTCGGTCAGGACGACTCGGTGGCTCGCGGTGTCGTCGTGGCGCTGCACCTCGTGAACACGCTGTCGTTCACCGCCTTTGGCGCCATGACGGCGTATCGGCTGGAGTACCCCAAGGCCGCACCGTGGACGGGCCGTCTTGCGCTGGTCCTTCGCCTGGGCCTCGTCGGACTCGTCATCACGGGCATGACCGGAGCCGTCACCGCGCTCGGCGACACGCTCTTTCCCGTCGCGCCAGGCGAGTCCGGCGACCTGCTCACGCGCATCCGGGAGGACGCGACCGCAGGGCAGCACTTCCTCATCCGCCTGCGCTTCATCCACCCGGTCATCGCAGCACTCGTGGCGCTCGGGATTGCCTGGACCGCCGCGTGGTTCGTGGCTACCGCGCGCTCACCACAGGTCGTGCGGCTCGCGCGTCGGCTCTTGGGGCTGTTGGCGGTTCAGGTCGTGCTCGGCGTCGTCACGATCGCGCTCGCAGCGCCCGCGTGGCTCCAGCTGTCGCACCTCCTCATGGCGCAACTGACCTGGATCACCTTCGTCGTCCTCGGCGCCGCCGCTTCGGATGAGAAACTGTAACCTACCAATGAACGAGAACCCCGTCCTTCAACGCGTGGCCGAGCACCCCAGGCTCTTCGTCGTGCCCGAGTTCCTGAGCGCGGATGCGTGCGCTGTACTTGCAACCATCGCCTGCGACGACGCCGCGCTCGCCCGCAATGGCGTCACGCTCCAGCGCGACGTGACCGGGACGAGCGGCGAGCTGCCCGTGACGCTGCACCCCGAGCTCCAGGCCCTGGCAGAGCGGATCGAGGCCACGCTCGGGCTCACCAATCACGTCGGTGGCACCCTGCGGCTGCGTCGCTACAGTCTTGGCCAGGGCCATCCGCCGCATGTGGATACGTACACCATCGCGGGACACGAGCTCATCGCCACGGCCATCGTGTGTCTACGCGCACCCGAGGCCGGCGGCGAGACGGTCTTCCCTGACACGCCCGAGGGGCCGCTGCAGCTCTCGCACGCGGTCGGCCAGCTCGTCGCCTGGCACGACGTGCGCGGTGACGGCGAGGCCGACGCGCATAGCCTGCACCTGGCCACGCCGGTGCTGGCCGGGGAGAAGCTCATCCTCTCTGCGTTCATCTACGGGGACCCGACCGCGGTGCTGAATGCTCCCAGCGGGCATCGCGCCACGGCGGAGCTCCGCGCGACGCTGCGACAGCTTCAGCCCGAGTGCCGCGTCGGCGCGCTCCGGGGCTTCGGTCGCGCGCTCGCCGTCGTCGACGATGGTGTCCCCCACGAGACCGTCGCGCTCCTCCGCACCGCCTGCGCCCAGCGGGGCGTGCGGATGCTCCACGTGAACCCCAACCACTTCGACTTCGGCCCCGAGCGCGCGCTGCGTGACGGCGATCTGCTCTATCGGCCCGCGGTCTCCACGCACTCCATGCGCGTCGAGCAGCACCTGTGGCACCCCCGCGTCGCGAGCTTTCATCGCGATCCCGACGGACCGCTGTTTGCCAACATGAACGCCAACCTGACGTTCGCCCGAGCCGGGCTGCCGACGCCGCGCACGTTTTGGCTCCAGAACGGCGATCGCGCGATGCTCCGCACGATGGTCGACGCGCTCGGCGGCTTTCCGGTGGTCGTCAAAGCGTTGGGCTACTCGCGCGGCATCGGCGTGATTCGGGCCGACTCGCTGCCGGGGCTGTTCAGCATCGTGGATTTCGCGCTGGCCGAGAGCAACCGGCCGCTGCTCACCGCCTATATCCCAGACGCCGTGCATTGGCGGCTCGTCGTCGTGGGCGACCGCGCTGTCGCGAGCTATCGCAACGTGCTCGACGAGGACGACTTCCGCACCTCGGGCTCGAGCGATCCCGCCGACTACACCGCCGCACCGCCCCCCGGTGCAGAGGACCTCGCGGTGCGCGCCTGTCACGCGCTGCGCACCGACCACGGTGGCGTGGACATCCTGGCCCATCCGAGCGGCCGCCTCTACCTGCTGGAGGCGAACTTCCCCTGCTACTACGCTCAAGCTCAAACCGAGGCGGGCGTGGACGTGGCCGGCGCGATGGTGGACCACCTGCTCGCCAAGGCCGAGGCGCTCGCGCCGGCACCCGTGGGCCCAATGCCGACGCTGCTGGGTTGAAAGAAGCGCGTCAGGCCGCCCACGGATCGATCACCTGGAGGCCCTCGAACTGGAAGTGCTCGACGTTGCGCGTGGCGACGGCCGCTCCGTGCTTCAGAGCGGTCGCGGCAATCATCCCGTCCGGGGCGCCGACCACGCGGCCTTGGAGCTTGGCGGTGCCCATGAGCCTGCCATAGATGAGCGCCGCAGCGTCGTCGTAAGCGAGGATGCGACTCGCGAAGCGCTGCCGCCAGCTCGAGAGGTTTCCGAGAAGGCGCTGTGAACGCTCATCGTGCCGGATCTTCTCGATGCCGTAGGCGATCTCACCGACGACGACAGCGGAGAGGGCCAGGTCGGCGTCATGAGTGACGAGCCAGGCCACGACGCGCCGATCTGGGCGCGGCCGCATGGTCTCCGCGATCAGGTTGGTATCGACGAGGATCACAGGTCGATGCCCGCGTGACCGTGCCGGTTCTCGCGCAGGATCGACTCCAGGTCGATGTCGGCCGAGAGGTCCCGCGCGAGCCGAGCATAGAAGTCGAGGGCGCTCTCTTCGCCATGCTGCTGGCGGGCGTAGAGCTCCAACGCCTGCTCCACCACGTGAGCTACGGTCCGCCGCTCACGGCGAGCCAGCCGATGCGCGAGCTCGCGTGCGCGAGCGGACCGAACGGAAAGTTGGGGTTCAGCCATGAGCACACCTCTTGCCACAAGATGGCAGAGCTGGCTGCTGATGGCAAGATGGCAGCCTGACGGCGTGTGGCCGGCAACCCGGCGCCGGCCGCTAGAACGCCTTGGCGCTCTCCTCGGCGGCCGCCTTCTGGTCCCGCTCCTGCGCGGCCAGAACCTCCTTCTGCTTCTGGTCCCGCTCCTGCGACTGCAGCTGCTTCTGCACCTGCTCTTGCCTGACCTGGCTGGCCTTGGCCTCTTGCTCCTTGGTCATCTGCTCGCCTGCGGAGAGGTCCTTCTTGCGGCGCTCCTCGGCCATCACACCGGCCGCGAGCGCGTCCGCCTGCGCCAGCTCCTGGACCCGGTCATCGACGCCCGCGAGCTTGGACGCCTCCTCCTCCTGCTTGCTGGAGTACGCGTCGGCCCAGGCCTTGCTGCGCTCTTCAGCCGACAGCATCTTCTCGTTGAGCTTCTTCATCGCCTGTTCTTCGCGCTGCTTGAGCTGCACCTGCCGCTTCTGCCGAAGCTCCTGTGTGGCTTGACTGCGCTCGTTGAGGCGCACCATCGCCTTCTTGTGCTTCTCCTGCGTCAGGCCGACCTTCTTCTGCACCGCCTCCTCGGAGAACTTCACCTCTTGCTCCGACTGGGCGTTGTTCTTCGTCTTGGACTCCTGCTTGTAGGCGGCCGATTTATGGGCCGCCTCATTCGCAGTGAGCTTCTTCTCTCGGAGCTGGAGCCGGTTCTGGGCCTTGGTCGCGCGCTCGGAGTGCTGTTCGTTGCGCTTCTTGAACTCGGCCTTGCGGCTGACCTCGCGCGCCTCGAGCTGCGGGCCCTTCTTGGTGTCGAGTTTGCACTCGGCCAAGTCCGTCTCGGCGTCTTCGCGCTTGCTGGTGAGGTTGGCCGCCTGGTGCTTGCGCTTCCTCTCCGAGGACCGAAGCGCCTCGATGTAATAGTCGTCCGGCTCTTCCTCGTCCTCGGCGAGATCCGCCCATTCGTCCAGCAGGTCGGCCACTGCCCCCTGCTCGGCCTCGAGCCAGGCGATCTCGGCGATGATGGCCTTGTCCTCGCCACAGAGCCCACCGTCCGCGGCGAGCGCACCTCGCGGCAGCCCAACGACCGCGGTGAGCGCAGCGACCGCGCCGGCACCCACGAGCCGCTCGAGCAACACGCGACGCGACACGCCAGCGGGCGGTGCCACGCGGGCCTCGATCAGGTCAGCGTCAGCCAGCCGGTCGAGTGCCTCGAAGACGAGCGCGGTATCGGCCTCCCCATGAACCTCGGCCCGCACGCCAGCGAGCAGGGCAGCCATGTCACGCGTGCCGTCCGCGTGGGTCCAGACCCAGGCCGTGACCGCATCCAGGCGATGCACGGCGTGGTTGGGTCCCAGGATTACGAGGCCTGAGCCCAGCGGGCGAGCGATGAGGTTGGTACGACGAGCCATCGGGTTCTTCATGAATCGGTCCTCCAGTCGAAGCGTCCTTGGCCCGCGCCGGGGGCGGCTGCGGGAACGGCTACCTTACCGATTCGCGCGGGAGCTATCACGTCAATTCCGTACGGGTCAAAATTGACCCAGGGCGGAGGCTCGAGACGACGTATGCGCCGTGGCCGCGATGTCTCATCCGCGCCTGCGCGTCGAGCGTCGTCAGCGGACCTCAGGTCGTCCGCTGAGGAGCCGCCATCACCGCCGCGAGGGCGCCATCGAGCACCGCGTGCTCGAAGCGGTAGCCGGTACGCTCGGCCACGCGCGGCACCACCCGCTGGGAAGCCACCAAGACCTCGCTCATCTCGCCAAAGGCGACACGCAGCGCGATCCTCGGGACGGGGAGAAGCGCGGGCCGGTGCACGGCGCGTCCGAGGGCCCTCGTGAACTCGGCGTTGGTCACTGGCTGCGGAGACACCCCATTCATGGCCCCGAGGGCGGTCGGGGTTCGGACGGCGTGCATGAGCAGTCCGACGACGTCGTCGATGTGAATCCAGGGCATCCACTGCGCGCCGCTGCCGAGCCGACCACCCACGCCCATCTTGAACGGCGTCAGCATGCGACCGAGCGCGCCACCGCCCGGGGCGAGGACGATGCCGACGCGCACACACACGACGCGGACCCCGAGGGCTTCGGCGCACAGAGCTTCGCGCTCCCACTCGGTGCAGACCTCGGCGAGGAAGCCGCTGCCCGCCGCAGACGTCTCGTCGAGCTCTTCGTCGCCGCGGTCGCCGTAGTAGCCGACTGCCGAGACCGAGACGAGCACGTCCGGCCTGCGGTCGAGAGCCCGAAGGCCCGCCACCAGGTTGCGCGTTCCAATGACCCGGCTGTCCCGGATGCGTCGCTTCTTGTCCACCGTCCAGCGGCCCTCGGCGACGGGTTCTCCCGACAGGTTGAACACCGCGCTGACTCCTTGCAGCGCCTCGCGGGGCGCCGGCTCGGACGCGGGATCCCAGCCCACGGCGCGTCCGACACCGGCCATCCCGCCAGCTCGCGCCGGATCGCGGCTCAGGACCACCGAATCCGGCACGTTCGCGAGGAGCGCCCTCCCGAGCAGGCCCGTTCCACCGGTGATGAGCGCTTTCATGGAGACAGCATGGGGGTTGCCTCGGTCGACTTCAAATTCGAGCGACTGGCGCGGTCGGTCCCGCGGAACGGGGCACTCACGCGCCTGTTGACCTCTTCCACCGTAAACCGCCATCCTGCGCGGGGAGGTGTCCATGCGCTCGTCGGTCGGTCTCGCCTTGCTCGCGCTCGTCGCGCTGTCGTGTACCGCGGATCCGACGCTCGTGGCGCCGCCATCGAGCGGCGGAGACGGCGGCTCCAAGGTCAACGATTCCGTGCAGAAGCCCGATGTGCCGGTCGTGCTGCCAGATGCCGGGCCCGTCGGACCGGGCGCCGACACGGGCGACACGACGCTCCCGAAGACCGATCCCGGCGCCGTCCCCGACGTCGTCGTGGGCGACTACGGCAAGCCATGCAAGACGGCCGACGACTGCGAGGGCGGGCTGTGCCTCGAAGGCGGCGCGGGCGCCGTGTGCTCGGCCTCGTGTGTCGCGGCGTGTCCGACGGGCTTCGAGTGCAAGCAGGTCAAGGTCGCCTCCGCCGACATCACGCTCGCGTGCGTTCCCAAGGCCCCGAACCTGTGCAAGCCGTGCACGGCCAACGAGCAGTGCCGGCCCTCCTACCTCACGTCCGCGCTGGACTTCTGCCTGGCCTCAGGCACCGCGGGCTCGTTTTGCGCAAGCGCCTGCACCGATGGGACCTGCCCCGACGGCTACACGTGCGCCAAGAAGACGCTCCCGGGCGCCACCGTGCTCGAGCTGTGCGTCCCGAAGGACGAGGCCCTGTGCACGTGCAAGCCGGAGTGGGCGGCCCTGGGCCTCGAGACGACGTGCGGCTCGGCCAACGAGTTCGGCGTGTGCACCGGCAAGCGCGTCTGCGGCGCCGCGGGCCTGACGGCGTGCTCGGCCAAGGTGCCCGCACCCGAGAGCTGCAACGGCCTCGACGACGACTGCAACGGCAAGACCGACGACATCGGCGCGCCGACGTGCCAGCAGCAGAACGGCTTCGGGACGTGCTTCGGCAAGAAGACCTGCGACGGCGGCAAGGAGGCCTGCACGGCCGCGGAGCCCAAGGCCGAGGTGTGCAACAAGGTCGACGACGACTGCGACGGCGAGACCGACGAGGGCACCTGCGCCGACGGCATCGCCTGCACCGACGACGTGTGCCAGGACGACGGGAAGTGCAGCAACCCGATCGCGAAGGACGCTTGCTTCATCGAGGGCTCGTGTCACGCGGCGGGCGCGGCCAAGGGCACCGAGGCGTGCCTCCAGTGTCTCCCGGCGGTGTCGCAGTCGGCCTTCTCGAACGCGGAGGGCAAGGCCTGCGACGACCTGGCGGCATGTACGAAGAACGACGTCTGCACGGGCGGAAGCTGCCTGGGCACGAGCTATGCGTGCTCCGACGGCCTCGACTGCACGACCGACGGCTGCGACGGCAAGGGCGGCTGCGTCTACACGCCCTCGCCGGGGACGTGCGCGATCGGCACCGCGTGCTACTCCGACCAGGCCCCGAACCCGTTGAACCAATGCGAGGCGTGCTCGCCGGCGACCGATCCCAAGGGCTGGACGCCGCGTGACGGGCAGGGCTGCGACGACGGCGCGCTCTGCACCAAGAGCGACACCTGCGACGGCACCTCGTGCAAGGGCATCGGGTACGTGTGCGACGATCAGAACCCGTGCACGGCCAACGACTGCAAGGGCGACGGCACCTGCGCTCATCCACCGACCGCGGAGGGTGCGGCCTGCGACGACCAGAGCTTGTGCTCGACGGGCGACAAGTGCACGGGTGGTACGTGCACCGGCGCCGTGTATTCGTGCGACGACGGCAAAGGCTGCACGGCCGACGCCTGTGACGGCCTGGGAGGCTGCTCGCACAAGCCCATCCTGGAGGGCGAGGCGTGCAACGACGGCGACGCGTGCACGGTCAACGACGTGTGCAATGCCGGCGGCTGTGCGGGCAAGCCCAAGGACTGCTCCAAGCTCGACGGCGCGTGTACGACCGGGACGTGCAACGGCTCGGGCGCGTGCGAGGCGACCCCCAAGGGCGGCGGGTGCGACGACGGCGACCCGTGCACGAAGAACGACGCGTGCTCCAACGGCGCCTGCCAGGGCACGCCGCTCGACTGCTCTCAGCTCTCGAACCAGTGCACAGAGGGCTACTGCGCGGCCGGGCAGTGCGCGAAGAAGCTGCTGACGGGCGCCTGCGACGACGGGGACGCGTGCACCGTCGGAGACGCCTGCAAGGCCGGAAGCTGCCTGGGGTCACAGAAGGACTGCTCGAACGTCGCCGATCAGTGCAACGACGGCGTCTGCTCCGGAGGCGCGTGCACGAAGCAACCGCTCGGCGGTGCCTGCAACGACGGGGACGCCTGCACGACGAACGACACTTGCAGCAACGGTCAGTGCTCGGGGACCGCGAAGAACTGCAGCCAATTCGACGGGCAGTGCACCAAGGGCGTGTGCAACGGCGGGACGTGCCAGTCTCAGCAGCTTTCGGGCGCATGCAGCGACGGCGACCCGTGCACCGTGGGCGACACGTGCATCGGTGGGAGCTGCATCGCGTCGGAGAAGGACTGCTCGAGCCAAGACGATCAGTGCAACACGGGCTACTGCAACAACGGCACGTGCGCCAAGCAGCCAAAGTCCGGGGGCTGCAATGACAACGACTCGTGCACGACGAATGACACCTGCCAGAACGGTCAGTGCTCCGGCACGACGAAGAACTGCAGCGCGCTCAACGATCAGTGCAATAACGGCGTTTGTCAGAGCGGCACGTGTGTGAAGAGCGCGAAGACGGGGAGCTGCACCGATGGCGACTCGTGCACCACGGGCGACAAGTGCGTTGGCGGCACGTGCGTGGGTACGGTCGTGAGCTGCACGAACTTGAACGACCAGTGCAACACGGGAGAGTGTGTGGGCGGGTCGTGCCAGAAGAAGGCCAAGACGGGAGTGTCGTGCAATGACAATGAGACCTGTACGACCGGCGACGTGTGCAGCTCGAGTGGCGTGTGCGCCGGGACGCCCAAGAAGGACAGCTACGAGCCCAACGACACTCCGGCCACGGGACACCTGACCGACATCACCGACTGCGCGAACCTCGACTACACCATGAGCGCCACGCTCTACCCGAGCGGAGACGTCGACTGGTTCTGGTTCAAGGACACCGACTCCTTCGGGTGCGACGTCGAACCCAAGGTCACGTTGGACATGCCCGCGGGCACGAACTACCAGCTCTGCGCGACGTACGAGTGCGCGGCCAACACCACGAAGCCAAGCATCAACTGCATCAACGGGAGCGCCTGGACCGGGCCGAATGGCCAGCCCGGCTGCTGCTCGACGAGCTCGGGGACCACGAGCGAGACGGTGCGCTTTGGCCCGGACTGCTCAGGGACCGATGAGACCGGCTATGTGGACATCTACGTCTATCGGGCCACGGGCAGCGGACTGTCTTGCTCGTCCTACACGCTCAAGTGGGGCGATAGCTAGGACTGGCGAGACTCGGCGAGGTTGAGCCTTTCGCGCGGGCAGGCTACCGTCCTGCCCCCATGAACACCGCACGCCTCACCAGCCTCCTCGTCGCTCTTCACGCAACCTCGGCCCTCGCAGAGAAGCCGCCGCGCCCCGCCACCGCAGAAGACGCGGAGGCCTTCATCAAGACGGTCGACGCCGACATGCGTCGCCTCGTGGTCGCGCAGTCCCAGGCGGAGTGGGCCAAGCAGACCAACATCACGCCCGAGACCGAGGCGGCCGCCGCCAAGGCCGGCGAGGCGGCGATGAACTGGATCACCGGCGCCATCAAGCGCGCCCAGTGGTTCGAACCGCTGCTGGCCAAGAGGGGTGCGCTCAAGCCGTCTGTGGCGCGTCAGCTGCGGCTGCTCCGGATCGCGGGACAGCCCGCGCCGAACGATCCCGAGAAGGCCAAGAAGCTTGCGGCCATCATGACCGGCATGGACGCCGAGTACGGCAAGGGCAAGGCGTGTGACGCGGCTGGCAAGTGTCGCGATCTCGGGGAGCTGGAGGACGTGCTCGCGCAGAGCCGCGATCCCAAGGCGCAGCTGGAGGCATGGCGCGGCTGGCATGACACGGTGGGCAAGACGATTCGGCCGATGTACACCGAGTTCGTCGCGCTGGCCAACGATGGCGCGCGCGGCATCGGGTTCAAGGACGTGGGCGAAATGTGGCGCTCCGGCTACGACATGCCCGCGGCCGCCTTCGAGAAGACCTACCAGGCGCTCTGGACCAAGGTGCAGCCGCTGTACAAGGCGCTCCACTGCTACGTCCGTCGCAAGCTGTCGGCGCACTACGGCAAGGAGACCTTCCCGGCTGACGGCCCCATGCCAGCGCACCTGCTTGGCAACATGTGGGCTCAGGACTGGGGCAATCTGTTCCCTCTGCTGGAGCCGTTTCCGGGCAAGGCCAAGGTCGACGTGTCCGAGGCGCTCGCGAAGCAGGCCTACTCTCCGAAGCGGATGGTCGAGCTCGGCGAGAAGTTCTTCACGTCGCTCGGCATGGACCGGCTGCCCGCGACGTTTTGGGAGCGTTCGATGTTCAGCAAGCCCGAGGGCAAAGAGGCCGTCTGCCACGCGAGCGCGTGGGACGTGACGTATTCGGACGACCTCCGAATCAAGATGTGCATCAAGCCCACGCACAACGATCTCATCACGATTCACCATGAGC
>SXOX01000260.1 GCA_005776585.1 Pseudomonadota bacterium | reverse complement strand
GGTAAGTCGTCGGCTATCGAGCGCGCCTTTCCGAGCCACAGGACCGTCTCGCTTGACCTCGCGTCGACGGCAGAGATGGCAGAGACGCGACCGGAGGCGTTCCTCGAGACCTACCCGCCGCCAGTCATCATCGACGAGGTACAGTACGCGCCTGCGCTGTTTCGCCACCTGAAGGCGCGCGTCGACGCCGAGCGCACCGCGCCTGGCCGCTTCATCCTGACCGGCTCTCAGGGCTACGAGCTGATGGCCCGATTGTCGGACAGCCTGGCCGGCCGGGCCGCGATCCTCCCACTGCTGGGGTTGTCGGCGAGCGAGTGGAGCGCCTCGGCGGTGCGCGGCAGCCACACGGACTGGGACTTCGTCTGGCGAGGGTCGTTTCCGGAGCTTTGGGCTGAGCCCGCGTCACCGCCCAATCGCGACCGGTGGTACCAAGGCTACGTGGCGACCTACCTCGAACGCGACGTGCGGAGTGTCCTGCGTGTCTCCAGCCTGCGCGACTTCGAGCGCTTCATCCGGGCGTGCGCAGCGCGAACCGGGCAGCTCCTCAATATGGCGGATCTGGGCCGGGACGTCGGCGTCTCGGCCACGACCGCGCGCGAATGGCTCTCGGTGCTGCAGGCCTCGAACCTCGTGACCCTACTCGAGCCCTACCACCGCTCGCTCGGGAAGCGGCTCGTGAAGTCTCCCAAGCTCTACTTCACCGACACCGGCCTGGCAGCGTTTCTGCTGGGGTTCCAGTCGGCCGCCACACTCTCGACCAGCCGGGAGGCGGGCGCCTTCTTCGAGACACACGTCGTCGGCCAATGGCTGCGTTGGCGCGATTGGTTCTGCCCTTCGGTGAGCCTGTGGTTCTGGCAGGATCGCTCAGGAGCCGAGGTCGACCTGTTGTTGGAGATCGACGCCCAGCTCGTGGCCATCGAATGCAAGCTCTCGGAGCACCCGGGCCCCGGCGATCTGCGAGGAATCGAGCGCCTGACCGCGATGTATGGTGCAGACCGGATCCGCGCGGCCTATGTCGCCTGCGGAACCAAAGCTCCCTATCTCATTGGGAAATTCGTCGAGGCCCGCCCAGGCTGGGACGTGTGGGACGTAACGAGATCGTCTACTTCCCCTTCCCCAAGAACTCCTTGATCGAGCCTACGATACCGTCCTTGTTCTTGATCTCGCTCGTAATGACGTCGTCGGAGCCGGCGAAGTGCTCGCGCAGGTCCTTGACGAACTGGCCCGAGCCGTACGGGCTCTCGACCTGGCCGTAGCAGAAGACGTTCACCTTTGCGAGCAGCCGGTTCTTCATGAGCTCGACGCAGAGTAGCGTGTCGTCCACCGACCAGTTGTCCCCATCGGAGAAGTGGAACGGGTAGATGTTCCACTGGTCGGTCGGATAGTCCTGCTCGATGATCTCGGCGCAGAGCTTGTAGGCGGAGCTGATCATGGTGCCGCCGGACTCGCGGGTGTGGAAGAACGTGTCGCGATCGACCTCCCGCGCCGTGGCGTCATGGATGATGTACCGGGACTCGATGCCGGTGTACTGGCTGCGCAGCCACGTGTCGATCCAGAACGACTCGATGCGGACGATCTCCTTCTGCTCGTCGCCCATCGAGCCCGACACGTCCATCATGTAGATGATGACCGCGTTCGAGTGCGGGAGCGCCTCCGTCTTCCAGCTGCGATACCGCTTGTCGTCGCGCGTGGGCACGATGACCGGATCCGCCGCGTTGTAGGTCCCACTCGCGAGCTGCCGCAGGAGCGCGGCGCGAAACGTGCGACGGAAGTGCCTCAGCGTCTCGGGGCCCACACGGCGGATGCCCGTGTACCGATCCTTGACCGTCTGAATCTTGTCGGCCCCGCGCGGCTGAATCTTGGGCAGCGCCAGCTCCTCGCCCAGGATCTCGGCCAGCTCGTCGAGCCGCACCTCGACCTCGATGGCGTGTTCGCCCGGCCCCTGCCCGGCTTGCTTGCCGTCGCCCGGCTCGTCGCCCTGCCCGACCGGATCGCCGACGTCACCGTCGCCCTGACCGACGCCGCCCTGCTGCTTCTGACCGAAGCGAAATTGCGGGATGTCGATCTGGGGCACAGGGATGGACACCGCGTCCTTGCCCTTACGCCCCATGAGCTCGCCCTGCGAGATGTACTTCTTCAAGTTTTGGCGGATCTTGCCGCGGACAATCTTCCTGAAGCGCGCGTGATCTTTATGAATGTTCAAGACCATGCGGTCTCAGCTACCCTTGGCGTCGCCGCGCGCGAAGATGCTAGCCACGTAGTTGAGGACGTCGGTCGCCGACTCCTCGTTGTAGCCGTAGTTCTTGATGAGCCGATTCTTCACGACGTCTATTTTCTCCTGCGTCTCGCGATCGATGACGTTGGAGACGAGCGACGTGAGCTTGATCGTGTCCTTCTGGTCCTCGAACAGCTTGAGCTCGAGCGCCTTGTGGAGCCGCTCGTTGGTGCGGAAGTCGAACTGCTTTCCGTCGATGGCCAACGCCCCGATGTAGTTCATGATCTCGCGCCGGAAGTCGTCCTTGCGTGACTCGGGGATGTCGATCTTCTGCTCGATGGACCGCATCAGCCGCTCATCGGGCTCCTCGTCGCGTCCCGTGTACGGGTTCCGCACCTTCTCCCGCTGCGTATACGCTTTTACATTGTCGATGTAGTTCGAGCACAGCCGCGAGACGGCCTCCTCGTCGGCGGAGATGGCGCGCTGGACCTCGTTCTTGACAATATCGGTGTACTCCTCGCGCACGATGCCGAGGTGCTCCTTGTACTCCTTGCGCTCCTCCTCATTGGTGATGAGCGAGTGCGCCCGCAGGCCGCTCTCGAGCTCGTTCATCACGATGAACGGGTTGATGTAGTTGGCCCCGGCCTTCTCGGACACGAGCGAGTTCGAGATCTTGTCCTGCACGTAGCGCGGCGAGATGCCGTCCATGCCCTCGCGCGCGGCCTCCTTGCGCAATTCTTTTACATTGTCTTGCGTGTAGCCCGCGAGTGTCTTCCCGTCGTAGAGCTTGAGCTTCTGGAGCCGGGTGAGGTTGTGCTTCTTGGGGTCCTCGAGCCGCGTGAGGATGGCCCACATGGCCGCGACCTCGAGCGTATGCGGCGCCACGTGAACGCCCTTGACGCGCCCCTTGCCGAAGTCCTTCTCGTAGATCTTGACCTCTTCTTGGAGCTTCGTGATGTAGGGGATGTCGATCTTGATGGTGCGGTCACGCAACGCCTCCATGAACTCGTTGTTCAGGAGCTTCTTGTACTCGGCCTCGTTGGTGTGACCGATGATGACCTCGTCGATGTCGGTCTGCGCAAATTTCTTGGGCTTGATCTTGTGCTCCTGGGTCGCGCCCAGCAGGTCGTAGAGGAAGGCCACGTCGAGCTTGAGGATCTCGACGAACTCGACGAGGCCACGGTTGGCCACGCAAAACTCGCCGTCGAAGTTGAACGCGCGCGGGTCCGAGTCCGAGCCGTACTCGGCGATCTTGCGGTAGTTGATGTCGCCCGTGAGCTCGGTCGAGTCCTGGTTCTTCTCGTCCTTGGGCTGGAAGGTGCCGATGCCGACGCGGTCCTGTTCGCTGAACACGAGGCGCTTGACGCGCACGTGGTTCTTCATGACGAGGGTCCACTGGCCGTCATACTTGCGCATCAGCTCGTTGAAGATGAAGCGGCAGTGCGGATTGAGCTGGCCCTTGATGACGATGGGGTACTTGGCCTTGCCGACGTTCAACTCCTCGAAGGCCTGCTTGCGCCAGTCCATCGGGATGAGCTTGAGCGGATCCTCGTGCATGGGGCTCGGCACGATCTGCTTGTCGCCGTTGGGCGCGTCCAGGATCCACTCGTAGGTGTAGACCGCGCCGTCATTGGTGCGCGTGTAGCGCTCGAGGCCCTTCTTGATGAGCCGCACGAGCGTCGACTTGGACGAGCCGACGGGCCCGTGCAGCAGGATGACGCGCTTCTCGGGTCCGTAGCCGTGCGCGGCCGCCTTGAGCGTCTGCACGAGCTTCATCACCGGAATGTCGAGGCCGTAGACCGCGTCGCGACCGCCGTCGGGCTCGTCGTCGAAGAAGTTGTAGTGGACGACGACCTTCTTGTTGTCGACGTATTCGCGGTAGCCTGCGGCGAGCACGAGGTCGTAGATGCGCTGGAACGCGGTGCGCGCAACCTCGGGCTTGGCTTTGACGATCTCGAGGTAGTCCTCCATCGTCCCGGTCCAGTTGAGCTCCTGGAACTCCTCGACGTTGTGGAACTTGCCGACGCGCTCGATGAGGCTTTGCATGTGCGGATCCTTTGTCTTGTGCCGCCTGGAGCCCCCGTGGGCAGGCCGTGCGGCATCCTAGCAGCGTGCGGCGGTGGGGCAAGTCGGCGGGAGTTTTTCACACGCGCGCGAGCGGCGGCATCAAGGAGCAGTGATTCGAAGTGCACTAGCGTTGTTTGGGTTCGCGCGGGCCGGGGTCGCCCCCCTCGAAGACGCTCGGCTCGCGCGTGCTCTCTCCGGAGATGGCGCGGCCTACGCGTCGCTGGTGCGGGACCACGTGCCCGTGCTCTTGCGCGTCACGCAGCGCGTCACGGGCGATGCGGACCTCGCCGAGGACGCCGTGGCCGAGACGCTCGCTGTCGCCCATCGGCAGCTGAGCCGGTATCAGCCGGGCACGTCGCTGCGGGCGTTCCTGTTGGGCATCGCGGTCAAGCGGGCGCACACGCTCCTGCGGGCAGAGCGTCGGCGGCACCATCGCGAGACGGCGGCGGAGCACGCGCCAACGCCGTCGGTTGGACCCGAGGCCGCGCTGCGAGGCCGTGAGCTGACTGTGCGCATCCGAGCGGCGCTCGAGGCCCTGCCGCGAAAGCGCCGTGAGGCCGCACTGCTCCGATTGGACGGCGGCCTGGAGCACGCGGAGATCGCCACGGCGATGGGACTCCGCGAAGACGCGGCGCGCGCGCTCGTCTCGCTGGCGATGCGGGACCTGCGGACGGCGTTGGATGCGGAGCAGACGGTATGACGACGGGGAGAAGCGATATGGCACACGCCGACGACGAAGTCCGGCTCCAGAGCGCGTTCGACGCGACCTCGGCCGCGCACGATGAGGCCCAGGTGGCTCGCATCACGCGCCGCGTGGCGCACGAGACCGCCGCGGCGCCGCAGCAGCGGACGCGCTGGGCCGCGCTGGGCCTGGTGACGGCGCTGGCGGGTGTCGCCATCGCGGTGCTCACGTTCGCCGGTCGGCCCGACACCCGTGTGCACCGGACGCCGGTGTCCGTTCCGGCAGCGGGCGCGAGCGCCTCACTGGCAGGGAGCGAGGAGGACCTCGACACCGACGCCGAGTGGTCCACGGACGTGCTCTACGCGGAGGGCGACGACCTCCTGGACTCGAGCCTCGACCTTCTCCACGACGACGACGCGCTCGCCGCGCTCGACGACCTCGAGGACGGCGAGGGCTGAAACTGAACCCGCATTGTTTATTTATCTTAGCCAACGAAAGGATTCCCCATGACCTCGACCTCCCGATTCCTGTTCCGCATGACCCTGACGATGACGTTGATGAGCGTGCTCGCCGCGGGCGCCGCCTTCGCTGAGCCCCCTCGGGGCCCGCCGCGCGATCCCGCCAAGCGCGAGGCGCACTTCCAGGAGATGCGCGGCAAGCTGCTGCGCGACAAGGTCGGCCTCGCCGAGGCGGATGCCAAACGCGCCGAGGCGGTGTTCGCGCAGTTCGACAAGACCCGGAAGGAGCTGCACCAGCGCATGCGGGCTGCGCACAAGCAGCTCAAGGAGATGCTCAAGACGGACGTCAACGACGATGTGTCGTATACCCAGCTGGTCGACACGATGACGGCGTCATTTCGTGAGATGCAGGAGCTCCGGCAGAAGGAGTTCGACGCGCTCCGCAAGGTGCTCACGCCCAAGCAGCAGGGCAAGCTGCTGTTCGCGCTCGGCAAGATGATGCGGCACGGCAAGCACTTCGGGCACGGCGGCCGGGGCCATGGCGGACCGCCGCCGGGCGAGGGCGCACCCTGACCACCTTGCGCCTGGCACCTCCGGCAGCTACGTTCGGCGGCCGGAGGTGCCCGCATGGCCACTGTGGATTTCTGGTTCGACTACTCCAGCCCCTACGCCTACCTCGGCGCCACCCAGATCGAGGCCGTGGCCGCCCGCGCCGGCGGTGACGTCCGCTGGCGGCCCATGCTGCTCGGCGGCGTGTTCAAGGCCATCGGCACGCCCAACGTGCCGCTCATGCTCGCCGGCCAGGCCAAGCAGCAGCACTACGGCAAGGACATGCTGCGCTGGGCCGCCTGGTGGGAGGTGCCCTTCGCGTGGCCGACGCGCTTCCCGATGAACACCATCAAGGCGCTGCGGGTCACGCTCGTCTCGCCAGACCCGGCGAAGTTCATCCACCGCGCCTTCAAGGCGTACTGGGTCGAAGATCAGGACCTCGCCAACGCCAACGTGCTCGCCACGCTCTTGTCCGACATCGGTCAAGACCCCGCCCTCGTCGCCGAGACCGAGAACCCGACGGTCAAAGAGCGGCTGATCGCGGAGACGAACGAGGCGGTGCGCCTGGGAGTCTTCGGTGCGCCGACCAGCGTCGTCGATGGCGAGCTCTTCTGGGGTCAAGACCGGCTGGGCTTCGTGGAGCGCGCCTTGCAGGGCTGGAAGCCGAAAACCGCTTGAGCAGAGACTGACACCGTGCTACCTGCCGCGCGCCGCGTGAGGCGGCGGAGGTAAGCCATGGGTCTCTCGTGCGGTATCGTCGGTCTCCCCAACGTCGGCAAGTCCACGCTGTTCACCGCGCTCACGAACGCCGGCGCGCCGGCGGCCAACTATCCGTTCTGCACGATCGACCCTAACGTGGGGGTGGTGCCGCTCCGCGACGCGCGCCTCGACCGCATCGCCGGCATCGTCAGAACGCCCACGATCATCTACGCGACGATGGAGTTCGTCGACATCGCCGGCCTCGTCAAAGGCGCGTCCAAGGGCGAGG
>SXOX01000259.1 GCA_005776585.1 Pseudomonadota bacterium | reverse complement strand
TGCCAACGCGCAACTCACGGCACGGCATGGCGTTCACGTGGGACGGCAACCTCGTGGTGAAGCACGCCCGTCATCAATCGGACAGCACGCCGCTGGATCCGCGCTGCGCCTGCCCGACGTGCCGCCGCTTCTCGCGCGCCTACCTCGGCCACCTGTTCCGGTCCCAGGAGATCCTCTGTCACATGGCGCTCACGACGCACAACCTGTGGTTCTACCTGGAGCTGATGCGCGAGGCCCGCGCCGCCATCCTCGAGGACCGCTACGCCGCCTTTCAGCGAGACTTCCTCGCGCGGCGCTCCGGTCCATCGATGGCGGTCGAACCAGCTTGATCACCCCCAGGAACGGTGGTATTGACTGCGCTCCGCGCGACCCGGCAAAACGCCTGGAACCGCAGTTATTTCAATGAGTTGAGCCGGTTTTCCGAGCAGGATCGCCCCCTCATGCCCTCGAGTCTTCGTCATCTTCTCGTTGCGTTCGCGCTGGCGTGCGCCGTTCCGGCGTTCGGTCAGGCCAACGTGCCGGTCCCGGGCGGCGCAGCCAAGGCGCCCGAGGCCGCCGCGAGCAATGGCGCACCCGCCGCTGGCGCGAGTGACGCCGCCGCGCCCCGGCCCGAGGGACCCAGCCCCATCATGACCATCGTCATGTTCGGCGGTATCTTCGTCGTCTTCTGGCTCTTCGTCATTCGACCGCAGAACAAGAAGATGAAGGAGCATCAGTCGATGATCTCCAAGCTCGGCGACGGGGACCGCGTGGTCACTCAAGGCGGGCTGCTCGGGACGATCAAGGGCTTCGACGAGAGCTCCAACTCCGTCAAGCTCGAGATCGCCCCCAACGTTATCGTGCGGGTGCTGCGGCACCAGGTCGCGGGCCAGCAAGGCTCGGCCGCGGCGGAAGCAGAGCTCAAACAGAAGGCCACGGCCAGCTAGGCGTGACCCCGCGGAGCAGCCTCCGCGTCTCCCTCACTGAGGGACTTCAAGACGGTCCATGGGACCAAGCAGGAGTCAGGCGTGAACAAGAAAGGTCGCTGGAAGGTCATCACGGTCGTCGCGCTCGTTTTGGGCTCGATCCTCTACGTGCTGCCTTCGTTCTTCCCGGGCGTGTTTCCCGACTCGTGGAAGAAGCTCAACTACGGTCTCGACCTCAAGGGCGGACTCGAGCTTCGGTACACCGTCGACTACAAGCGCGCGATCGGTGACAACGTCTGGAAGGTCTCGGGCCTCTTCCGCGACCGCGCCATCGCGCTCCACTTCGGCAAACTCGACGACCTCGAGGCGGTCAAAGCGGAGGACATGAAGACCTACCGCGAGAAGATCACCGTCGAGCGCGTGGACTGGAAGTCGGTCAAGCTCACCTTCCCCGACGACATGAAGGACCTCGCGGGCAAGATTGACGACGACTTCCTCCAGAACATCGATCGCGCGTTCACCCGCGCATCGGGCTCCGGCAACACGGTGACCGTGATGCTGAAGTACGAGGAGGGCGAGCGGCTCAAGAAGGACATCATCAATCAGACAATGGACATCATCCGCAAGCGCATCGACGCCTTCGGCCTCGTCGAGCCCGACGTCCGCCGCGCCGGGGACGCCGACATCGACGTGCAGCTGCCGGGTGTCGAAAAGACCAAGATGCAGCTCGTGCGCGCCATGATCGGCCAGACGGCGCAGCTCAATTTCCGGCTGCTGGAGAAGAAGGGCAACCCCTTCGAGGGCATCGCGGCCGACCTCGCCGACTACAAGAAGATCAACGAGGGAAAGACCATCACCATCACCGTGGAGGACGACTCGTTCCCGGGTCAGCAGTACCTGAAAGCCGACAAGAAGTCGGAGCTGCTCGCGTTCGTCCGCTTCGTCAGCGAGAAGCGGCAGAAGGCGGCGATCGAGGCCAAGACCGAGGCCAAGCCCATGGTCGATGACGACCACATGATTGGCTACGAAGAGATCAGCGAGACCAACAAGGTCACCCAAAAAGAGGAGATCAAGGGGTTCCGCACCCGCTACGTGGTGCGCAATATGAAGGTCGGCGGCGCGGGCAAGGAGCGCGTCGTGTCCATCGGTGGCGAGCGTCTGACGCGCGCGATGGTGGCCTACGACACCAATGGCGCGCCGTACGTGTCCATCGACTTCGATGGCCAGGGAGCCAAGGACTTCGGCGACCTCACGACCGAGCAGACCGGTGAATACCTCGCCATCATGCTGGACGACGAGGTCAAGTCGGCCCCGCGCATCCAGGAGCCTATCACGGGCGGCCGGTGCCGCGTCACGCTCGGCAGCGGCACGGGCACTGATCGCGTGCGTGAGGCGCAGGGCCTCGTCACGGTGCTGACCCACGGCGCGTACAAGGCGCCCGTCCACAAGGTCCACGACCACACGGTCGGGCCCTCGCTCGGTGCGGCGTCCATCAATCAGGGCATGGTCGCGCTCGGTGCGGGCGCGCTGCTCGTCATCCTGTTCATGACGACTTACTACCGCTGGTGCGGCGCGGTCGCGTGCGTGGCGCTGCTCGTCAACGTGTTCTGGATCCTCGCGGTGCTCGTCTCCTTCAACGCGGCGCTCACGCTGCCGGGCCTCGCGGGCATCGTGCTCACGCTGGGCATCGGGGTCGACGCCAACGTGCTCATCTTCGAGCGCACGCGCGAGGAGCTGCGACACGGCAAGAGCGTGCGCGCGGCGCTGGACGCCGGCTATAGCAAGGCCTTCTGGACCATCTTCGACTCGCACGTCACTCAGGCCATCGCTGGCTTCATTTTGCTGGAGTTCACGACGGGCCCCGTCTATGGCTTTGCCGTCACGCTGCTCATCGGGATCGCGTCGTCGCTGTTCACCGCCATCGTCATCACGCGGATGATCTTCAACTACGTGCTCTCCAAGAAGAACCTCCAAGAGCTCTCCATCTGACCCGAAGAGGCACACGGAACCCACCATGCACGAGATCATCAAGCCAGGGACCAAGTACCCCTTCATGGCCATGGCCAAGTACTGGATCGGCGCGACCGGCGCCCTGGTGCTGCTGTCCATCATTCTGCTCCTGACCAAGGGCCTGAACTTCGGCATCGACTTCCGCGGAGGCACGAAGATGATCGTTGCCTTCCGCGAGGGCGCCAACGCCAACGCCGACTCGGTCAAGGAGACCGTTCGGGCGCTCATCGCCGAGAAGACGGGCAAGTCGGACGCGCAGGTCGAGGTCCAGCCATTCAACGTCGGTGACAAGGACGAGAAGGGCAACCCGGTCGTCAAGTTCCAGATCTACACCGAGGTGACGACCCTGCTGGACGACGCCCGCGGCAAGGCGGTCGAGGAACAGATCAAGTCGGCGCTTCAAGTCGAGACCATCGACCGGCCAGCCGAGACCGACAAGTTCATCATCATGCTCAAGAGCGCCGAGCCCATCTCAGTCGCCAAGGGCAAGCTGAACGACGCGCTCAAGACCCACGGCTACCCGCACGTCGAGGTGAGTTCGGAGGAGGAGCGCACGATCGACATGGAGTTCTATAAGGAGTACAATCAAAAGATCGTCGAGCTCCAGAAGGACGGCAAGACCGTCCCCGACGACGACTTCGATCGCTCGCTCGCGGCGCACAGCGTGGACAAGCAGCGGCGCCTGGAGACGCGCACGGACCGCCAGTTCACGGTCTCGTTGGCCCAACTCCAGACGGATGCGGAGCTCAAGCTTTTCGAGAAATTTGGCAAGGAGAACGTCGAGGTGCAGTCGGTCACGTCGGTTTCGGCCAGCGTCGGCTCGGACCTGTTCAGTCAGGGCATGTTGGCGTTGATCTACGCCATCGTTGGCATCCTCATTTACATCGGCTTGCGGTTCGACTTTCGGTACTCGCCCGGCGTCATCTTGTCTCTCGTCCATGACGCGGTCTTTACGCTCGGCTTTTTCAGCCTCTTCAACCTCCAGTTCACGCTGCCGATCGTGTCGGCGGTGCTCACAGTCATCGGTTTTTCGGTCAACGACACGGTCGTGGTCTATGACCGCATCCGAGAGACTATGCTCAAGCTCAAGGGAACGCCCATTCGCGAGATCGTCGACCGATCCATCAACGAGACGCTTTCACGCACGCTGCTCACGTCGCTCACCGCCATCCTCTCGGTCTTGCCGCTCATCTTCCTGGGCGACGGCTTCATCCGGGACTTCGCGCTCGCGCTCGTCGTTGGCTTCACGGTGGGTACCTACTCATCCATCTTCGTGGCCTCACCGCTCGTCATCGTGCTCGACGAGTGGCTAGACCACCGCAAGAAGCGGGCGCAGGCCTCGCCCCCGGCGGCCGCGAACGCGTAGCTCGGCGTGACTGAGCCCCGATCGGTCAAGGGCCGTCGGTGGCAGGCGCGCAGCACCGACGCCGCGATGCCCCCCCAAGGCGCGTGCGTCAGCCCGCTCGTCGCGCGGCTCCTGGCAGCCCGCGGTGTGACTGAGGCCGACAACATCGACGCCTTTCTGGCTCCCAAGCTCGCCACCCTCGTCGATCCGCTGCGCCTGCGCGGCATGGCGGAGGCCGTCGCGGCCATCCTCGGCGCGCTGGATCAGGGCGAGCGCGTCACGATCCACGGAGACTACGACGTCGACGGCATCACGTCGGCGGCCATCCTGTGGCGCTTCTTGCGGCAGTCGGGCTTCGAGCCGCACGTGTTCCTGCCCGATCGCTTCGTGGACGGCTACGGGATCAACGCTGCCCGCGTGCGCGAGCTCGTGGCCGAGGGCACCCGCCTGTTCATCAGCGTCGACTGCGGCACCTCGGCGATGGAGGCCATCACGGTGGCCCGAGACCTGGGCGCCGGCTTCGTCGTCATCGATCACCACCAGCTCCCCGACGGGCCGCTCCCGCCCGCGACCGCGTTCGTCAACCCGCACCAGCCCGACTGCGATTTTCCGGACAAGCGGCTGTGCGCTGCGGGCCTTGCGTTTCATCTGGCGGTGGCGTTGCGCAAGGCGCTCCGCGAGCGCGGCCATTTTACGAGCCGGGCCGAGCCCGACCTGCGCGAGCTGCTCGACCTCGTCGCGCTCGGGACCATCGCGGACGTGGTGCCGCTCCAGGGCATCAACCGGGTCCTGGTTGCCGCGGGGCTCGAGCGCATGGAGAAGTCGCCGCATGCGGGCTTGCGCGCGCTGATGTCGGTCGCAGGCGTCTCGGGGCGGCCCACGGCGGTGGACGTGGGCTACAAGCTCGGTCCTCGGCTGAATGCGGCGGGTCGCCTGTCGCACCCGATGAAGAGCTTCGAGCTGCTGGCCACCGACGATCTCGAGATTGCGCAGCAGACGGCGAAGGCGGCGCACGAAGAGAACGAGGCGCGGCGTCAGGTGGAGCGTCACATCCAGGCCGAAGCCGTCGCACAGGCGGAGACGGACCTCACCGAGACGCCCGACCGTGCCGCGCTGGTGCTCTGGGATCCCGGCTGGCACCCCGGCGTTTCGGGCATCGTGGCCAGCCGCATCGTGGAGCGGTTCCATCGGCCGTGCGCCGTCATCGCGCTGGTCGATGGCGTCGGCAAGGGCAGCCTACGCTCCATCACGGGCTTCGATCTGGTCGATGGGCTGCGGCAGTGCGCCGAGCACCTGACGCAGTGGGGCGGCCACCCCCACGCGGCGGGCCTGTCGATCGCGCCCGAGCGGCTGCCGGCGTTTCGCGAGGCCTTCGACCAAGCCGCGCGAACACGCCTGCGGCCCGAGCACTTCGCGCCGGTGTTGCGCCACGACGGTGAGGTCAGCCTGTCCGAGGTCGACGAGCGTCTGGTGCTGGATCTGGACCGTCTGGCGCCTTACGGCGCTGCCAACGCGGAGCCGCTGTTCGTCGCTCGCGACGTGCGGGTCATGGAGGCGCGCGTCATCGGCAAGGACAAGACACATCTGCGGCTCGTCGTCGCGCAAGACGGCGTAAAGCTCTCGGCGGTCGCCTTCGGCCTCGCCGAGCACGCCCCGGAGCCGGGAGCCCGCCTCGACGTCGCCTTTCGACCCGAGCTCAACGACTACCCCAAGGGCCAGGCGCTCACGCTCCAGCTGCGGATCGTGGACTTCCGGCCGGTGACCCTCAGCTAGGAGAGACCCATGTCGACCGACACCACGCAGGCCCTCGAGACGGTGAAGGAGAAGGCGAGGAAGACCGCCGACGACGCGGACCGGCTCGGCCGGAGGCTCTGGGACTGGATGAAGGATGAGGTCGAGCCCGATCGCCTGCTGATGTCGACGACCGCGGCGTTGATCGAGGCCCAAGGGATGAAATACGCCCTGGGGCTCGGCATCGAGCGGTGGCGGCCCGGCAAGGCGCTCAAGCTGCTGTTCGCGGGATACGTCGGCACGCGCAATACCGGCGCGGACGTGCGCGTCGAGGAGATGGTGCGGCAGGTCCGCCATGTCTTGGGCGACGACGCCATTGCGCTCACGATGATGACCTCGGACCCCAAGCTCACGAAGGGCTACTTCCGTACGGCACGGCAAGTGACGATGCCGACCATCTTCCCCAAGTTCCTCTTCGATGAGTGCCCGAAGCACCATGGCGTCATTGCGTGCGAGGGCTCGATGTTCAAGTCCAAGTTCGCGAGCGCGCTCTCGACCATGATGGCCGGCTCGCTTGGCTTCGCCAACGCCGAGCAGAAGCTCTCGGTCGGTTACGGCGCGGAGGCCGGGCACATGATCCCGAGCCTGCAGGACTTCGTGCAGAAGCATTGCAGGGACTCGCTCGTGCTCTGCCGCAACCAGCCGTCGCGCGGCGTGCTCGAGGCGCTCGGGATTCGTACCCGAGGCGGCACGGACACCGCGTGGACCTTCGATCCCGCGCCGCCCGAGCGCGGCCGCCAGCTGCTCCAGAGCGCGGGCTGGGACGGCAAGGCGCCCGTGCTCATCGCCTGCCCCATCAACCCGTTCTGGTGGCCCGTCAAGCCGGACCTGCAGAAGGCCGCCGCCTACCACCTGTCCGGCGAGCACAAGAGCGCGTTCTACAAGTCCATCTACTTTCACGCCTCCGGCCAAGACGTCGCGACCCGGTACGAGGCCTACCTCGACGGCTTTTGCGAGGCGATCAGCGCCTTTGCACAGGAGAAGGCGGTCTTCCCGATCCTCGTCGGCATGGAGCAGCTCGACCGGCGCGCGTGCGAGCACCTCGCGGCCAAGCTCCAGGAGAAGAACGGGTGGGGGAAGGTGCCCATCTTCGTCTCTGACGAGCACGACATGTACGACCTCGTCTCCGTGCTCCGGCAGGGCAGCCTCATGGTCAGCTCCCGGTTCCATGCCATCGTCACGTCGATGCCGGGTCTCGTACCGTCCTGTGGCGTGACGATGGACGAGCGGATCCGCAACCTCATGGCCACGCGCGGGCATGACGACCTGTTCTTGGAGGTCGACGACCCGGAGCTCGGCGAGAAGCTGCTTGCCATCCTGCGCCGCGTCGACCGTGAGCGGGAGCGCATCCGGGACGACATCGCCCGCACGTTGCCGGGCGAGCTGCGGCTCATGGGGCAGATGGGGATCGACTTCAAAGACGAGGTGGCGCGGGTGTACCCGGAGTTCGCGCTGCCGGACTTGGGCCCCGAGCCGATTGCGCATCTCCCGGCGTTGCCGCGCGCGTTGCAAGAGCTGCTGGAGCGCTCGGGCGGCTGAGCGACACTCCTCGACTTGCAGAGCGCCGCTCAGCTACCCTGCGGCCGATGACCAACACACCGCTCGAGCTCCCCATCCTGCTGATGGCCATCGTCGCGCCCATCGGCGCCCTCGACGTGTTCTGGTTTCACCTCTACCGCTTCCGTCTCTACGCACAGCCCGGCTCGCGCGCGGAGACGGTGACTCACATCGCGCGCGGTCTGCTGTTCGCGCTAGGCTTGCTCGCGATGCTCACCTGGCGCCCCGTTGGAACCTGGTACTGGGTCGTCGGCGGGCTCTTCGTCCTCGACTTCGCGAACAACGTCGCTGATGTCCTCCTCGAGCCGAGCAGTCGGCGCCCCCTCGGCGGGCTTCCGCCGCTGGAGTACCTGATCCATGTCGTCGGCGCGACCGCAGCGGGCGGCATCACGGCGGCCTATTTCATCGCCGGTTGGCAGCTGCGCCTCGAGGACACGGCGCTCGTCCCGCTGGCCGGCGATGCGCTCCCGGCGATGCTGCGCTGGCAGGGATGGGCGGCAGCGGCCGGTGGCCTACTCGTAGCGCTACTCGAGGCGGTTCTTCTGGCCCGCTCCGTCCTCGCGTCGCGTCGAGGGCCACACCTGGCAAGCTGACCAGGCCACGCGCACGCCCCGGCAGAGGTGCTCTCGTCAGACCTCGGGCACACTGTGCTTCGCTAGCGCCTGAGGACTCACTGCGGTCAGACACCGCAAATTCCCTTGTCGCGCTCGCCCCCTTCGGCGATGCTGCGCGCCGATGAGCGCCCCTGTTCCATCCACGTCGCCCAAGAAGCTCTTCTTCCAGACGCTCGGCTGCCCGAAGAACCGGGTCGACTCCGAGGTCATGCTCGGCGCGCTGGGCCACGGCGGCTACGTGCTCGTGAGCGAGCCCGACGAGGCGGACGTGATGGTCGTCAACACGTGCAGCTTCATCGAGGCCTCCAAGGTCGAGTCCATCGACGCCATCATGGGGCTCGTGCGCGCCAAGGCACGTGGGGGCGAGACCCAGAAGCGCGTCGTGGTCGCCGGCTGCTTCGCCCAGCGCTACTCGCAGGCCATCCAGGATGAGATCCCGGAGGTCGATCTCATCATCGGCACGGGCGAGTACCACCGGGTGACGGAGCTTCTGGAGGCCCCCGCGCCGGAGTCGGGCCCCACGGTGGCGATTGGTCGCCCGTACTATGTCCACACGACTGACACGCCGCGACTGCTCACGACACCCAAGTACACCGCCTACCTCAAGATCGCCGAGGGCTGCAGCCAGCGGTGTACGTTCTGCATCATCCCGAAGCTGCGCGGAAAGCAACGCTCTCGCACGGTGCAGGACATCGTGGCCGAGGCACAGGTGTTGGCGGCGGGCGGCGTCAAGGAGCTCAACCTCATCGCCCAGGATCTCACCCATTACGGCCAGGACCTCGATGATGGGACGGAGCTGCACGATCTGCTGCCGGCCCTGTGTCGCGTGGAGGGGATCGAATGGATTCGGCTCCTGTACTGCTATCCGCACAACGTGACGGACAAGCTGGTGGAGGTCCTGGCGACCGAGCCGAAGCTCGTGAAGTACCTCGACATCCCGCTCCAGCACATCGACGACGCCATGCTGGTCGCGATGCAGCGGCGCACGACCGAGGCCATTACCCGCGATCTGCTCGCGAGACTGCGCACAGCCATTCCGGAGATCGTCATCCGAACGACGTTCATCGTCGGCTTCCCTGGCGAGACGCAGGCGCAGTTCGACCGCCTCGCGGAGTTCGTCGCCGAGCAGCGCTTCGACCGCGTGGGCGTCTTCACCTACTCGCAGGAGGAGGGCACCAAGGCCGCACGCTTCGACGACGACGTGCCGGCCGACGAGAAGGAGCGCCGGCGCGACTGGCTCATGCAGATGCAGCAGGAGATCTCGCGCGAGAAGCTCGAGCAGCTCGTGGGCACGGAGGTGGAGGTGCTGATCGAGGGCGTCTCGGAGGAGACCGAGCTGCTGCTCCAGGGCCGCATCGCGACGCAGGCGCCCGACGTGGACGGCGTGACCTACATCAACGAGGGCTCGGTCCCCGTGGGCACGATCGCGCGAGCCGAGGTCGTGCAGGCCGGCGACTACGACCTGGTCGTGAGGTTGCTCGACGGTAGCGTGGACGCCTGATGGCGTTTCACCCCTTCGCGCGCGCCTGGCTGGCGATGACGGGCTTTCGGCTGGAAGGGCGACGCCCGCAGGTCGAGCGCTACGTGCTGATCGCGGCGCCACACACGTCGAATTGGGACTTCCCACATACCCTCGCCATGGGCGCCGTGGCCGACCTGCCCATCCATTGGTTGGGCAAGCACACGCTCTTTCGTCCGCCGTTCGGGTGGCTCCTGCGTCGGCTCGGGGGCATCCCGGTCGATCGGCGCGCACCGCACGACCTCGTGCCGCGCCTGGCCGAGCTGCTGCGCTCGTGGAAGGGCGAGCTGGCGCTGGTGGTGCCGCCCGAAGGGACGCGCAAGAAAGCCGAGACGTGGAAGTCGGGCTTCTATCACATCGCCGTGGCCGCGGGCGTGCCCATCGTGCCCGGCTACCTCGACTACCAGCGGAAGGCCGGCGGCTTCGGCGATCCGTTTACGCCCTCGGGTGACCTGCGTCGCGACATGGACGCGCTACGGGCCTTCTATGCGGACAAGGCGGGGCGGTACCCGGAGCACGTGACGACGCCGCGGCTGAAGGAAGAGTCGCAGCCATAGCTACTCGATCTCGTCGATGAGCCCCGCCGTCGAGCCCGGACCGACCTGCCCTGCCGCCTCACGGAGGCTGGCGATCTCGGCCTTGGACAGCGGGCGCGACGCGCCGGTCGGCAGATCGTCGAGCCGAATCGGGCCATACGACATCCGCTTGAGTTTGAGCACGCGCTTGCCGCTGGCCTCGCACATCCGGTGAATCTGCCGGTTCTTGCCCTCAGTCAGCACGATCTCGTACCACGTGTTGGTGCGCGTCTCGCTCAGGACCTCGATGTCGGACGGCCGAAAGCGCGTCCCGTCCGCCAGGCGCACGCCGCGCGAGAAGCGCTCTGTGAGCCGCGGATCCGGCGGGCCATTGAGCTTGACGTGATACACGCGCGGCACGGACACGTCCGGTGAGGTGAGTGCGCGGGCGAGGTCGCCATCGGTCGTGAGCAGGAGCACGCCCTCGGTGTGGTAGTCCAGCCGGCCGATGGTGAACAGACGCGGCAGACCCTTGGGCAGCAGCTCGTGGATACGGGCGCGTCCCTCGGGATCGCTCTCGGTGCACACCATCTCGCGCGGCTTGTTCATCAGCACGACCATGGGCTCGGCCGGAAGCCGCACGGGCTCGCCGTCGACGGTCACGCGATCGTTCTTGGGGTCCACCCGAACGCCGAGCTCGGTCGCGGCCTTGCCGTTGATGGAGACGCGACCGGCGGTGATGAGCGTCTCGGCCTGACGCCGCGAAGCGATGCCCGCTCCGGAGAGGAACTTCTGGAGCCGAATCTCGCCGGGCTTGGCCGTGGTCGACACGGCCGGCGCGCCACGACGGCGACGGGGAGGACGTGGCGCGGAGGCAGGCGCTCGCGAGCGCGGAGGACGACCCGGGGTCGCCGGCGTCTTGGGGGGACGCGGCATGGCTCAGGCTCCGTTGCCAGTGACCCAGAGGAGCCCGCGGGCGACCTGGATGACGGGCCACTGGATGAGCTCACCGCCAAAGCGGATGAGCGCGAAGAAGGCGATGATGATGACGAACGGGTACTGCTCGAGGAAGCCGGTGACCCCCCGCTCGGCGCGATCGGGCAGGAGCCCCAGCACGACGCGGCTGCCGTCGAGAGGCGGCACCGGCAGCATGTTGAAGACCGCGAGCGCAACGTTCATGAAGAGCAGGATGAGCACCAACTCGGCGAGGGCGGCGTCGGGCATGCCTTGCATGGAGATGACCTTGAAGATGATGGCCATGAGCGTTGCCAGCACGAGGTTGGACGCCGGGCCAGCCAGCGCGGTGAGCCAGAGGCCCGTCTTCATGCGCACGTCGCGGCGAAATCGGGCGGGGTTGACGGGCACGGGCCGCGCCCAGCCGAACGAGAAGCCGGTGCCCGACAGGGCGAAGACGAGCGGCAGCAGAATGGTGCCGATGGGATCGATGTGCACGAGCGGGTTGAGCGTGAGGCGACCTTGACGCGCGGCGGTGTCGTCGCCCAGGCGATAGGCGGTCATCGCATGTGCCCATTCGTGCACCGTGAGGCTCATGATCATGGGCACGAGCGTGAGCAGCGCCTTGAGGAGGGTGTCCTTATCCACGCGCGATGACTACCGGTGAGCCTCTCGCATGTCAACGCAACACGCTCCTTGCGCCTTGCGAACCGCCCGCGTCCTGTGTAGGAGTCCGCCATGCCGACCGCGCCCGCCATTCCACGCCATCGTCGTCTGTTCGCCAACCGCACGCTGAACCTGCGGGGCATCCGCGCCATCGGCTACGACATGGACTACACGCTCATCCACTACTACGTGGACCGCTGGGAGCGGCGCGCGTTCGAGTACCTCACCGAGAAGCTCGCGCTCGCGGGGCTCCCCATCGAGGGCCTCGTCTTCGACCCGGAGTGGGTCATTCGCGGCCTCATCTTCGACATGCAGCTCGGCAACATCGTCAAGGCCGACCGCTTCGGCTACGTCAAGCGGGCCGCGCATGGCACGCGCATGCTGGACTTCGAGGAGCAGCGACAGGTCTACGGTCGGGTAACGGTCGACCTGCGGGAGCCGCGCTGGGTATTCCTAAACACGCTGTACTCACTGTCGGAGGGCTGTCTCTACGCCGGTTTGGTCGACGCGCTCGATCACGGGCGCCTGGGTGCCGCGAGCGTCAAGAGCTACCTCGACCTCTATCACCTCGTGAAGAAGCTGCTCGACGAGGCGCACGCCGAGGGGCATCTCAAGGCGGAGATCATCGCGAGCCCGGACACGTACGTGGACCTCGACCCCGAGCTTCCTCAGACGCTGTTTGACCAAAAGAACGCCGGCAAGCGACTCGTGCTCATCACCAACAGCGAGTGGCACTACAGCGCGGCGATGATGTCGTTTGCCTTCGACCGCTTCATGCCGGCCGGGCGATCGTGGCGCGACCTGTTCGATCTCGTCATCGTCGGAGCGCGCAAGCCCAACTTCTTCTCGTCGAAGAACCCGGTCTTCGAGGTGGTCAGCGACGACGGGCTGCTACGGCCGGTCGTTGGTCCTCTGCGCGACGGCGGAGTCTACTTGGGAGGCGACGCCGCGACCGTCGAAACACACCTCGGCCTGTCCGGTGCGGAGATCCTCTACGTCGGCGATCACATCTTTACCGACGTCAATGTCACCAAAAGTGTCATGCGCTGGCGTACCGCGCTCGTACTCCGCGAGCTGGAGCTCGAGGTCCAGGCGGAGGACGCGTTTGCAGACAAGGCGCGCGAGCTCTCGACGTTGATGGCGGAAAAGGAGTCGCTCGAGCACGACCTGTCGACGCAGCGACTCGGGCTACTACGACGTCAACAAGCGGGGGCCTCGCGCGGGGAGCGTGACGGCCTGGAGCGGGAGCTGGCGCGCGTCCGTGAGGCCATCGTGCAGCTCGACGAGCGCATCGGGCCATTTGCGCGCGAGGCCGGGGAGCTACTCAACGCCCGCTGGGGCCTGCTCCTGCGCGCGGGCAACGACAAGAGCCACCTCGCGCGCCAGGTCGAACGCTACGCCGACATCTACACCTCGCGGGTGTCGAACTTCCTGGCGCACACGCCGTTTGAGTTCCTGCGCCCACCGCGCTCCAGCCTCCCGCACGACCCATGAGGACGAGGGCCGCCATCTCCGCAATCGCACTCGCCTCCGCGTCGCTGCTCGCGAGGTGCGACGCCACGTGCCTCTGCCTCGACGCCCCCGCCGACGTCGCGGACGTCGCCGATACAGCGACCGACACCAGCAGCTACACGAGCGCAGGCACCGACATCGACGCCCAGACGGCGGACGCGCCCGCAGCGCTCGGGTGGGCCGCCATCCCGCCCTGCCCGGTCGCGCGCTTCGAGGCCATGGGCGCGGTCCTCGACGGCGCCGTCTATGTCATGGGCGGCTTCATCACGGCGGACCTCAGCGTCACCCCACGTGTCGACCTTTATGACCCCATCGCGCGCACGTGGAGCACGGCCGCGCCGCTGCTCGGGCCCGAGACCCACGGCGGGGTGGCCACGCTGACCGATGGCCTCGTCATCGTCGGCGGCCTGTCGGGCTTCCCGAGCCAGTCCAAGCCGCACACGTGGCGCTACGACCGGCCCAAGAACCAGTGGCTCCCCGGCCCCAGCCTGCCGCAGGGGCAGTCGGCCCTGGTGCTCGTGCTGCTCGACGGCATCTTGCACGCTATCGGCGGGCTGGCACCCGACGCAAGCACGGACACAGGAGCCCACTGGACGCTGCCACTCGCCGAGCTGATGGCCAACACCGGGAGCTGGAGCACGGCGCCGGCGCTGCCCAACCCGCGCAACCACCTCGGCGGCGCGGTCGCGGGGGGTCGCATCATCATTCTGGGAGGCCGCCACGGCTGGGATGAGGAGCAGGGCCACGTGGGGGACGCGCACGCCTTCGATCCCCAGTCCGGCACGTGGACCGCGTTGCCTGCCCTGCCCGTCCCGCGGTCGGAGATCGCCGCTTCGGTGGTGGCCGTGCCCGGGTTCGGCGTCG
Organism: Pseudomonadota bacterium; assembly: GCA_005776585.1. Classification (GTDB taxonomy): domain Bacteria; phylum Myxococcota_A; class UBA9042; genus SXOX01. The sequence goes on along the minus strand of SXOX01000259.1, from coordinate 9,349 downwards.
TCGTCGCGGGTGGCTCGACCTTTGGCGTCAAGCCAACGGCCAGCGTGGCGCTACTGGGCCTCAGCAACACGTTCAGTGAATCGCTGCCGCCGCTCCCGTCGCCGCGCAAGGGCACGGTGCTTGGCCTCGTCGGGCGGACGCTGGTCGCCGTGACGGGCTCGCCGACCTCGACCGACCCCGACGCGGCAGGCTGGAACCTCACGCTGAGTGAATAGCCCGCGCGCTCCGACCGTCAGTCGGCCATGCGCCCCCGCCTCGCCGTCGTCGCTTTTGTCGTCCTCACCGTGCTAACCGCCGCACTGGTCCCGGCGCTTGCCGCAGCGCATCCGCCCGAGAACTCGGAAGGATGGCCGCCTCCTCAACAGCAGGGCACGTACCGCCCGGTGCCTCTGGACCGCTGGGGCTATCCACTGCGTCGCCCGTGGGCCGTGCGCCGCCACCCGCGGCTCGTCCGGGTGTGGCCCACGCCTCCGATGGCGCGCAACGCCCGTCCGCCCGTCGACCGGGGCCCTGCGCCCGCGCCTCCGTGCCCCGTCACGCCTCCGCCGCCCACTGCGGAGTACGACGACGCGGCCGAGCCAGAGCCGCTACCACCAGAAGCCACTGACGACGTCCTCATCGAGGCCGTCGAGCGCGAGATCCTGCGGCTCGTCAACGTCGAGCGAGAGCGCGAGGGCCTGGCGCCGCTGCTGTGGAGCGCCACGCTCGCGGCCGTCGCCCTGCGGCACTCTCACGAGATGGCGACCCTGGACTTCTTCTCGCACGAGTCCCCGACGCCGGACAACCGCACGCTCACCGATCGCCTCAAGCGCGGCGGGCTGTCGGACTTCGGCGCCGCTGGCGAGAACATCGCAGCGGCGGGCTTCGCGCTCCCGCAGGCGGCGACAGGCTTCGTCCAGATGTGGATGGACAGCCCCGGTCATCGCCGAAACGTCATGGCCACCGAGTACCGCTTCCTCGGCGTGGGCGTCGTCCGCAAGGGCGGTCGTCTCTACGCGACCCAGAACTTCGCCGCGAGGGTGGGTGTCGACCTCTAGAAATTGCTGCTAGGGTCGCGGGGTGCGTCCGGTCTTGACTGTAATCGCTCTCGTCGCGGCTCTTTGCGCGGCTCCCGTCGATGCGCGGCCCCCCTCCGCTGAGATCGTGCTCGAGCGCCTGGCGACGTGGCATCGCGCGCTGCCCCGGGCGCAGGTCGAGTATGCCCTCCGCATCATCGAACGCGGCAAGACCCGCGAGACGCAGGCCACGCTCACCGACGCGCGCGCCTTCGCGAGCCCGGAGTCCTCCTTTGCCGACTCCCGCGCTGTCTCGCTCTACACGGCCCTGCTCCGGGGCGAGGGCAAGGACGCCATGACCTCGCGCGGCATCGACGTCGCGATCACCGCGTTCTATCACCTCGATCGGCGCGTCGTGGTCATCCTCGGTGCCGCGCCGATGCAGACCGGCCGCTCACAGGTGTGGTTCGACCGAGACACGGGGGCACCGGTGCGCATCCTGCTCGCGCCGTCCGCGGGGGCCACGCAAGACGACAGCACGGACCTGTCGGTCGGCGCCCACGATCATCCCGGCACCGAAGGGCGCTTCCCGGGGACGCTGCGCCTGCACCTCGGCGAGGTGGCGATCCACGCGGACTTTCGCCGGCTCGTCCCGGTGCGCTGAGGCCACCGGGCGCCCTCGTCGTGGCCGTCGCCGTCGTCGCGATCCCGCGGGGTCCACCCCGGACGCTGTTTTACGCGATCCCCGCGGAGCTGACGGACGCAGTCGAGGTCGGGCGCCGTGTCCTCGTTCCGCTCGGCCAGAGCGGGCGACGGACGACCGGCTACGTCGTCGACGTCCGGCCTGACGACGAAGCCGACGCGCTGGAGCTCGCCTTGAAGCCCATCTCGGACGTCCTCGATGGCACACCGCTCTTCGAGCCGGGCCTCCTGGCGCTCTTTCGCTTCGTGGCGAGCTACTATCGCGCGCCGCTCGGCGACGTGATCCGAACCGGCCTCCCCGCGGGCCTCAACGTCACCGAGGCGCGCGTCGCGGAGCTGACCGACCTCGGGCGGACCCGAGCCGACGGCGACCCCGTGCTCAAGCGACTCCGAGAGGGTCCCGTCCCCGTCAAGGCGCTGAGGGCGACCACGGCGACCCTCCTTCGCCGCGCCACAGACGGCCTGCTCGTCCTCCGTTATGAGCTCGAGCGGGCGCGCATCGGAGCCAAGTACCTCAATGTCGTCACCCGCACCGAGGGCGCGCTCGGTGCTCCATTGCGGCCCGGACAGGGCCCGGCGCTGCTGCTGGCGCTGCTCGAGGCCGAGGGTCCCCTCGAGTCCCGCGCGCTCGAGGGGCGCATCCCCGGAGCCGCCGGCGCGGTGAAGCGCCTGGTCGAGCTCGGGCTCGCGCGGGTCGAGCGCGTGCAGGTCTATCGCGATCCGTGGACGGCACCTCCGCGTCAAGACACGCCGCCGGCGCTGACGCTCGAGCAGCAGCGCGCGGTCACGCAGCTCGCAGACGCGGTCGCACTCGGCCGCTACTGCGCCTTCTTGCTGCAGGGCGTCACGGGCAGCGGCACGACCGAGGTCTATCTGCACGCCATCGCGCACACACTCGCGCTCGGCCGCATGGGGCTCGTGCTGGTCCCCGAGATCGCGCTGACGCCGCAGCTCGCCGGCCGCTTTCGCGCACGCTTCGGAGACCGCGTCGCCGTGCTCCACTCGGGCCTGGCGGACGGACAGCGCCTCGACCAGTGGGAGCGCATCCGGCGGGGGGACTGCCCGGTCGTCGTCGGTGCCCGCTCCGCACTCTTTGCACCGTTCCCCGAGGGCCGACTCGGCCTCATCGTGGTCGACGAGGAGCACGATCCGTCCTTCAAGCAGGCGGACGCTCCGCGCTACCATGGCCGCGATCTGGCGCTGAAGCGCGCGCAAGACGCACGCTGCCCCATCGTGCTCGGGTCGGCCACGCCGTCGATGGAGTCCGTCGCCAACGTCGAGCGCGGGCGCCTCGTCCACCTCCGGCTGACCGAGCGCGTCGGCGCCCGGCCGCTCCCGGAGGTCGAGATCGTCGATCTGCGCGATACGCCTCCGGTGAGGCGCGAGGGCCTGCTCTCACCGCCGCTCATCGACGCGCTCAGAGACACCGTAAAGCGCGGCGAGCAGGCGATTCTGTTCCTGAATCGACGCGGCTGGTCGGCGTGCCTGACGTGCACCAAGTGCGAGCACGTCCCGCAGTGCCCCGCATGCTCGGTCGCGCTCACGTTCCACAAGCGCGATCGCCGTTTGGCCTGCCACTACTGCGGCCACCAGCGCGCCGTCCCGGGAAAGTGCCCGGACTGTGGCGACGGCGAGCTCGGCATCGACGGCACCGGGACCGAGCAGGTCGAGTCCGTGCTGCGCGAGGTCCTGCCCGAGGCGCGGGTGGATCGCATGGACCGCGACACCACGAGCGGCTCGAAGCTCGAGGCGTTACTGGAGCGGTTTCGCGAGGGCCGGATCGACGTCCTCGTCGGCACCCAGATGGTCGCGAAGGGCCACGACTTCCCGATGGTGACCCTCGTCGGCGTCCTCTTGGCCGAGCAGCTCCTGCGACTGCCGGACTTCCGCGCCGCCGAGCGCACGTTTCAGCTCCTGACGCAGGTGGCCGGGCGCGCCGGGCGCCACGACCGGCCCGGACGCGTCTTGTTTCAAACGTGGGACCCCGACCACTACGCGCTGAAGTGCGCGGTGGACCACGACGTCGACCGCTTCTTGGGCGAGGAGTCACGCCGACGGCGCCTGCGCGGCTTCCCTCCCGTGACGCATCTCGTGTTGGCGCGCCTCGATGACGAGGACCCCAACGCCGTGCGCGACGCCGCAGGTCGACTCGCGCGCCGCGTTCGCGCGCTGGCACAGGCCGGCACCGGGCGCGTCGATGTGATTGGCCCGGCCCTGGCGCCCATCGAGCGGATCGCGGGCCGCACGCGGTATCAGGTCCTGCTGCGCGGGCCCGATCGTGCGGCGCTGCACCGGGTGCTGAGCGAGCTCGAGCTGACCATGGCGGACCTAGTCGGCTCCGTGCGCACGAGCTTCGACGTCGATCCGATGGAGCTGATGTAGAGCTACCAGAGGTCGATGCCGGGGCTCGCGGGTCCGGTGGACGGGCGCGGCTTCGGCGCGGCCTCGGGCACATCGGGGCGCTTCGGCTTCGGGCGCTTGCTCGCGAGGGCTGCGGCGTCGGAGCCCGGCGGCCCGGGCGCGGGCGGCTCGATGGGAGCGACGGGCGGTCGGACGACCGCGACGGCTTCGACCGCGGCCGTCCGCGGCTCCGCGTGCGCCTCTTCCCACGGCTCACGTCGCGGAAAGGACACGACAGGTGCGGCGACTACCGGGCGACCCGCGGGCGGGGCCGGCGCGACCGGTGGCGTGTCGGCGCGGAGCAATGCCGGGGCGGGCGCAGGAGCGGAAGCCGTTGAGACCGCAGGTGGCGATTCCCGATTGGTCGCCCAGATGACGCTCGCGGCGACCGCCACGGCGACCGGCACCCCAACGAGCCAGACCGCGCGGCTGCGCTTGGGGAGCACGCCCGCGGCCAGCGCGCTCGTCGTCTGAGGCGGTGTGGGAGGCAGCGCGGGCTCCGAGGACCCCAGCGGCTCGGGCATGGACGGCGGCGAACGAAAATCGAGCGTCGGAGCAAGGCCGGTGCGCTCATCGAGCGCAGCCTTGGGCGTCGACAACCCGAGTCGGACCTGGTCATCGGCATCGAGGGGATACGCGATCAGGACGTCCGAGGTCGCCTCCGACGCCAGGATCGCGTCCTCTTCGGCGTCTCGTTGACGCGCAACCGGCGGCTGTACGAAGAGGGCCGTGCCCTGCGGCGCGACACCCGCCAGCGAATAGAGCGCGCGCGCGACCTCGGTCGTGGACTTGGGGCGCTGCGCCGGCGTCTTGGCGAGCAGAGTCCGCGACAGCTCCATGAGCCCGGGGCTTGGACGGGCGCCATCGGCGAGCGCCTCCGGCAGCGGCGGAGCGGGCTTGAGCAGGTGGCCGACGAAGACGCCCGACGCGTCCTCCGCGGTGAACGGCTCACGGCCGGCGAGCAGGTGGTGAAGGATGCACCCGAGAGAATAGAGATCACTGGTAAAGTCGACGTCGTGACCCTGAATCTGCTCGGGGCTCATGTACGCCGGGGTCCCGACCGCGTTCCCCGTGCGCGTGATCCGCGGACGACTTCCAGCGCTGGCCAGCTTGGCGATGCCGAAGTCCAGCACCTTGACGAACTCCTCACCGTCGGCGAGGCGCTGCACGAACACGTTCTCCGGCTTGAGATCGCGGTGGACGATGCCTTTGTCGTGCGCCTCGATGAGCGCCTTGGCCACTTGCGCGAGCATCCCGCAGGCGCGGCGCTCGGTCAGCCGACGCTCGCGGTGGAGGATGGCGGTCAAGGGCTCGCCGCGGAGGTACTCCATGACGAGGAACGGAGTGCCGGTCGCCTCGTCGACGCCGAAGTCGAAGACACGGACGACGTTCGGATGCTCGATCTGGCTGGCCGCACGCGCCTCCTGATAGAAGCGGGCGACGCCATCGGGATCGCTCGCGAAGTGGCGGGCCAACGTCTTGATGGCGACCTGACGGTTCATGCCAATCTGGTTGGCCAGCATGACGGCGCCCATGCCGCCCTCGCCCAGCAGCCGCTCGATGCGGTAGCGCCCGGCGACCGTGGAGCCTGGCGGAAACGGCGTCCAGAGGCGTACGTGGTGGACCGCGACGGTCGGGACCCGGTCAGTCGGGCAGATCGTCGCGTCCGTGCGCAGCTGACACAGCGGGCAGTACCGCTCGTCCGTCGGCGTCTCGGCGCCCTGCGTGCTTTCTTCGTCGTTGCTCACGCGTCTCGCGATGCCATCCGTGCTGCACCACCGGCGAGCGGCGCGAACAGCGTCATGTACCCCGGCGCCGATTATGCCCACCTTGAGGCGTGGGTGCCAGTCTGGCAAGCTGCCCGCTCGCATGTCGATACCACGCCCTGCATCGTTCCGTCTCGCCGTCCACATCGCCGTGATCTGGGGCAGCCTCGTAGGCGTCCAGACGGCACATGGCGAGCCACCGCCAGCGACCCCTCCGCCCACCTACGAGGCCTTGCTGGAGCTGGCGAGCGGGGCGCGCAGCCGCGAGGACTGGTCCGCTGCGCTGGACTTCCTGCACCGCGCCTACGCGCTTCGGCCGTCTCCACAGCTGCTGAACAACATCGGGCGCACGTTGGAGGAGCTCGGGCGGTACGCGGACGCGCACGGGGCCTTCGAGCGCGTGGCCAACGACGCGAACGCGCCGACGGACCTCCGCGCCCTGGACGCCGCGCGGGCGGGCGCGCTCAAGTACCGACTCGGCTCCGCGTGGGTCATCGTGGAGGCCGCGGCCGAGGCCGTGCGCATCGATGGCGAAGTGCGGACCCTCGCCAAGGACACGGAGATCGAGGTGCCACCGGGTGTCCGTTTTTTTGAGTACACCATCATGAAGGGCTCGGCCATCGTCCTGAGGGCCACGACGCTGCCCGCTGGACTCCGCTTTCGCGTCTACGAGTCTCTGGACCCGGCCGAGAGCGCCGTGCTCGACCTGGCCGGCGCCACGGCGGACGAGCTTCACGTCGACGGCTATCGGATCCGCGCCGATGTGCGGTCCCTCGCGCAGGTGCACCTGACCCCGGGAGCCCACACGCTCTCCGTCGTGCGCGGCGGCAAGCCCAGCGTGCCGACCAAGGTCACCCTGAACGCGCGCGGGACCGCCGTCCTGGCGTCGCTCCTGCCGGTGATTGACCCCGCATGGGATCCCGACCCGAACCGGAACCTCGGGTGGAAGATCGGCGTTGGCGCCATCGGCCTCGTCCTCGCGGGCATCGGGACCTGGCTCGTGGTCGATGCCGCCAACGAAAGGGACGCACTGGAAGAGCGCCTGTCCGCCAACGCCCTCGGGCTGGTCCAGGGCACGAGCTTCTCGAGCGCGGAGGACGAGGAGTCGATCATCAACCGCCGGCGCGGCGCGGGAATCGCGCTCCTCTCGGTCGGTCTTGCGACGGGCGCGGGCGCGGCCATCTGGGCCATCGTGGATGCACGCCGGACGACGCGCGGGGCCGTCGGCGTGACGGTGGTGCCGTCGGCCTCGGGGTTTCTCGTCGAAGGACGGTTCTAGATGCGGGCCGCGATGCGATGGGGCCTCTGGTGGGCGTTCGCGATGTCGCTCATGGGCTGCTATGACCTCGAGCTCGACTCCAAGCGCTTCGTCTGCGAGGTGAACAGCGACTGCGCGCGCGGGACCGTGTGCAAGTCCGTCGGCGGAGACCTCAAAGTCTGTCTGCCGCCCGATCAGACGCTCATGCTCTTCGACGTCCCGTCCGGTGAGACGACCGAGCCGACCGACACCGCGAACAGCGACCTCAAGGACAGCGGCACCCCGGGTCCCGGGGCCGACGTGCCCGCGCCCGAGCTCGCGCTGGACGCGCCACAGGCGCCCGACGTGGCCGACGTCGTCGACATCGCGGTCCCGAGCGACGATGGTGCCGTGGTCCTCTCGGACATCGAGGACGCCACGGACGCACCGGAGGTCGCCCCAGCCGACGTGTGCCCGGGGAGCTGCACGCCCGGCGAGAAGAAGTGCGTGGACAACGTTGACCTCAGCACCTGCGTCGAGTCGCCGGAAGGTTGCCCGTCGCCCAAGGTGACGACGTGCACGGCGCCCGACGCCGAGTGCATCGCTCCGGCGTGCGTGGAGGGGGCGTGTGTCATCATGGTCACTGCGGATCGCTGTTGGATTGACGGCTTCTGCTACAAGGCCGGAGACGTGCGCAAGGACAAGCCCTGCCAGGTCTGCGCGCCCAGCAACCCGAAGGCGTGGACCAACACCAAGGGCACCGCCTGTCAGACGGACAAGTGCGTGACTGGGGGCACGTGCGACGCCGGCGAGTGTACCTCGGAGACCAAGATCCCCTGCAACGACCAGAACGACTGCACGACCGACGGCTGCGATCCGCTGACGGGCTGCAAGTACACCGCGGTGGGGACCGGCGTGGGGTGCACCGATGGCAACGTCTGTACGAAGGGGGACCAGTGCAACGGCACGCAGTGCGAGGGCGTTCTCGATACCTGTGACGACGGAAAGAAGTGCACTACGGACGACTGCTCCAACCCTGGTGGCTGCACGAACACGCCCAACCAGCTCTCGTGCGACGACGGCAGCAAGTGCACGGAGAACGACACCTGCACGGGCGGCACGTGTCTCGGCAAGGGGAAGACGTGCAACGACAGCAACACCTGCACCTCCGACAGCTGCGACGACGCGCTGGGGTGCGCGTTCACGGCGAGCACCGGGGGCGAATCGTGCGACGACGGCGACAAGTGCACCGAGCTCGACACCTGCAACGACAGCAAGCAGTGCGCTGGGGTGACCAAGGACTGCGGCGACACCTTTGAATGCACGACCGACACTTGCGACCCGGCGTCAGGCTGTAAGCACGCGCCGGTCGACTCCAAGTGCGACGACGGCAACGTCTGCACGTCGGACGTCTGCAGCGGCGACGCCGGGTGCGTCTCGACGAAGCTGTCGGGCACGGCGTGCGTCCATGTGGACCCCTGCGTCGAAGCGGACGCCTGCCTCGACGGCGTCTGCTCGGGAACGCCCAAGGTGTGCACCCCGCTGCAGTGCCGCTACTGTATGAAGGAGTACAGCCAAATCGACGGCCGGTGCCTGCGGGCGCACAAGACCTCCGCGCCCTTGTCGTACGCGTCCATCGTGTTGGGCGGCGCGCCCGACGGGGACAACTGCCCAGGGCAGCCTGGGCAGGTCCGCGTCGCTTCGGTGTTCTCGACCGCGCAGAACACGTTCATCGAGCAGCTGCGCGCGAGCGCGTGCGGGACCGGCGGCGCGTGGATGGGGATGGCCACGTCGGGGACCGGCTGGGCGTGGACCGACGGCAAGGCCATGAGCTACGTGAACTGGGACGGGGGCACGACGCCGCCCGTCACCGCCGGAGCGCACGGGGCCATGACTGCCGGTGGCACGTGGGTCTCGCTCGATTCGACCTCGACCTTGAGCTGCATCGTCTGCGAGGCGACGGCCTTCCCCGTCGGTGACTGCAAATAGCCCCCGCTCGCGGTCGCGCACTCGACGGCAGCGCGAGTTGCCAGCGACCGTCACCTTGCCTACCATCGTGCGCTCGTGGCTCCTGGGGGAGGGCAAGGTCATCGACTCAGTCCTGCACATCGAAGACGTCGCCAAGCGCTTTCAGCTCGTGGAGCTGGAGCGCCTGTTGGAGCTGCGCCCAAGCCAGGTGTTTCGCCGGGTGACGGCGGTCGAGCGCATCAGCCTCTCCGTCACGCGCGGCCAAGTCTACGGCTTCCTCG
>SXOX01000258.1 GCA_005776585.1 Pseudomonadota bacterium | reverse complement strand
AGACGCTCCTCCTGAACGCCTCGTACGAGCCACGAGCTCATCGTAGAAGGTGCGCGCGTCGGCCTCCGAGGTGAAGTAGCCGTGCTTGAACCCCCAGTAGGTCCACGTGCCCGCGAGGCGATGAAAGACCTGACGTGCGTCGGTCTCGCCGCCCATGGCCTTCTTGGCGTCCGCGACGCCGCGGGCGTCCAGCATCGACTCGTCGTCCGGCTCGCAGCGCTGGAGCCACTCGGGGACGCTGTCCTCGGCGATGGGGCGCATCCGAATCGGCACGCCTGCCTTCCGGAAGTACTTCTGGGCGAGGATGTCGACGGCGACCTGGCTCCACGCCGAGGGGACCTGGATGTCCGTCTGCTCGAAGACGACCGAGCCGTCCGGGTTCGAGATCTTGGACGTCCGACTGGTGAACGGGATGTCCTTGTACGGGCTCTCCCCTGCTCGGGTATAACGACGTTCGATACGCATGACCGGTTCTGCCTTTCGCTTGCTCTTCCGTTCTCAACACTGCCGCGTCACGGAGGCGCGCTTCGAGTGCTGCGCCATCCGAATGTTCGTTGTCGGCGCGGTCCTCGCGCCTGCTCTCCGGGTCGTCATCAGGTGCCCAGAAGACACCGCTCCGCGGCGCGGGAAGCCCTTCCGACCCACCACGCGTCACCCGTGACCAGACGCCTTGCCTCGCCACGCGACCCCGTCGAGCCCGCCCATCATGGGGTGCCCATATATGGCCGGTCAACAACTTCATCATCCCACCTGTTGTGTCCCTGTTGCCCCTGAACCACAAGATGTTGTGACGACTGCGCTTTTTTGGCCGCGCAAGAATTTTATTATTTATTGCCAACATGCTTGAAACGACGACCCGACAATAGTGTTGCATGAGGTACAGCCTTTCAGTCCTTCGAACGTGGCACGACGCCCTCGAACGCGCCGCGCGGCCAAGCCTGGCGGGAGGCGACGGTGCGGCCCGTGCGCCTCGGACCCGCCCTTGACCGCCCTTGAATTCCGGCCAGAATGGCGCGTTCGAAGGAGGCGCCCCGATTGAGCCTTGCGTTTACCGGAATCGAGCCACGACACTTCGACGCATACGAGCCCAGCAAGTGGACCTCGGGGCGCTTCAACTTGGAGCGCATGCGCGCACGTGAGCAGGTCGAGGCCCTCGCAGGGGTCGTCGCGCACGCGCTGGGGCGATCGTTCGGGCTCCTGCTCACCCAGGACCACCCGACGCTGTTCAACCGCAAGTCGGTCGAGGCGCAGTGGGCGCTGTTCGGGCGCCCGGAGGCCGCGCGTCGGCTGGCGAAGCCGCTCATGGAGCGAGAGAAGTCGATCGCGGAGCTCCTCGAGGATCCGCTGCTCACCCACGGCGAGGCGTGGCTGGCGATCCGCGTGGACTTCGAGGGCGTCGAGGTGGGCTTTCAGTGCCACGGGCATGCGCACCTCGACCGGAAGAACGCCGCGCGGCGCGTCGCGGCGGAGCCGGAGCGCTTCCTCGAGATCCTCGCCGCCCTGCCCCACTCGCTGGGTGTGGCCGAGGGCGCAGACGCCATCCGGGCCGCATGGCAGGACGACGTCTCGGGGCCCGAGTGGCTCACGTTGGGGCAACGCTTTAGCCGCGCGGACGCGATCGCGGCCGGAGCGGGCCTGGCCGAGACCGTGGCGCAGCTGGTCGTCGCGCTCGCCCCGGTGCACGCATTCGTGACGTGGAGCCCGGAGAACGACACCGTCGGCGGGGTCGCGTGGCTCGCCGAGGAGGGTCAGCGCGCGCTGGCGGCCTCCACGGCCGTTGCCGCCGAGCCCGCACGCGTCGCCGAGCGCCCGCCGACGGCTCCCGCGGATCGGGCCGCGCTGTCGTGGAGCTATCGTCCGGACTGGGCCGCGACGCCGGCGCGTCCGGAGGTCGAGCCGACGCGGGGACCGTCGTCGCGCGTGCGCGAGCGTGCGGCGGAGCTGTCCAACGAGCAGTCGGGCTGGTCGTACTCAGGGCCCGTGCGCATGGCGCCCGAGGCGCCGCGCTCGGAGCCCACGTTCCGCGATGACCGTGGGCCGCCGCGCTTCGAGAGGCCGCGTCATCCGGGCACACACGACCGCGGTCCTCCAGGTGACGCCCGCGGTGCGCCTCCGCAGGACCGCCGCGACGAGGCACCCAGAGACCGACGCGCAGAGCCGGGTCGGCCGGACGGTCGCGAGCGGCGCGGAAACGAGCCACCACGGGGAGGCCCTCCGCGACAGGGGAGCCCGCAAGAGCGACCGCGCGGGGACCGACCGCGCGACCATCAGTCACGGGATGACCGGCCGCGCGACCATCAGCCGCGGGACGAGCGTCGGCGTGACGACCGACCCCGGGATGACCGGCCCCGGGATGGCGGGGCGCCGCGGCGGCCCGAGCCCAAAGTAGAGACGTGGATCGACACGCCGGGGGAGCCGAAGGTCAAAGACCACGTCCGCGTGGGCGCCGGCCTGTTCGCCGGACGCATCGGTCAGGTCATCGAGCTGACGTCGAAGGGCAACTTCAAGGTGGTGGTGGGCGACTTCACCGTCGAGGTGCCGCAGGCCGGCGCCGTGCGTGTCGTCACGAGCTGAGCCGCGGCCGGTGGTGTCGGACTCGTGGCCGTGCGCCGGACGAGCATGAGCACGAGCGTGGCCACCAGGATGAGCAAGACCAGGACGCTGAGCACCAGCCACCGGAAGAGCGGGTGGCTCGCGAGCGGCAGCTCCGGGATCGGGGTCACCTCCGCCGGACCGTCGCGCCCGAAGCGGCCGCGCGCCTCGTCGGCCGCGTCACCGAGGTAGGCGCGACTGGCGCTGTCGATGGCCTCTCGAGAGAGCGCCTGAGTCTCGACGTTGGGGTTGCCCTCGGTTGGGAGCTCCGCGGTCGGAGCGTCGGGCCGTGGCGGCGTCGAGAGGGCGCGGACGGGGGTCTGCACCCGCTGCGGCGGCGGCGCGGGCGCGTCCTTGCGAAAGAAGATGGTCTCATCGGCCTCGTCGGCAGTCGCGACAACGGGGCGGGCGGGCACGGGCGCCACGGTCGGAGTGCGGGCGGGCGGAGCCGAGCGGGGGCTCGGCGTGGCCGGACCGCGCTGAAGACCCATGCTCGGAGGACGCGGGACGGCTGGCTCTGGAGACCGCGCCGCAACCACCGGGGCAATGACCGGGAGGGAGCCGTCGTCAGCCAGGATGGCCGTCGCCGACACCGGATCGAAGCCATCGCCGGCCCGAAAGGCGCCGTCCACGTCGAAGATCATGCTCGCGTCGGACGGCTGGAACTCGTTGTGGGTCATGACCTCCGGCGCCGCCTGGCTCACCCGCCCGCCATCGCGTGGCGACTCGGTCTTGCCGTCGGCCTTGCCATAGAGCTGCGTCATCGCGTCGGCGAGTCGCCGATGCGAGAACGACGGCGCCATCTCGATCAACGCGCGATTGAGCGCGCCCTGCATCTCGGCGGCCGACGAGAAGCGGCGGGACAGGTCGCGAGCCAGCGCGCGAGCCACGATGTCGTCGAGCGCCTGAGGGCAGTCGCGCCGGAACTCCCGGACACGCGGGATCGGCATCGTGCGGATCTCATGGAGGATCGCGAGCGGATTGGACGGGCCACCCTCGCGCCGGAACAGCGAGCGGCCACACAGCGTCTCCCACAGGCAGATCCCGAGGGAGAACAAGTCCGTGCGCTGGTCCACCTCGCCGGCGCCCGCCTGCTCGGGGGACATATAGTAGAACTTGCCCTTGATGATCCCCGCGTGCGTCTGCTGGACGCTGGTCGAGACCTTCGCGATGCCGAAGTCGATGATCTTCACCTCGCCGTTGAACTACAGCAGGATGTTCTGCGGGGAGATGTCGCGGTGGATGAGGTTGAGCGGTCGGCCCGTGCGGTCGCGCCGCGTGTGGGCGAAAGCCAGCGCGGCGCACACCTCGCGGCCGATGAACGCGGCGACGTCGGCGGGCAGCTTCGTCCCCTTCTCGCGGCAGGCGTCGTGGGCACGCGACAGGTCGAAGCCGTCGATGTACTCCATGACGATGAAGTAGCGGCCGTCGACTTGCCCGAGATCGAAGACCTGCCCGATGTTCTTGTGCGAGAGCTGAACCGCGAGCCGCGCCTCCTCGACGAGCATCCGGTGGAAGCTCTTGTCCTCGAGGTAGCGCGGGTGAATGGCCTTGATGGCCACGAACTTGTCAGCGCCATGCGTCGAGCGGGCGCGCGCGAGGTGAATCTCGGCCATGCCGCCGGACGCGATCTTGCGGACGAGCACGTAGTCGCCAAATCGGTCTGGTGGTCGGTCGTCTCCACGCGCCATCGGGGCGAGTGTAGCGTGAAGCGTCGCGAAAATCCCGCGACTCGACGGCTTTCGGAAGACCAGCGACAGCGACAGCGGCGCGGGCGGTTGACCCGGCATGGGTCCATGCCTAGGCTCGCCCGATGAAATTGCGCACGGCGCTCATCGCAACGGTCTGCACGAGCGCGACGCTGGCGTGTCGAGCGGAACCTGCGGCGCCTCCGCCGGGCCCCGTGGCGCCATTGCCGGCCGCGCTGGAGCCGGTCCCCGCAGGCGCCGATGGCCGGCTGCTATTGGCGCGCGGCGAGCTCGACGCGGCGGAGGCAGTCTTCACGGCCCTGGAGCGCGCGGCTCCCGAGCGCGCCGAGGGCGCCCTCGGTCGGGTCGCCGTCGCAATGGCCCGCGGTGACGTGGCGTTGGCCAAGGCCGTACTCGGCAGCCTGAGGCTGCGGGGCATCGATCCGACGCGCGGCGCCGCATGGCTCGTCTCGGCCGTCGAGGGCGCACGCATCACGCCGCTGCCTCCGACACCGCGCAGCGACGCTCCGGATGCGGGGTCGAGCCCAGACGCCGGGCCGGCAGCCATCGACGCCGCGGACTCCGGCAGCGAGGTCAACCCGGATGCCACACCGGACGCCGCCGATGAGGCTGCGAGAGATGCGGCCCCCGATACGAGCAGCATCGCCGCGTCGGACGCGTCGTTCGACACGGCCTCACCCACCGACGCCGACCCGATCGCCGCGCAGTTCAAGCGCGGGGACTTCGCCGCCGTGGTGCAGTCGGTCGAGGCCCACACCGAGCCCTCGCTGTTTCACCGCAAGCTACTCGGCGACGCCTACTACAACCTGGAGCGCTGGGACAAGGCGGTCCAGGCCTATCGCGCCGTCTTGCGCATGGAGCCGGGCAACGAGCCGGTCGCTCAATACCTGGCCGACGCCCTCGTGCGCCTCGGCCGCTACGACGACGCGTTGGCGTTCTATCGGGTCTTGGCCGAGAGCCACCCCGAGCGTCCCGGTTTCTGGAAGCTGATTGGCGACGTCGCCGTCAAGAAGGAGGACTGGGACCTCGCGGCCACGGCCTATGGGCGCGCACGCGACCGCGGCTACAAGGAGCAGGACCTCAGCAAGCGCCTGGAGGAGATCGAGAAGCGCCGTCAGCCTCCGACCAAGCCGTGATGTCTCCGGCGGGACGGTTTCTCGAGGACGTTGACCCGCGCCCACACGGGTGCGAGCATTCGCCCGTGCGCACTGCCCTCCTGCTGACGCTGCTCTTGGCCTTCGTAGCACCACGAAGCGCCCTCGCGGTCGATGCCCCTCCGACGGTGGCCGCGCTCCTCGAGCAGGGACGTGAGGCGCTGGAGCGCAAGGCCTACTCGCAAGCCGAGCAGCTCTTTCGCAAGGCACTCGAGCAAGCACCGGCCGATCCCATCTTGCACAACGAGGTCGGCGTGGCGCTGTTTCAACAGGGCGCCTATGCCGCGGCGCAGCCGGAGTTCGAGAAGGCCACGGGCGGGGACCCCAACTTCGCGCACGCCTGGGCCAACCTCGCGGAGACACTCCGGCGGCTGCGTCAGTTTCGGCAGGCTGCGGTCGCCTACTCGCGCTTTCTGGGGCTCGAGAAGGGCGACCGCTACGGCCTCTTTGGCCTGGGACTCGCGTTCGAGGGGTATGAGGCCTACGACAAGGCGCTTCAGACGCTGGGCATCGCCTCGCGCGCCGCGCAGGGGGACTCGAAGCTGCTCGCGCGCATCAACGGAGCCCTGCGACGCATTCGCGAGATCGCGGCTGGAGGCAAGCAGAGCCCGGTGGCCCGGGGAGACGCGCACCTCGCCGCGGGCCGCCTCGTCGACGCGATGGCCGCCTACGAGCGCGGCCTCCGCGAGAAGCCTGACGACGGCGTGCTGATCGCGCGGCGTGGCCTTGTCATGGCGATCCGTGGAGACTTCGCGGCGGCGCTCGTCGAGCTGCGCAAGGGCGTCCTGCTCGCGCCCGAGGAGCCGGTCGGCCGCGGCGCGCTCGCCATGGTGGAGGCCGAGTTCCCCTCGCAAGCCCCGGTCGCCGCGGGCGAGCCGTTGGAGCTCGTCTTGACCGATCGCGCAGCACTCGCCAAGAAGGAGCTGTCCCAAGCCGAGGGCCCCGCGCTCGTCGCCTTGCGCGGTGAGGCGACGCTCCGACTCGGGCTGGTCGCGGCCGCGAAGGGCGATCTCGAAGCGGCCAAGGACGAACGCATCGCCACCGCGGCGCTCGCCGAGGTGCTCGACCTGGAGGGCGACGCGACCGGCGCCAAGGCCCAGCGGGCGCGCGCCAAGTCCCCCGTCGGCGCGGCGGACCTCCCCGTCTGGCGCCGCTCCCTGCTGCGAAAGTAGCGCGGATGCGTCGGGCGCTCCTCTCGGAGACGATCGACCCCGACGGCGCCCTGCCCCACTGGATGTCGCCCGACGTCGCACGCTGCGGCTGGGACGTCCATCGATTGCCCACTCAGGAGGCCATTCACCTGCTCGGCCCAGGCGCCTATGCCGACCTGGTCGTGGACGTCGTCACGGAGCTGCGCCCGCACGTCCTCGTGGTGCACCCGCCGGTCGACTTTCTGAGCGGCTCGGCGTGCGCGGCCATTCGGGCGACGGGGACGCGGCTCGTGGGCCTGGGCTTCGATGACGCCCTCTACGCGTCGGCGTGGTCTGACCGCGAGGGCGCGGGGTTCCGGGACCTGGCCGCGCGCTTCGACGTCTGGGCGACGACGGCCATGGCCGGACCGACGGTCGATGCCGGTGCCTTGCCGGTGCGCTGGGCGCTTTCTCCGGAGTGCGTCGCCGACAATGATCCCGGCGCGCCGGCGCATGACGTCGTCTTGGTCGGCCGCTGGACGGCGGAGCGCGCGGCGCTCATCGCGGCCCTCGACGACGCGGGCATCGCCGTTGCGGCCTACGGCCAGGGTTGGCCGAGTGGCCCGGTGTCCCGCGCGCGCATGCTCGGGCTCTGGCGCAAGGCCCGCTGCGTGCTTACGCCCAGCGACGGCCGCGACATGCTCAAGGGCCGCTTCCTGGAGGCGGCGTTCGTGGGCGCCTCCCAGCTCATCGAGGCCTGCTCGGACCTGCCGTTCTATTTCCGCGAGCAGGGCACAGCCGTGGGATTTCGCGGCGCCGCCGAGTGCGTCGCGCGCGCACGCGGGGCCCCGACACCGCCCCCGGAGCTCGGCGCGTATCGCTGGACGCGACGCTGGCCCGAGGTGATGACCCACGTCCCGGCCTCGCCGCTCGACGCGGGACCCGGCAGCAGCCGGACGCTGGCGCGCCTGTTCACGACGCTTGGCCACGCGGCCGAAGCGCGGGGCTCCCTGGCGCTCGCGGCGGCGTGCTTCGCGGCCTGGTCCGGCGAGCGTCCGGACGACCCAGCGGCGCGGCTCGCGTGCGCGCGCGTTGCCTTCACCCAGGAGCGCCACGCCAATGTGCTCGCGGCCCTCGCGCTCCTGGCGAGCGACGTCGGCTCGCCCGCGGCCGTCGATGGGCTGGACGCCTTCGCGCCCGCACACGGTCAAGGGACGGGCCTCGGGCTGTCAGGCGCCCTCGATCCCTGGCTCGAGTCCACCGCGCTGCAACTGGCGTCGCACCTTGCGCTTGGGCAGCCGTCCGCCGCGCTGGAGCTCGCGCGACGTCAGCCGACGCACCGCCTCGCCGCGCTGCGAGAGCTGCTGGCCCGGGACGACACGCCTGAGCATGCGGCGCTCTGGAGTGCGCTGGGCCATGGACCGCCGACCACGCGTTAGGTCTCTGACGACGACGCGTGCGCCGCGCGCACGGCGATCGCCCGGTTGCGCCGAAATCGATGTCGGCAACGCAAGGACGGCCGGGCACGCCGCTTGCTGGACAGGCCATTTCGTGAGACTCGGCTGACAGATTCGGCGAAGCGACGGTGGAGGTAGATTCATGGCTGGACGACGAATTCTTGGGCTCGTGGCGCTGCTGAGCTTCCTCGGGTGCGACGATGCGACCTCCGGAGAGACGCACTGCATCACGGGGAAGGAGTGCGCCGAGGGGCTCGCGTGTCTCGGAAACGTCTGCCGGACGCCCGTCGCCTCGTACGGAAAGTGCACGCGGGATCTCGACTGCCCCGACAAGTACCTCTGCGACGCCGCGCAGTCGACGTGCGTCTACGTCGGAGGGGGCACCGACGTCCTCCAAGGCGACGCGACGAGCCCGGGTGACGCGCCCACGTCGAGTGATTCGACGAGCCCGCTCGACACGCCACCGCTGCTCGATACGGGCTTGCCGCCAAGTGACACCCTCCCAACGACCGATACGCCGCTGCCGCCAGCGGACCTGCCCTCGGACCTCGGCAAGGACGCGGGACCGGCGCCGGACACGCTCCAGACCGTCTACGACAGCGGCCTCCCCAGCGACCTTGACGGCGACGGCGTCGCCGACGCGACAGACAACTGCCCGAAGCTCCACAACCCGGCCCAGCTCGATCAGGACGGTGATGGGCTGGGCGACTTCTGCGACAACTGCCTGCTCGTCAGCAACGCGGACCAGAAGGACACCAACGGCGATGGGCAAGGGGACGCGTGCGACAACGACTTCGACAGCGATGGCGTCGTCGATGCGAAGGACAACTGCCCCTACGTCAAGAACCCGGACCAGGCGGACACCGACAAGGACGGCGCGGGTGATCCCTGTGACAACGACGTGGACGGGGACGGCACGTCGGATCTGACCGACAATTGTCCGTACATCGCCAACAAGGACCAGAAGGACCTCAACAAGAACGGCATCGGCGACGCCTGCGAGGTGGACTCGGACCTCGATGGGGCGCCAGACCAGGCCGACAACTGCCCCAAGACCTTCAACCCGGACCAGGCCGACTGGAACGGCGACGGCGCGGGCGACGCGTGCTCCGACCAGGACGGCGACGGCGCGGGCGATGCGTGGGACAACTGCCAGTGGGAGCCGAACCCGGACCAGACGGACTCCGACGGCGACGGCATCGGCGACGGCTGCGACAACTGCCCGCTGGTGGCCAACCCAGACCAGAAGAACTCGAACTTCTTTGGCACCGGTGACGCCTGCGAGGGCGACTACGACGCCGACGGGATCAACAACGCGGTGGACAACTGCCCCTTCGTCATCAACAAGGACCAGAAGGACACCGACGGCGACGGCCACGGCGACGCGTGCGAGGGCGACTTCGACGGAGACGGCGTGCTCGATAAGGCCGACAACTGCCCCGCGCTCAAGAACCCTGATCAGAAGGACGCCAACAAGAACAAGGTCGGAGACGCGTGCGAGCAGGACATGGACCACGACGGCATCCCGAACCAGATCGACAACTGTCCAGGCGTCTACAACCCCGATCAGGGCGACTGGAATCAGGACAAGAACGGGGACGCGTGCAGCGACTGGGACGGCGACGGCGCCATCGACAAGAAGGACAACTGCGTCTGGATCGCCAATGAGTTCCAGGGGGACCTCGACAAGGACGGGATGGGCGACTTCTGTGACAACTGCTTCCTGGTCTCGAACGCGCAGCAGAAGGACTCCAACCAGGATGGGCAGGGCGATGCCTGTCAGGGCGACTTCGATGGGGACAAGGTCGGCGACTTCAAGGACA
The DNA here is from genome assembly GCA_005776585.1 of Pseudomonadota bacterium. Lineage (GTDB taxonomy): Bacteria > Myxococcota_A > UBA9042 > SXOX01. The sequence continues at coordinate 26,278 of SXOX01000258.1, read as the reverse complement.
ACTGCCCGTACGTCGCCAACCCTGACCAGAAGGACGCGGACGGCGACCTCGCGGGTGACGCGTGCGAGAACGACCTGGACGGCGATGGGATCAAGAATACGGTGGACAACTGCTCGTGGATCGCGAACCCCGGGCAAGAGGACTCGAACTTCAACACTATCGGGGACGCCTGCGAGTCGGATCAGGATGAGGACGGCGTCCCCGATCTCATCGACAACTGCAACCAGGTCTGGAACCCGGACCAGAAGGACTCGAACCAGGACGGCCTCGGCGACGCTTGTCAGGCGTAGCGTCCAGGACGCTCGGGGGGCTCGCTCTCGGGCTCATCGTCGGCGCCGGTGCGCTCTGGTTTGCCCTGCGTGACGTCGACTTCGCGACGGTCGGTGCGGCGCTTCGGGCGGCCCATCCCGGCTGGGCCGCGGGCTTCGTGGTCGCCTATGGCCTCTTCCACGTCGCCAAGGCGCTCCGGTTTCGCTGGATGCTCCTGACGCTCGACTACGCGCCGTCCGCAGGCGAGGCGCTGCGAGTGGTGGTCGTCTCGAGCGCGGCGAACGTGCTCCTGCCCGCGCAGCTCGGCGAGGCCATTCGCCTCCAGTGGCTCGGACCCGATCGACGCGGCCGGCCACCGCTCTCGCGTGCCTCGGTGCTGTCGGCAGTGCTCCTCGAGCGAGTGCTCGACGTCTCCGCGGTCATGGCGTTCTTCGGGGTGTCCGTCGCGTCGTTTCACCTCGCGTCCCCGGCGCTGACGGCCGCGGGCCGAATCGCCTCGCTCGCCGCGGGCGGCGCGCTCGTGGTGGCCATCAGCGCCGCGGTCTGGCCGGCGTTCGCCCTGGCTGTCGTCCAGTGGCTCGTGCGTCCGCTCCCGACCACGGCAGCGGGGCACCTCGTCGCGTTCGCCGAGAACGCCTTGCGCGGCCTCGGCGCGCTGCGACGGCCCGGACTGGCGCTCGCGATCGTGGTCGGCTCGCTCGCGCAGTGGGCCACCATGGTCGCTGCCACCGCCTGCGCCCTGGCCTCGGTCGGCATCGCGGCGCCCGCTGCGTCGAGCGCGGTCGTCGTGGCCGCCTCGGTCGTGGCGCTGCTCCTGCCGGCATTTCCGGGCTACGTCGGAGCGCTCCAGGCGGCGTACGTGGTCGCCCTCGCGCCGTTTGCGGTCTCGGAGTCTGCGGCGGTCGCCGCGTCGATCGTCGCCAATGGGATGATGGTCGTGCCGCTGCTGGTCGCCGGCGCGGCTACTTTTCGGCGGCCTTCGTCACCCGCTGGCGCTTCGAGCTGACGGTCGTCTTGATCTCGGTGACCTCGTTTTCGACCTTGCGGTAGGTGATCTCGGAGACGACCGCGTCGACCATGTGCGCCTTGACGGCCTCGTCGGCGAGCACCCACCACGCGTCGCGGATGCGAGCGCGATACTCCTTGAGCGGCATCTGGAGGATCTTGGCCAGCTCCTCGTGGATGCGATCGAGGTACTTCACGTTAAAGTCGATGCGCGACCGGATGCTTGGATCCTCGCCCAGCGCGCCGTAGCTCGCCTCGTGGAACATCATCGTGCCGTGCGGCAAGATGTAGCGCCGCTTGCAGAAGGCCGCGATGATGGCCCCCATCGAGTACGCCTTACTCGTGACGACACAGTAGACCGGACTCTTCAAGCCGCGGATGGTGTCGATGAGGATGAAGCCCGAGTCCACGGCGCCGCCGAAGCTGTCAATGAGCAGCCAGATGGGCTCGTGGCTCTCGGCGTCGAGCTCGAGCACCCGCTGCACGATTTTGGGGATGATCTCGGGCGTGACGGCTCCGTAGAGCTGCACATTGCGATCGGTGAGCTCGATCTTCTCGGCCGCGGCCGCAGTCGAGAGCGAGACGCTGACGAGAACGAGCGCGGCGAGCGCGCGCGAAGCCAAGACACTGTTCATGAGCTTTGAGCACCTTTCTGGGCGAGCACGGCGGCTACCTTGAGCAACACGCGAACCGGTCGCTTCGCGCCCGCCGATGATAGGGGTGAGCTACGCGCACGGCAATGAGCGGGTCGCTTTTCGCGCCGGCGCAAAGCCGCGCTATCATGCGCGCCGCGTTTGCCCCCGGGCACGAAAGGGACACCGGTGTTCTTCAAAGCCAAGGACTGGGTCACCGCCGGCAATGCGGTGTGCGGGCTGGCCAGCATCGTCTGCGCGATCGAGCGACTGCCGTACTGGGCGAGCGTCCTCATCTGCGTGGGCTGGCTCTTCGACACGATGGACGGCGTGGTCGCGCGCCTGACCAAGACCTACAACCAGTTCGGCGGCGAGTTCGACAACCTCTGCGATCACCTGACCTACGGCCTGGCGCCCGGCTTCGTCATCTATTGCGTCTACCGCGAGTGGTTTCAGGTCCAGCTCGAGCTACCGCTGTTCACGGCGCAGCTGCTCGCCTCCGCCGCGGGCTTCGTGCTCCCGCTCACGGGCACCATTCGCGGCGCGCGGCTCGCGGTGAAGCCCATCAAGGTGCCGGGCTTCTGGATCGGCCTGCCACGCCCGGTCACCGCCTTCATCATGGTGAGCGGGCTCAACGCGTCGTTCTTTGGGCTCTGGCCCACGCTCACCGGGTCGCTCCTGCTCGGGCTCATCGTCGTCATGGGCGCCATGAACCTCGGCGGGGTGCCGTTCTTGTCTCATCACGGCCACGTCTGGCCACGCTACGTCAACTGGATCCTGGTCATCGTGGTCGTCACCATCGCGCTCACCGCGCTGCTCGGACCGCTCGCGCATCTCGTCTACCGTCCGCTGATCCCGCAGGAGACGTTCTTCGATGTCTTCTTCTTCTGGCTCTTTGGCTACCTCCTCTTTCAGTGGCACGGCGTCCCCGCGGCCGACTGGCAGCGCGCGCGTGAGGCGGTCGCCGTGTGGCGCGCGCTCCCGGAGCCATGAGGTGACCCGATGACGCTGACTCTCGAGTGTAAAGGGATCGTTCAGGAGGCCGCGCTGCGGATGCTGCGGAACAACCTCCATCCGGAGGTCGCCGAGGATCCGGCCAAGCTGATCGTCTATGGCGGCACGGGCAAGGCCGCGCGCAGTCCCGAGGCGCTGGCCGGCATCGAGCGTGCGCTGCGCGTGCTGGGCGACGACGAGACCCTGCTGATTCAGTCGGGCAAGGCCGTCGGCATCGTGCGCACCCACGCCGACGCGCCTCGCGTTCTGCTAGCCAACTCGCTTCTCGTGCCCAAGTGGGCCACCTGGGAGTCCTTCTGGGACCTCGAGCGCAAGGGCCTGACGATGTTTGGACAAATGACCGCGGGGTCATGGATCTACATCGGCACGCAAGGCATCCTCCAGGGCACCTACGAGACGTTCATGTCCGCGGCCAAGGTGCACTTCGACGGCGAGCTCGCCGGCCGACTCGTGCTCTCCGCTGGGTTGGGCGGCATGGGCGGGGCCCAGCCGCTCGCGGCGACGATGGCGGGCGCCACGTTCCTGGGGTGCGACGTCGATCCCGAGCGCGTACGGCGACGGCTCGAGACGCGGTACCTCGACGTCCTCGCGCCCGATGTGCCAGCCGCGATTCGGCTGGCCCGCGAGGCGAGCGTGCGGCGCGAGGCGTGCTCCATCGGTGTGGTGGCCAACGCCGCTGAGTTCTTTCCCGCCGTGCTCGACGCTGGCCTCGTGCCGGACCTGGTCACCGATCAGACCTCGGCGCACGACATGCTCAATGGCTACGTGCCAACCGGCCTGGATCCGGAGGCGGCCCGCGCGCTGCGGGCCGCGGAGCCCGACCGCTACCTTCAACGCGCCTACGCGACGGCGGCGCAGCACGTCCGCGCGATGTTGGCGTTTCAGGCCGCGGGCAGCCACGTCTTCGACTACGGCAACAACCTCCGCGCTCAGGCCCAGCAGGCGGGCGTGGCTGAGGCCTTTGCGTTCCCCGGCTTCGTGCCGGCCTACATTCGACCGCAGTTCTGTGAGGGTCGCGGGCCGTTCCGATGGGTGGCGCTGTCGGGGAACCCCGAGGACATCCGCAAGACGGACCGCGCGATCGCGGCGCTCTTTCCCCACGACCGCGCGCTGCATCGGTGGCTCGAGCTCGCCGCGGAGCGTGTGCAGTTTCAGGGCCTTCCGGCGCGCATCTGCTGGCTCGGCTACGGGGAGCGGCACCTGGCGGGGCTGCGAATGAACGCGATGGTGCGGAGCGGCGAGCTGGACGGCCCCATCGTGATTGGGCGGGATCACCTGGACTGTGGCTCGGTCGCCTCGCCGTATCGCGAGACGGAGGCGATGCGGGACGGCTCGGACGCCATCGCGGACTGGCCGGTGCTGAACGCTCTGGTCAACGCCGTGAGCGGCGCCAGCTGGGTCTCCGTTCATCACGGGGGCGGCGTCGGCATGGGGTTGAGCCTCCACGCGGGGGTCGTGATTGTGGCCGACGGCACACGCGAGGCAGACCGTCGGCTCGAGCGCGTGCTGACCAACGATCCGGCGATGGGCGTGCTCCGTCATGTAGACGCAGGCTACCCGGAGGCCATCGCCGCGGCATCAACGCGCGGAGTCCAGGTGCCGGCAACCTGGTCGCGGCCCGGTAAGGACCTCTAGCGGGTGCACGTCGACGCCCCGAACGCAGGTCCGCACACCTCGCCACAGGGGCTCGATACCGTCCAGGTCGCGCGCTTCAAGCCTCCCCCGCACATCGGGCCTTACGAGGTCTTGGGTCCGATCGGTCGCGGCGGCATGGGTGTCGTCTTTCGTGGTCGTCACGCCGTGAGCGGTGAGCTCGTCGCGATCAAGACCGTCGAAGCGCCTCACGCCGGGCGCATGGCCGCGATTCGGCGCGAGATTCATTGCCTGCGCCGGCTCTCGCATCCCGGGGTCGTCCGCGTCCGAGACTCCGGAGTCGTCGACGGTCGCCCGTGGTACGCGATGGAGCTGCTCGTCGGAGTCACGTTGCGGGACCTCGTCGATGAGCACGGCGCCGCCCTGGGCCTCGGGCAGGAGACCGAGTCCATGCCCGCCGAGGACCTGGCCCGAGCCCAGGATCGCGCGGGCCGCGGGGGGTCACTCCCTCCGGCGATACCGGGAGCCGTGAAAGTCGACCGCGTCCTCAGCCTCATCCACGGGCTATGCGAGCCCTTGGAGTACCTGCACGGCGAGGGCCTCGTCCACCGTGATCTGAAGCCGGAGAACGTCTTCCTGCGCGACGGACATCGACCGACGCTGGTCGACTTCGGCCTCGTCTCGTACTTCTCCAGCGCCTCGGGCCGCGATCGCATCGACGTCGTCGACATGCTGGGCGGCTCCGTCAATTACATGTCCCCGGAGCTCATCTCGGGGCAGGTCGTCGACGCGCGCGCCGACGCCTACGCCCTCGGCTGCATCCTGTTCGAGCTCCTCACCGGGGTCCCGCCGTTTTTCGGTGGGACCCGCCGTGACATCCTCGATCGCCACCTGTCGGTGCCGCCGCCGCCGCCGTCTCAGCTGCGCGCGGACGTGACGCCGGCGCTCGACGCGCTGGTGGCCGGGCTGCTGCAGAAGCGGCCGCGCGATCGCATCGGTCACCTCTCCGACGTGGCGCGGGCGCTCGAAGCGTTGGGCGTCGCGTCAGCGGACCAATCGCGCCTGCGTCACCGCGCGTATTTCTACCGTCCAGACTTCGTGGGACGCGACGCCGCCTTCGATGACACGTGGCGCTTCGTCGACGGCGCGGTCCGCGGCCAGGGCGGCGTCCTGGTGGTCGCTGGCGAGAGCGGCATCGGCAAGACCCGCCTCGTGACGGAGGTGGCCGAGCACGCGCAACGCGACGGAGTCATCGTCACGGCGGGCGCCTGTGTCCGGGCGCTGGGCCAAGGCGCGGCCGAGCTCCCCGGCGTCTCTGGCTCGCCGTTGCACGCCTTGCGTCCCCTGATGCATCGGATCGCGGACTTCGCGACCCAGGCCGGCGCCCTCGAGGCCGAGCGCATCCTCGGTGATCGGTCGCGCCTCCTCGCGTTCATCGATGGCTCGATGGTGAACCCGCAGGGCATCGACGCCGGCGACGCCGCGCACGGCCTGCCGCTCAGCACGGCTGACCAGGTGCTCGCCGCGCTGGCCGAGACGCTGCGCGCCTTCGCCGAGGCGCAGGGGCTCCTCGTGGTCATCGACGACCTGCAGTGGGCCGATCAGCTGACCCGTAGCCTGTTGGCCCGGGTCGCGAGCGGTGCCCTCGCGGTCGGCCGCACGGCGTTTCTGGTAACGCGTCGTACCGAGGGCCCGGGCGAGACACCAGGGTCTGCGACCGAGCGGTGGGAGCCGCTGCCGGTGGCCGAGCTTCGGCTGGCACCCGTGGGCGATACGGCGTCTCTGGGCATCGCCAACGACCTGCTCGGCGTCGACGTGTTGCCAGCGGAGTTCGCGGCACGCCTCGTTCGCGTTGCGGCGGGCCGCCCGTTTCTGGTGTCGGAGTACCTCCTGGCGGCCATCGACCGCGACGATCTCGTCCGCTCCGAGGACGGGCGGTGGCACCTCCTTGCGGGGAACAGCACGGACCCGATGCCGGAGTCCCTGCAAGGCGTCGTGGCAGACCGCCTCGCGCGCCTCCCCGCCGAGGCGCGCCTGGTCATCGACGTGGCCAGCGTCACAGGAGGTCCCATCGATCTCGACCTCGTGGCTCGGACGGGAGCCATCGACGAGGACGACCTCCTCACCGGCGCGGTGGAGCTCCTACGGCGTCGGATCCTCGTCTCGGACAACGACGGCGTGACGCGCTTCAGCCACGGTCAGGTGCGGGAGGTCGCCTATCGGGCCCTCGAGCCCGCTCGGAAGCAGGCGATGCACGACAAGGCGGCCAGAGCACTGGTCGGCATGAGCGCGGACGGGGGCCGCGAGGTCGACTCGCACGCGGTCGCGCAGCACTTCCTCCAGGCGGGCCACGAGGACCTGGCGTTCCCGTATCTCGTCGATACGGCTTTGGCGTCGGCGCGCGCCGGCGCCTTTCGTGACGCGCGAGACCTGTTTCGGGTCGTGTTCGAGCTGGATGCGCGTGCCTCAGGCACGTTGTTGGCGACGCACACGCCCGCGGCCCTGGCGGAGCTCGAGTGCGCGCACGCCGACGCGCTCTGGGGTACCGGGGACATCCCCGCCGCGCAGCACTGGTACGTCCGGGCGCTGTCGCGTCTCGGGGTCGCGATACCGCACGCCTCGCGGCGTTGGGGCTGGTTCAACACCAAGGCGCTCACCCGCCAGCTCGCGCAGCTGACAGCAGGGCTGTTCCGCCGCGGGGCGCCGACGTCACGGTCCGCGACCGACCCAAACGCCTCGTTGGCAGCCGTGGCAGCGACACGCCTCCAGTATACGTACACGCTCACCAATGACGCCGGCGGCGTCTTCGGGCTCACGCTCACCGTACTCAACCAGGCCGACCGTTCTCCGCCGTCGACCAAGATCGCCCCGGCCTATGCGACCGGATACACGCTGGCGTCATTTGCCAAGCTGCGCAAGCTCGCGCGGTCCTATCGCGCGCGGGCGATGGCGCTCGCGGGCTCCGATGAGCATGCGCTCCTGCAGATTCGGCTGTCGGACGCCTATGTCGCGAACGTCCACGCCGATTGGGATGCGCTCGACGTCGCAACCAACGAGGGACTCCAGCTCACCGAGGCCTGTCGCGATCGCTATACGAACGAGCTGTTTCGCGTCCTGCGCGGGGTCGCCCGCCTGTACCGCGGGCAAGCACGGGAAGCACAGGAGGACTTCGAGATTGCGCTCGCCTCCGCGCGGCACCACGATCATCGCGCCCACGAGGGCTTCGCGGCCATGATGCGCGACCTGATGGCGTATCGACAGGGACGCTACGACGACGCCGAGCGCGGGTCCGATGAGCTCTGTCAGTTGGTCTCGGAGACGACTGCGTCGAAGGACGTCATGACCCTGGCCAACGGGGTGGCGATCCTCGCGGGCGCCGCGCTCGGACGGGGCGATCTCGAGCGCGCACTGCGCGAGGTGGACCGTGCGCTCGAGCTACGCCAAGACGCGCCGCCGTCGAGCCCAGCGGCCTATGTCGCGCTGCTCGGCCCCGTCGAGGTGATCGCGGCTGCCGGTTCGACCGACGCATTCCAGACGGGCGAGGCGCGCGCCTCGCTCGTGCGACGGGCTCAGGTGCTAGCCCGGCAGTTCCGTCGCTATGCCGCGATCTTCCCCGTCGGGAGAGCTGCCGCCAGTCTCGCCGACGCGGTCCGGGCGCGGCTCGAGGGGAATCGCCGCCGCGCGGAGGTCGCGCTCGATCGCGCCGAAGCGCAGTCTCGCCAGGACCGACTGGTCTGGGAGGCCGCGCTGGTCACTCTGGAGCGCGGTCGGCTCGCGCTGGACGCGACCGAGTCGGCCCGCCATGCGACTCTGGCGGCGGAGAGCCTACGACCCTTCGGCTTCGTCTTGCCCGTGAATGGCTAGGGTCCCAACGTCGCCCTCAGGGGTCATCCGCTGGAACGACCGCGCGATCGCGGCTACGATGTCGGCCGTGACCTCGAGGACCCCTCTCTGCCCCCAGCTGATGCGTGGAGCGTCGACCAGCGCTTTGCTGTTCCTCGTCGCGGTCCTCGGCGCGTGTAGCGAGTTCCGCCCCAAGTCGCGCCCCGATGCCGGCGCCAGCACAGACGTCCTCGCCAGCGACGGCGACGGAGCGGTGACGCCGTCGTGTACGAGCGACGCCCTCTGCGACGACAAGAACCCGTGCACGACCGACCTGTGCGATACGATGACGGGGACCTGCAGCCACCCGGCCACAGCCGTGCCGGCGGCGTGCGACGACGGCGACGTCTGCACGAGCGACGATCGATGCACCGCCGGAACCTGCGTGGGCACGGCGCGGACCTGTCCGAGCGACGACTCGGGCTGCCTCGCCGGGCAGTGTGATGCAGCCAAGGGCGGCTGTGTCACGGCACCAGCACCGGATGGGACGGCCTGCACGGCCAAGACGTTGTGCACCGCCACGGCAGCCTGCAAGGGCGGTGTCTGCGTCGAGGCGACCGCCAAGACCTGTCCTGCGCCCGAGGATCCGTGTCTGGTCGCGGCCTGCGATCCGGCCACCGGGACGTGTGGCTCTACGGCGGCCCCCGATGGCGGCGCCTGCGACGACGGCTCGGCCTGTACCCTGGGCGACCAATGCACCGGCGGAGCGTGCAAGGGCAAGGAGAAGACATGCCCCTTGCCAGCCGGGACCTGCCGCGTCGCGACGTGCGATCCCAAGACGGGCGCCTGCGGCGATACGGCGGCTCCCCCGGGCGCCGTGTGCGATGACGGAGATCTCTGCACGCAGAACGACACGTGTGCGACCGGTGCCTGCGCCGGCGTCACTGCCGACTGCTCCAGCCTCGATGGCGCCTGTGCGAAAGGTGCGTGTGCGCCTGACAGCGGAAAGTGCACGACGAAGGCCCGGCCCGACGGCACGTCCTGCGACGACGCCGACGCATGCACACAGACGGACCTGTGCTCGGGAGGCACTTGCTCCCCAGGGACCATCAAGGACTGCTCGGGACTGGGAGACACCTGCAACGTGGGCGAGTGCGTCCCGGCCTCGGGGACGTGCATCGCGACCCCCAAGGCGGCCACGACCGCGTGCGACGACAACTCCATCTGCACGTTTGCCGACCACTGCCAGGGGGGCGTCTGCCTCGGCACCCCCAAGGACTGCGACTTCGTGGCGAAGAACGCCTGCCACAAGGGCGGGTGCAACGTGCTCACGGGCGACTGCATCAGCGTCCCGAACCCCGCCGCGGATGGCAAGACGTGTGACGACGGCCTGTTCTGCACCGTCGGCGACGCGTGCGCGCAAGGCAGCGGCGTCTGCACCGGGACGCTCAAGGACTGCGCCGGCACGGCCAACACGTGCCAAAACGCGCTCTGTGACGAGACCAATGACACGTGCACCACGACGCCGAAGCCGGACGCCACCCCGTGCGACGACGGCCTGAAGTGCTCGACGAACGACACGTGCAAGTCGGGTCAGTGTGTCGCCGGCGGTGGCCTCGACTGCGCGTCTCAGGCCGGTCCGTGCGAGCTGGCCGCCTGCGACGACGCGACCGGCGGCTGCAAGGTGACCAAGGCCCCTGACGGTACCGCGTGCCAGGACGCGTCGGCCTGCACGACGGGAGACCAGTGCGCTGACGGCAAGTGCGTCGGTGGCGCCGTCGATTGTTCTTCCGCCAATGCGGCGTGCGCGACGGGCGAGTGCAACGTCGCCACCGGCACGTGTGAGGCCAAGGTCCACACCGACGGGACCGCGTGCAGCGATGGCGTCGACTGCACGGTCGGTGATCTGTGCCAGGCCGGCGTCTGCACGCCCGGCCTCAAGGTGGGCTGCCCGTGCCCCGGCCCCCCGCGCAGCGTCGTCCTCGCGCAAGGATGCTTCACGGCTGGCGGGGGCGCGTTCCTCACGCCCAACACCGGATTCACCATCGAGTGGTGGGTCAAGACCACCTCGAAGACGCCGGCCATACTGCTCGATCAGCGCAAAACGGAGACGACCGGGGAGGAGGACTGGCACATCTCGTATGCGGCGCCCAGCGGGCTCGGTCAGTTCCGCTTCCATTACGGCAACACGTCCAACGCCGATACGACCCTCGGCATGCAAAACGTCGCGTTGAACGACGACAAGTGGCACCACGTCGCCGTGACGCGCACCTCGGCGAGCCAGTTCAGCGTGCAGACGTGGTGGGTCGACGGCAAGCCGCTTGCCACGGTCACGACGGTCAACAGCAACAGCCTCTCGAACACGCTCCCCTTGGCCATCGGGTGCAGTCGGCTGGCGACCGGCACCGGTCCTATCGCCGACGGCTTTGCCGGTCAGCTCGACGAGCTCCGCATCTCGCGTTTCGCGCGCTACACGACTCAGTTTACGCCGCCGGCGCGCCTGTCACCCGACGAGGCCACGGTCGCGCTGTGGCGGTTCGACGAGCCGAACCCGCAGGCCAGCGGAGCGCGCGACGTGAGCGGCCAGGGGCGAAACGCGGTCGTGCTCCCTGCCTCGGCCGTAGGCACCATCACGGCCTCGCTCGCGGTGCCTACGGGCTTCGATGGCTGCTGCGGTGAGGGCTCACTCGACGCGGGTGAGACCTGCGACGACGCGAACGTCACGGGCGGGGATGGCTGCGCGGCGACCTGCGACCTTGAGGGCCAGCTCTTGCGGCGCAGCTTCGCAGCAAACGGCGTCGACTCGTGCATCAAGGTGACGGGCGCGACGTTCCTCGAATCACCGGCCGAGCTCACGTTGGAGCTCTGGCTGCGACTGGACAAGCCTGCCAGCGTCGTCCGACTGCTCGATCACCGCGAGACCGCCGCGGTCGGCGAGCACGATTGGAGCCTCTCGGTCGACACCGCCGGGAAGCCGGCGATTCACTTCGGCGGCTCCGCCGGCGGGGACATCACGTCCACGTTCTCTAAGGTCGTCGCCGATGGCGCGTGGCACCACCTCGCCCTCACGCGCACCGCGTTCAACGTCGTCCGCTGGGTCCTCGATGGAACCGCGGACCTGCCGCAGGTCCTGACCGGCGTCGCGCCCATTGGCAACACGGCGCCGCTGTGGATCGGGTGCGGCTTGGGCACCGGGGAGTTCGTCGCAGGGACGATCGACGAGGTCCGCTTCTCCAGTGGGGCACGGTACAAAGAGACCTTCGTCCCAGCCAAGGACCTCGCACCCGATGGCGACACGCTCTTCTTGCTGAACTTCGACGTCCCCGTCTACTTCGACGCTCAAACACCCGACCTCGGACCCGGCGCGCACCACGGCTCCGTACTCGGGGCCAGTCCCGCGCCAGGCTCCGACGTCCCGTGAGCGACTCGGGGCTGACGCTCCTCGATCTGGCGCAGCGAGCCGGCGTCTGGCTCGAGTCGGTGGAACTGTACCGCCAGCGCGGCCTGCTCCCCCCGCCGGATGCGTCGGGCCGCTATGGCGAGCGCCACCTTCGCATCGTGCGATTCATCATGCGCGCGCAGGCCGAGCTCCAGCTCCCGCTCGACGAGATCGCGCAGGTGCTGGTGGAGGACGCTCACTACGACGTCGACACGACGGAGCGGCTGCTCGTCGATCGCTCCGCCCCCGATCCGGCGCAGGCGGCTCCGGGACCACCCTCGCGCGCGGCGCTGGTGGAGGAGATCCCCATCGCGGAGGCGCTGGTCGACGCGCTCGTGCGGGTCGAGGCGCTCCCGTCCGATGGTCCGTATGCCGGGCATCACGCGTGGATCGCCGAGGCGACCGTCGAGCTCCACGGGCTCGGCTTCGGGCTCGACGACGTGCTCCGGGTCGTCGATCTCGGACGAGAGGCGGCGATCGCGGAGGTCGACGCGGTGATTACCGACGTCGGACGGACGTCGGCACACGGCACAGGTGCGACCTCGGACACGGTGCGCCGCGCATCGGTCGGCCAGCTCTTGTCCAGCGCACGCCAGGTCGCCGCGGATGCCCTCGTGTCGCGGCTGGCGCGGGTCTCGAACGAGTCTCACCGGCTGGCGATCGAGTCGCTTCACCTGCCAAGCCCCAGGTTCATCGTCCGGCATCGGCTCACGGAGTCCCTCGAGCGCAAGTCGCGCCTCGCGGCTCCAGCGCTGGCGGCCCTGAGTGGACCTCGATTGGTCGGCAAGTCGGCTTCCTCGGAGCTGCCAGCGGGCGACCCTCTGCTCGACTACGGCCGGCTGCTGATCGGGCTCGGGCGATTGACTGAGGCCGTGCGGATCCTCCGGGTCGCCAGCGCTCATCCAGACTTCCGCGACCATGCGCTGCTCAACGCGTACCTCGGTCTCGCCCTGGGCCTTACCGAGCACGAAGGCGCCGTCGCGCGGGTCGCGCTGGCGCAGACGCTGGCGCCCGACGACGCGCTCGTGCAGGCGCTCGCGGCAGCGACGCTCGGAGTCGAGGCGGGTCGCGCGCCGGACCTCCTGTCGGCCATGTCGCGCGTCCAGGACGCCCTTGGCGCCGTCGAGCGCAGCCGGCGGTGTACAACGAAGACGGTCGTCGAGGACCTCGAGACGCGCCTGACCCGTGGGCGACTGTGCACGGTCCTTCCGCTGGCCTTTGGCGTTCGCGAACCGGGGCTCGACGACCTCCGCATCGTGGTCGGGGCGACGGAGAGCGCCTCCGATCAGGAGATTGGCTTCGACGTCCCGGGCAGCCGCGAGCTCGTCCGTATCAACGCCCTGTTCTTCCTGGGCATGGCGCTCACCGACGAGGGCCCCAACTCCGAAGGGGCGCGCGTCCTCGAGCAGGTCATCGGGCTCGATCCCGCGAGCGGCTTTGCGGCTCGGGCCTATCAGCGCCTGGGTGGCGCAGCGGGAGCGGGCTGACATGCTCGAACGAGCGCGTGCCGCCCTGGCCTCGGCGCGTGAGGCCTTGCTGACGCACCAGCTCCCCGACGGCGGCTTCCTCGGCCACAACCGGGGCGGGCCGATGTACACCGCAATCACGGCCATCACCGAAGCGCACATCGGCGTGCTCACCCGTGGACGCGCCGCGGACTATTGCGCGAGCATGCTCGCCGATGCGTTGCCCGATGGCGGCTATGCCGGCGCGCCGCTGTCGTCGACGATGGAGCCCACGGCCACAGCCCTCGTCCATGCGGGCCTCCTCGCCTGCGGGCTCGCACCTGACGACCCACCGGTCCGCGCGGCCTGGAACATCGTCATTCGCTCGGGCGGTGTGGCCCGTACCCAAGCCGGCTGGCACATCTTCCTCGCCATGGGCGGAACGCTGCCGGCCACCGCCCTGCCCTCGCCTGTGCTCTTGTACAAGCTCATTCCCGGGTTTCAGCGCTTCCTCGGCTCACGCGTGGGCCTCGAGCTCGTGCTCGTGGCCAACGAGCTCCCCGTCATCGTTCGGCGTCTCTTGGAACGCGCGGAGCCTTGCCCATCGGCGCGCCCGGTGCGGTGGCTGCACGAGGCCGAGGAAGCGCGCGTACAAGATTACCTCGAGCGCACGCAGAACGACCACGGCAACTGGGCCGGCATCCTCATGTCGACGCTGCTCGGCGTCGCCGCCTACGACGCGCTAGGCGTGTCCCGCGAGTCGGCGCGCTTTCAGCTCGCGCTGGGCTCCATGGAGCGCTGGCGGGTGCCGCACCCCAAGGCGGGCATCGAGGTGCTGCCCTACACCGCGGAGATCTGGAACACGGCGGAGGCGGTGCGGGTGCTGCTGGAGGCCGGTCATCCCCGCTCAGACTCCCGACTGGTGCGCGCGGTCGACTTCCTGATCGGGACTCAAACGACGTTGGACGCGCCCGCCGACTGGCAGAACCCGGGTCCGCTGACGCCGCGTAGCGGAGGGTGGCCCTACGAGATCGACAACCCTCTGTGCTCCGACTGCGACACGACGGGCGCCGTCCTCGCAGCACTCGGTACGTGGCACGGTGGTCGACCAACGGGAGAGCACGCGGCGACCTATGAGCGCGGCCTCGCCTGGCTGCTCGGCATGGTGAACGTCGAAGGCGGCTGGCCTGCGTTCAGCCATGGGCTCGCGCCGTTGCCCAAGACGCCCATCTTCACGCGACCGATCGAGCCGCCGAGCACGCCGCTGGGCCTCCTCAAGTTGCTGGTCGACCCGCCACCGGAGCTCGGGGACCCGGCCACCCCGGAGCTCACCGGTCGCGTGCTCCTCGGCTTGGGGCGCTGCGGCTTCACGGTCGCCGATCCGGTCGTTCGCCGTGCGGTCGACTTCTGCCGCGAGCTGCAGTCGGAGCACATGTGGTGGGGCCGCTGGGAGGTCAACTACCTAGCCGCGACGTCGTGCGTCCTGACGGGTCTCGCCGAGGTCGGCGTCGACATGACCGAGCCCTGGGTCCAGCGTGCCGTCACCTGGCTGCGCGAACGCCAGAACCAGGACGGCGGCTTCGGTGAGGACCTCGCTTCCTACCGCGAGCCAGCGCTGGCGGGCCGGGGACCGAGCGTGCCGACGTTGACCGCCGATGTCCTCTCTGCGCTGGTGTCAGGTGGCGTCGCCGTCGACGATCCCGCGGTCCTCGCGGCCGTGGACTTCCTGCTCGCCGCCCAGCGCCGCGACGGGCTCTGGGACGAGCCTCAGGCGCTCTACGTCATGGTCCCGCCGGACTTCTTCTACGCCAACTTCGTCACGTCGCAGTGTCCAATCCTGGCGGCTCTAGCGAAGTGGGTGAGGCTCGCTTCAGCTCACGATGAGGCGCGCCGCCAACGCTAGGGCCTGCTCGGCGCTCGTGACCTCACCCTCGAGCTGCGCATCCTCGACCGCACGCAGGACGGCCTTGAAGGCCGGACCGGGCCGGGCTCCCATCGCCTTGAGCTCCTCGCCGGTGACCCATCGGGGAGGATGGAGCTGCTCGGGCGGCGTGGTTGCGCTCAGCGCCTCGAGGGCCGCGATGGTGTCGAGGTCTCCGCCACGCGTGGTGCGCCACGCGCGAGCGACCGCCAGCAACGCGCCGCCGTGGGGCTCGCGCACGAGCCGAAGCCGGGCGGCCCGAGTCGAGAGCGCGTCCAACGCCGGCGCCTCGCGCAGCAAGAACGTCAGGCGCCCATGGTCCCCTCGCGACAGGCGCAAGCGACGACCGAGGGTGTCGGCGAGCGCCTCGCCGCCCAAGAGGCCGACGAGCAGCGCCAGGGCGAGCACCAGATCGACGGTCGCGAGGTTGCCAAACGCGGTCTGGAGCTCCATGGGCTCCCGCAGCGTCGCCTCCGGAAGCAGCAGCGCGAGCAACCCGCTCTCCGCCAACAGGACCGCCCCACGGCACGCGTCCCCTTCGCTGAAGAGCCGACTCAGCTCCTGGTGCAGGCGCTCGCCGGAGACGCTGGTGACGCGGTCGGCCATGGCGCGAATGGCGTCGAACGTGGCGGCCTCGATTGTGAAGCCGAGCGTCGCCGCGAAGCGGATGGCGCGCAGCGCCCGCAGGTGATCTTCGACGAAGCGCGCCTCGGGATCGCCGATCGCGCGGATGAGGCGCGCCGCGAGGTCGGCGCGACCGCCCACGAAGTCGCACAGGTCGCCGCTCGCCGGATCTTCCAGCAGCCCGTTGATCGTGAAGTCCCGGCGGAGGACGTCCTCGCGCGCGGAGACGAAGAGGACGCCATTGGGGCGCCGGCCATCCTCATAGGCGGTATCGGCCCGAAACGTGGCGACCTCGTATTGCGAGATGCGCGTGACGACGATGATGACGCCAAACTGCACGCCGACCGGGATCGTATGCCGGAAGATGCGCTGGACATCGGCTGGGTGCGCGTCGGTGGCGATGTCGTACTCGCGAGGCGTGCGCCCCAGCAGACGGTCCCGGACGCAGCCCCCGACGAAAAAGGCCTCGTGGCCCGCAGCGCGCAACCGGGCGACGACCTCGGAGGCATCCAAGCGATGGAGGGCGGGGTCGATCGGCGCGGCGTGAGGGTCCATCGTCCGGGTTTACCACGGGGAGGAACGGCTAGGCGAACTCGTCGTCGAGCTGGTGAGGGCTCTCGCGCGCGAGCTCCGCGAGGCGCCTCCGTGCACGGCGGCGCTTGAGGATCCCGCCCGCGATGAAGACACCCAGCGTGAGCACGAGGAGCCCCGAGCCCAGGATGACTGGCATCCACGAGGCGCGTGCCGCCATCTGCTGCCGCCAGGCGGTCTCGACCTCGACCAGCGATCGGCCCACTGTGCCACGAAAGGCCTCTTCGAACGGCTGACCGTCGCGGATGCGCCGAAGCATCGTCCGCATCCCGTTCCAGCCCCACTTGTTCAGGAGGTGGCCGACGAACGCGCTGGACTGCGCATAGGCGAGATCCGCGCGCCCCGCTCCGACCGGAAAGCCATCGGAGAGCTCGGCGAAAGGGATGAGCGCGTCAAACAGGCTGGCGTCCACGGTCTGCGCGAAGCGCTGGCCCAACCGCTCGCCCGCCTGACGCACGGCGAGGCCCTCGCAGAACCAGAGCGGTAGCCGTCGATGGCCCACGGCGCGTGCCAAAGCGATGTGCGCCAGCTCGTGCCGAAATACGTCCGCCAGCGTAAAGTGCGTGCGTGCGTCGACGCGTAGCACGACGAGCCCGTGTTCCGGAAACGCGACGCCCGCTGCCCACTCCGCGACCCCCGCGCCGGGCATGGCTGCCTGGAAGGCCTCCTCACCGAAGCGCACGCGGACGAGGATGGGTGGATCGGCGATCGGCGCGCCGCCGAGCTGCGTGGAGACCTCTTCATATACCGCGTCGGCGTTGGCCGCCAAGCTGTCCGCGACGGGCTCGTGGCCCGCGGGGACGTCGAAGCGCACCGAGCGCGGCGCCGCCACGGCAAGCGAGGCGATCAGGGCCGCCACGACTCCCGTCAGCCACGTCACGAACAGGCGAGGCATCTGGCGGCCTAGTTCGGCACGCGAAAGAACTTGAACCGGGAAGTCGAGATCTCGAACAGGAAGCCGAACTGGAAGACCAGCTTGCCATCCTCTCCAAAGAGCGCCGTGGGTGGGTTCCGAAACGGCGACGCCTCCTTGAGCGCCTTCTTCGCCTCGCGATCGAGCTCGCCGATGCCGGAGTCCTTGACCGTGAGCATCCGCAGCAGTCCGCCCTGCCGATCGAGGGTGACTTGTATCACCGTAAGCCGATCTTTAACTCCATACACTTTACCAGTCGGATCGGCCTCGTGATAGGCCGTATTGGGCTGCCAGTGCTGACTCACCCGCTCCTTGACCCGATTGAAGAAGTCCCAGTGCTGAAACTTCCGCGAGTTCAGGAGTGTGTCCGAGCCTTCGTCCTTGATGTCCATCAGCGCGTCATTGCTCGCGCCAGCGCCGGTGAGCGCCTGCACGTTGGCGATCGCCGAGCGCTTGTCCAAGGTCGGCACCAGCACGGGCGTGCCGCGATCGCGCGCAATCAGCGTACCTCGACCTGGCGCGACCTCCGTTGGCCGTGACCCTCCTTGAACACCAGGCTTCAGCGGCTGTTGCGGCGTGGCGTCGGGGGCCGAGGTCGGCTTGGGTGAGGTCGAGTCCGGCGACTGGAGTGTGGACGCCGAGTCCTCCGGAGTCGTGCCAAGGCGCTCCTCGCGGCTCTTCTTGCGAGCGAGCCCCTTGACCTCCTTGGGCACGGTGCTGTCGAACTGCGCGAGATACCGCGCCTTCTTGGGCGCCTCCTCAGTCACGGGCGGCTTGATCTCGACCACCTGCCCGAGGACCTTGACCGGCTCAGGCGGCGGTTTGACCACGGGCGGCGTCCGAATCGCACGGGCCTTGGGTGTGACCGGCGTCAGGCGGACGTGCACTGGACCCTTGGAGCGCTCCGGTGCGCCGTCCGAGAGCTCGGCGGCCCGGAGCGTCGCGAGGTTCTTCACGAAGATGGCGACAGGGACCTCGAGCGCGATCGCGACCGCCCCGAGGGACAGCCAGACCACGATGGGAGTGCCGGAGCGTCGACGCCGCATTCAGAGACCATGATAGGAACGCGCGGCGGGCACGGCAAGGTTCGAAGGCGCGGCACGTTGGTCGGTCACCGCTGCGATGGCGGCGTGGACCGAACGGCCTCGAGCAGTCCCTCGCAGCCGCGCGTGATGAGCGCGTAGACGGCCTCGAAGCCGCCGGAGTAGTACGGATCGGGCACATCGCGTGGTCCATCGCCGTGGGCGTAGTCGAGGAGCAGCACGATCCGATCGTGGCGTCGCTGGTGGCGATCGAGGTGCTGCAGCCCATTGCGATTGTCTGTGTCCATGGCGACGAGCCAGTCCCAGGCGTCGAGGTCGGCCTCGGTCACGCCTCGGGCCGCGTGCGCCGCGAGGCTGAGGCCGTGGCGCTCTGCGGCGGCAATGGACCCGCGATGCGCTGGCTCGCCGGCGTGGTAGTCGGACGTGCCCGCCGAGGCGACCTCGATGTGGCCGGCGAGACCCGCGCGCGAGACGAGGTCACGCATGATGACCTCGGCCAACGGCGAGCGACAGATGTTGCCCAAGCAGACGAAGAGCACCCGAACGGGCGCTGCGGCCGGTGCCGACCCAGTCATCGCGACTTGACCTCAGGCACGTCGCGGCTATCCTGCGCCACGGAAGCGCGTCCGTTCTGGTGAACGGCCCGGTCTTCAAAACCGGTAGCGGGGCACTGAGAGGTGTCCTGGGCGGGTTCGATTCCCGTGCGTTTCCGCCACTCCACCCTGGTCACTTGGACTCCGTCGGGGGCGCGGCCTCGGCCGGCAGCGTCTCGATCGAGATCCGGGTCACGCCGTTGTTGCGCAGCAAGTCCAAGAGCGACACGAAGCGCTTGTGGGGAGCCTCCGCGTCCGCGGCGACCATGACCTCGAGGTCCTTGCCGCGCTCCTCGATGGCGCGCTTGAGACGCTCCTCGACGTCCTCGCGCTCGACCGACTCGCCGTTGACCGACAGCTTGCCGTCCGCTGCGATCGAGAGCGTAAACGGCTGCTCGGCCGAGGCGGCCTCACCGCTGGCGGCGGTTGGGAGGTTCATCTCGATGACCTCGGGCCGCTCGGTCTCGTGGATGACCTCGGTGACGACCATGAAGATGATGAGGAGCACGAGCACCACGTCGACGAGCGGCGTGACGTTGATCTCCGAGATGATCCCGCGCCGGGAGGTTCCGCCCGCCATCAGCCCACGCGCGACTTGTAGCGCGCCAGGATCGCGCGGACGAGGACCTCGGTCGAGGACACACTGCGGTCCACGCGCCGCTGGAAGTAGTTGAACGCCATGACCGCCGGGATCGCGACCAGCAGGCCGACGGCGGTGGCCACGAGCGCTTCCGAGATGCTGCCCATGATCGCCTGGGCGCGGCTCTGGCCTTGCTGCAGTCCGGAGAGGTCGGCGAAGGCGCCGATGATGCCGAGCACCGTGCCGAACAGGCCGATGAAGGGCGTATTCGCGCCGAGCGTGGCCAAGAAGGCCAGGTACGCTTCGTAGGAGAGCTTCTCGGACTCGAGCGAGGAGCGATAGAGGTCCTCGAGCGCGCCATGGGGCCACGCGATGTTGTCGAGGATCTTCTTTCCGACGATGGCCTCCATCCCCGGCGTGGCGCCGAGGACTCGGAGCGCCTCGTCGCGATTGCCGTCGGCGAGCAAGGCGTCGATCCGGTAGCCGAGAACGCGGATGTCGACTCGGCGCCGAAAGAGGAACAGCGCCCGTTCGAAGATGATGGTGAGCGATATCACGCTCAGCGCTCCGAGGAGCCAGAGCACCCACTCGGCGCTCCGGCCTTGGAGGATCTGGGTCAGCGTCTCGAGCATTCGCGCCTCCGGCCGGCGCGTACTCTAGCGGTGCGCGGGCGTTGAGACAAACGCAGTTTTCAAGAACAAAGTACGTGCCACCGTGAGCCCGCGGTGCCACCATGGGACAGTCCCATGAGACTTGCAGTGTCATGAAACGCATCGGCGACGGCGGCGAGCGCGGCACGCCCGTTGCGCACGCAGCGCAGCGGAGGTGCCCTATGCCGGTACGTGTCACGTCTTCTGGAGTTGTTGGGATCGAGGCCCATCGCGTCGACGTCGAGGTCGACGTCGCGCCTGGGATCTTTGGCTATGAGACCGTCGGGTTGCCAGACACCGCCGTGCGCGAGAGCAAACAGCGCGTCAAGGCGGCGATTCGCAACGCGGGGTTCGACTTCCCTCAGGAGCGGGTGATCGTCAACCTCAGCCCGGCGGACGTCCGCAAGGAGGGCACGGCCTACGATCTGCCGATCGCGCTCGGGATCCTGCACGCGAGCGATCAGGTGCCGGGCGTGGAGCTCGACGGCGTCGTCGTCATCGGGGAGCTGTCCTTGTCGGGCGAGGTCCGACCCGTCCCCGGGACCCTGGCCATGGCCATGCTGGCGCGCGCGGACGGAGCGCGGCGCATCGTGGTCCCCAATGCCAACTGGGTCGAGGCAGCCTCGGCCGTCGGAGTTCTGGCTCAGCCTGCGTCCACGCTTCTGGAGGCGGTCGCGCTACTCCGCGGTGAGGTCCCCGAGCGGGCGCCGCCGGACGACACTCCGCTGCCGGAGGTGGACGAGGCGAGACCCGATCTGCGCTACGTCCGCGGCCAACGCGCGGGCCGGCGCGCGATCGAGATCGCCGCCGCAGGGGGGCATCACCTCTTGCTCTCGGGTCCGCCCGGCGTGGGGAAGACCATGCTGGCGCGTTGCCTTCACGGCCTGCTGCCGGATCTCGATGCGACCGAGCAGCTCGAGGTCTCGCGCATCTACAGCGTTGCGGGCCAGCTCCCGCGGGGGCGGCTCGTCCGTCGCCGGCCGTTCCGTGCACCCCACCACACCGCGTCATGCGCCGCGATCGTCGGGGGCGGCGCCAACGTGGCGCGTCCCGGCGAGGTGTCGCTGGCCCATGCTGGCGTGCTGGTCCTCGACGAGTTCCCGGAGGTCGACCGCTCCGTCCGCGAGGTGCTGCGGCAGCCGTTGGAGACCGGCGACGTCGTGGTCGCACGAGCGACGCGCACCGTGCGGTTCCCCGCGCGCTTCCAGCTCATCGCCACGATGAACCCGTGTCCGTGCGGCTGGGCCGGGGTGCCACACGCGCCGAAGCCCTGTCGGTGTGAACCCCGCGCGGCGGAGCGCTATTCTGGGCGCGTCTCCGGTCCCCTCCGCGATCGCATGGACCTCCAGGTCACGTGCGTCCCGGTGCCTGCGGAGCTCATCGTGGGCGATGGGACCGAGGAGCCCTCCTCGGCGGTACGCGCTCGGGTCCAGGCCGCGCGAGAGCGACAGCGCGTGCGCTACGGACCGGGACCCGTCCGCAGCAACGCGGACCTGCCGATCGAAGCGCTCGAGACCGTCTGTGGGCTGGACGCGGTCACGCGGTCCGTTGCTCAGGACGCGATGGAGCGCCATGGGCTCTCGCCGCGGGCCTTTCATCGGGCGCTGCGGGTCGCCCGCACGATCGCGGACCTGGAGGATGCCGATTCGGTTGCGCGCCGGCACCTCGCCGAGGCGTTGGTTTTTCGGGGCGCCGCATGAGGGCGGGCGAGCTACTCAGCGATCTGGACTGTGTAGACGGCGTTTGCGTTGGCGGCCTGGCCCGTCTCGTCCTTGATCCGCAGGAAGTACCGCCCCGGCGTGAAGCCGTGCGTGAGCGTCCGCGTCTCGCCGGGCGCGATGCCCGCCTTCTTGGCGATGAGCTTTTGCTGGCCATCGAGCAGCTCGACGGAGAGACGCAGGCCCTCGGCTCCCGTGAGGTTGAGCGTGAGGATCTTCGTCTCATCGGGGCTCGAGCCCGTGATCTGGACGACGAACAGGTCAACGTCACCCTTGGGATGGATGTTCGCGTGATATGCCGGACCCACGACCAGCGCCTGCCGCCCGCTCGCTTGTGCGGCATCGTCGTTCGGCTCCATCTCGCGATCGCCCGCGGCGACGAGGGACACGGAGATGCGATAGCCCTTATCGGCGCTGAAGCTCTTGTCCTTGCTCGAGACGCGCACATACGCCGGCTCGGGACCGACGGAGAGGAGCGGGAAGGTCTCGGGCTGCCCGGCGCCGACCTCGTTGACCGTGCCGTAGGCCTTCCCGGTCGCGTCCAGGCGCTCGATCTGCACATCCACTCCGGGGATCCCCGTGACGACGACGGTGGCCACGCTCGCGGCCTCGGCGTCGATGCGGAAGACGTCCCAGTCCGTGGGATGGGAGACGAAGCCGTCCGTGGGGCGGTCGGCCGTCAGGGGTTGGGCGAGCGCGGTCTTCCAGTTGGGCTCGCGCTCGTGCGCCGCCTCGGGCTGCTCGACGACGACGCGGATGGTGTAGCGGTCGTTGGCGTTGCTGCCCTTCTGAGCCCGCACCTCGACGTAGTAGGGCGCCGACTGCGGATCGAAACCCACGTCCCGAATCACGACGGGGCGACCCGGCGACCAGGCGACGTTGCCCTCGGGCACCTGCGCGACGACCCGCCGCTGGCGATCGACGAGCCGCACAACCGTCTTGACCTCCTGCACCGCGCCCACCTCGACGCGAAAGACGGAGGTGGGCGTCGCCGCCTCCAGGTCCAGGCGATAGCAGTCCACGTCCCCTGGCCAGCCCATGTAGCCCTCGAGGGCCACGTCTGGTTTGAGCGTCGCCGCTTCCTTGGACTGACCGTTCGGCTCGCGCTCCAGTGTGTCCGGGGGATCGGTGACCGTCGTCGTCAGGCGGTACGCGCCGGCTCCGAGCACGGGGACCGGCTTGGTCTTGCGCGGACGGGCGGGCGTGACCCGGAAGTAGTGACGCCCTGGCGGCAGGACGGTCGGCGGCAGGATCTCGACGCCGGACGACGCCGCGGCATCGATGGTGACGATGGCCTCGCCGCGCTTCTGAGCTGGAGCCGAGTCGGGCGCCATCCAGGCGAGCGCAAAGTCGGTCGTGTCGTCCGGAGAGAGCTGAAGCCGCACCATCTGCGACCGCGGTCCCTCGAGGACAAGCACGAACCAGTCCTCGTCGGCGGGTGGCGCCTTCGGGCGCGCGGCCTTGGGCTTGGCCTTGAGCTCGGGCACCGGCGCGACCTCGACGGTGACCGTCCCGCGGATGCCGCCGTTCATGGGGAGCGGCGTCGCCTGTTCGCGGGTGTCGTTGGGCTCCTTCTCCACGACCGGGCCGGTGGGCACGGGCGCAGGAAGCGGCGCTCCCGGTGCGGCGGGGGCGGTCGATGAAGGCGCCACGGGCGGCTCGGCCTCCGCGGGAACCGCCGGAACCTGCGGGACCTCCGCCTTCTTGGACTTGCACCCATACCCCGACAGCGTCAGGGTGAGGAGTGCGAGCCACCCCACGGTGACGAATCCGGCGACCCGCGCGCGCAACGGCTTACTTGTACGCCTTGATGACCGCGTCGGTGATGTCCAACGCGGGGAGCACGTAGAGGACGCTCCCCTGCTCGATGACCAGCGTGAAGCCGCGGGCCTCGGAGACCTGCTGAATCGTCTTCTTGAGCTTCTCCAAGATGGGCTTGAGCAGCTTCTCCTCCTGCGCCTTCAGGTCATTCTGGAGCTGCACGTACGACTCCTGGAGTTCGACGAGCTTCTGCTGATAGACCTTGAACTTCTCACGCTTGACCTCCTCCTTGAGGAGCGAGGCCTGCTTCTCGAGCTCGTCTTTCATGCGCTTGAGCTCGTCCTGGCTCTTGTCGAGGCGCGACTGCTTGGTCTTGGCGTCGCTCTCGAGCTTGCTCTTGGCGGCCTTTCCGTCGGGGACGGTGCGGATGGCCTTCTGCATGTCGACGGTCGCGACCTTCAAGGGCGGGTCGGCAAATACAGCCGGGGCGACGAGGAGAAGGGCGAAGAGCGCGACCGGTCGCACCGCGGCGATGGCCTGGGAAAGAAAGGGAGACGAGCTCGACATGAAGGGACTCCGCAGCAGGGGCCTGGATTTCATTGACAGTTACAGCGCATCCGCTCGTCTGCGTCGGCCAATGCGACGTCGCCTTGGCGCTTCAGCAGTCAACGGCCGGAGCGGCGGCATTATTCGGTCGCGCGACGGAGGCGTCAAGGTCGGCGCCTTCTTCCTTGACTCGGGCGTTCGGTCGCCCGAAGCTCGGCGAATGGCCCTGCTCAAGATCGCCGAAGTCGGAAACCCCATCCTGCGGCGTCGCTCTCGCGAGGTCAGCCGCGAGGAGCTTCTCGGCCCGACGATGCAGACGCTCATCGACGACCTCATCGAGACGATGCGCGACGCAGACGGCGCTGGCATCGCGGCTCCACAGGTCCACCTGCCGGTGCGGATCTGCGTCATCGAGATTCGCCCGAACCACCCGCGCTACCCGGAGAAAGAGCCGATCCCGCTCACGGTATTGGTCAATCCGGTGGTCACCCCGACGTCGGACGCGACCCTCGAGTCCTTCGAGGGCTGTCTGTCGGTGCCCAACTTGCGCGGTCGCGTGCGGCGCCACGCGGACATCCTGGTGCGTTTCTGGGACCGCGCGGGTCAGGAGCGGGAGGTGCGTGCCCATGGCATTCAGGCCGTCACCTACCAGCACGAGTGCGACCACCTCGACGGGCGGCTGTTCGTCGACCGCGTCACCGATCCGACCTCGTTTACGACCTGGCGGAACTACGCCACGTTCGTCAAAGACAGCAAGGACGTCGCGGTGCCCGCCGCCGTGCGATGACGCGCACCGCGCCGTCGGTGTTCGTACTCCTCACGCTCGCCGCAGGCCTGAGCGCATGTCGCGAGCTCAAGGACGCGATGAGCGGGGCGGAGGCCGAGGCCAATCAGACGGCGCGTCAGGCGGCCGAGTCGGCGCAGCAGACCAAGCAGGCGGAGGCCGCTCTCGCTGAGAAGGAGCGCGCGGCGCGGGCCTCGACGTTGCAGGACCGCGAGTCCGAGCGCGAGCCGGACTCCCGCGCCGAGAAGGTGGCTTGGCTCGTCCAGCGCCGCATCCGCTGCGATCGGGCTGCGTGCTCCGATGCGCTCCTGCAGCGCCTCCGGTCGCTGCGGGACATCAGCGTCGAGCTCGCGCCGCTCGTCGACAGCAAGGACGACGCCACGCAGATCGAGGCCGCCCGCCTCGTCGCGCTCCTCGAGCTGACGGCGCTGGCGCCCAAGGTGATCGCGCTGCTCGACGACGACACGACCTCCGTGCGCCGCGCCGCCTGCCACGCCCTCGGGCTCCTCCGGTACACGCCGGGCGCCGCGGCCGTCGGTCTGCGGCTGCTCCGCGCACATGACGTCGACGAGCGCCTGTGCCTCGTCTCGACCCTCGCGCAGCTCGGTGGGACCGCCGCGGCCGAGGCGCTCTCGCTCGCGGCTGCCCGCGGCGAGGTCCGCGGCGCTTTGGCGGCCGTGCGTGCGTTGACGCGACTGGCGTCCAACGAAAGCGTCACTCTGTTGCGCGGCGCGCTCTTCGAGTCGCCGCACGTCGAGGTCAAGCGTGCCGCGGCCGACGCGCTCCGCGAGAGCCCCGACACGCGAGCGCGGGCGATCCTCGCTCAGGCGGCCCGCACGGGCGACAGCGACACGCGGCACGCCGTCGCGCCGCGGCGCTCCAAGTAGCCCCGGCTAGCCAGGCTCCTCGCTGCCGTCCTCCCGCTCCTTCTCGAGGTGCCGAAAGATCGTCCGTGGGTCGACATCCAGGTCCTTGGCCGTCTTGGTGCGGTTGCCGTTGTTGAGCCGCAGCACCTCGTTGATGTACTGCCGCTGAAACTGCTCCTTGGCCTCGAGCAACGTGAGCACCTCCTTGAGCGCCACCTCGTCCAGGTCCAAGAGCTCGGGTCCAAGCAGCGGCCCGTCGGCAAACACGATGGCCTTCTTGATCCGGTTCTCGAGCTCGCGGATGTTGCCCGGCCACTCGTACTGCCGCATCGCCCGCATTGCGTCGGTCGTAAACCCGCGCACGCTGCTGCCAAACTCCTTGCCGTACCGCTGGAGCAGGTACCGCCCGATGAGCACCACGTCCTCGCCGCGCTTCCGAAGCGGGGGCAGCGTGAGCTTGACCACGTT
>SXOX01000257.1 GCA_005776585.1 Pseudomonadota bacterium | reverse complement strand
GGACGTCGTGCGGCCTGCTTCCGCACCGGCACTCCGCGTGCTGATTGTCGATGACAACGACGTCAGCCGGCTCGTGACCACCAAGGTGCTGTCCGGCATGTTCTGCACCGTCGACACGGCCAGGAACGGCGACGAGGCCGTGCGGCGCGCGACCGAGAGGACCTACGACGTCATCGTGATGGACGTCCAGATGCCCGTCATGGATGGCCTCGAGGCGACCCGACGGATTCGCGCGCTGCCCCACGGCGCCCACGTGCCCATTCTGGCGCTGACCGCGGGCGCGCTGGTCGAGGACCGGGCTCGTTGTTTGGAGGCCGGCATGAGCGACTACCTTGCAAAGCCCATCCGACCACGGGAGCTCTACGAGAGCATCCTCGCGTGGGTCGATCGCCCGCGCTCCCCGGTCCCGCCCTCGTCCGACCCGGAGCCACCGGCGCCCGCGCAACCGGCCAGTCTCGAACTGCTGCGTCAGCTCGAGGGGCTGTTGACCCATGGCGATCTGGCCGCCGCGGACCTCGCGCGACAGGCCGCCGGAGAGCTCCGCGACGTGCTCGGCGATCAGGCGCAAGACCTCGTCGCCTTCGTCACGCGCTACGACTTCGAGCAGGCCGCGACGTTGCTGCGCTCGGGCCTCGCCCGTCACCTTCGGCCCGACGTGCCTGCGCCTTGACGCTCAGCGCGCCTCCGACCATCCTCGCGGCGTGAATCGACCTGCTCCTGCCCGTCACCTGAGCCACCACCCGGGGGTCGCCGACGTCGCGCACTACGGCCCCTCCGACGCGCCGATCGCGCTGCTCATCGAGGTCCCCCACGGGGCCACGGAGCCCGACGACTTCTGGAGCCTCCACCGCCAGCTCTCGGGCGCGCTGCCGGCGGAGCTCGACCACTTCTTCTACGTGAACACGGACGTCGGCGCTGCGGAGCTTGGCGAGGCGACCGCCGTGCAGGTCCTGACACGCGTGCCGGAGGCGCACGTCGTCGTCGTCCGGGCGCGCTTGCCGCGCACGTTCCTCGACGTCAATCGGGTGCTCGAGGCAACGCCAGGGCCCCTGGGGCAGGGCGGCATCACCGCCGGGATCCCGCCCTTCATCACGGAGCCGTCCGACCTCGCGCTGCTCCGGGGCCTTTACACTGCCTACCGCGCGGTGGTGGATCCGCTGTGGGCGGTACTCGCCGGGTTCGGCCTCACGCCGCACACCTACGCGCCGCGCACTGTGGGCATCGAGCGCATCGAGGCTGACATCGTCGAGCGCCTGCACGCGGCGTGGCATCCCGACATGGTGGCTGCGTGGCCGCTGCGACCCGAGGTCGACCTCATCACGGCCGCGCCGGACGGGCAGGTTCTGGCTCCGGAGTGCGTCGTCGCGCGGCTCAGCGAGCGCCTCGCCGCGCAGGGCGTCTCCGTCGCGCACAACGCGAGCTACACGCTGCATCCGGCGACCCTGGGGGCGCAGCGGGCGCGCGAGGCGCCAGGCCGTGTGCTCTGCCTGGAGGTGCGCCGAGATCTGCTGGTCGAGCGCTGGGACCCGTTCGTGCCGATGCAGGTCGATCCCGGCAAGGTCGCCCCGTTTGCTGAGGCGCTCGCGTCTGCGCTCATGTAGTTGCTTTCGTGCGACTTCTTGACTCCGCTCTCCCCGACCCCTATGGTCCGCCGCCGTCCTACCTTCGATGGCGTACACACAAGGAGTCCTGCAATGCGAATCAAGACGTGGGCTGCCGGCGCGGGAGCGCTGCTTGCCCTGGGAGCCATCTCGACGTGGTCACTGGCGGCCGATCACATCGACGGCCCGGCGCCGACGAACGACCCCGCAGCCGACATCACCGACCTCTACTCGTGGATGAGCCCGGACGGCAACAAGGTCATCTTCGCGCTCAATGTGGTCCCGTTCGCGGCGAACGAGAGCAAGTTCTCGGACAAGGTCCAGTACGTCATTCACACGCGGAGCTACGACAAGTTCGGCGGTACGGCCGCGGCACCCACGAACATCATCTGCACCTTCGACGCCAAGCAGGTCGCCAGCTGTTGGGTCGGCACGGCCGACTACGTGACGGGCGACGCCAGCGCGACGGCCGGACTGTCGAGCACCTCGGGCAAGGTCAAGGTCTTCGCAGGCCTCCGCGACGACCCGTTCTTCTTCAATCTCGAGGGCTTCAATGACACCATCGCGGCCGTCAAGGGCGCGGCCGGTGGGCTCCAGTTCGACGCGGCCGGCTGCCCGGCGCTGGACGCGACGACCTCGTCGGTCCTCGTCGGCATGCTGAAGGGCACGAAGGGCGGCACCGCTGCGGCGGCCGACTTCTTCGCGAGCAAGAACGTGCTTTCGATCGTGCTGGAGGTCGACAAGTCGCTCCTCACGACGGGCGGACCCATGTTGTCCGTCTGGGCCAGCACCAACAAGGCGGGGGGCTGAGCATGAAGCGCATCAACACGGTTTTGGGAGCGCTCGCGCTAAGCGGCCTCGTGGCCATCGTCGGCTGCAAGAAGGATGAGACCGCGACGACGACCCCGGCGACCGACAGCGGGACGACGGGTACCTCGGACAGCGGGACGACGGGCACCGCGGACAGTGGCACGACGGGTACCGCGGACAGCGGGACGACGGGCACTGCGGACAGCGGGACGACGGGGACTGCGGACAGTGGCACGACGGGGACTGCGGACAGCGGGACGACCGGCACGGCCGACGCGGGGACGACTGGAACCGCGGACGGCGGCACGACCGGCACGGCCGACGCGGGGACTGACACCACGGTGGCACCGCCGGCGCCGCCGGTGCTGGGTGCGCAGATCGACCGCTTTGGTCGACCCGCCATCAACACCGCGCTCAACCACCCGTTCGATCCGGACGCGACCGCAAAGGGAACGGCCAAGGACGCCTACAACGCGGACGCCGACCCGACGAAGTGGGCAGCGGCCTACGGCGCCGAGTTCGCGAAGAACCTCGCGATCCTCGACAGCCTCGACACCGTTTGCGGCAATCAGCTTCTGGCGAAGAAGGAGGTTGTCGCCGACCGATACGCGACGCTTGCCGGGCTGATGGCCGACGACCGCCTCAACGTCAACACCGCCAGTGGGACGTGCACCGTGTATCTGGCCGTCGAGGCCAACTTCATTGGCGTCGTCAACACGGACTGCGGCGGCCGCGCCCTCAGCTATGATCCCATCGACGCGAGCTACTCGGCGCTCGCCGTTGGCAGTCTCTCGGGCGTCGGCGACGGCATCGACGCGGACGCCGACACCAAAGGCACGACCTTCCCGTATCTGGCGGCCCCGCACTAGCCCTTGCGCTGGAGGTCACGCGCCGCGACCGTGGTCGCCCTGATCGTGGCCTCCGCCGAGTCCTCTGCCGAGCTCTCTCCTCCTCAGAATGTCCCGACTACCGCGGGCCCCATTGCGGTCGCCAACCTCGAGGGCCAGCTGCGTGCCGTCGGGGGCCGCGCAGTGGAGGCGCCAGCCACTCGGATCGAGCTCCTCCTGACCCGAGGCGCGTTTCTCGGCCGTGTGGCTGATCTCGCTCACGCCTCCGAGCTGGCGGAGGCACTGCCACCGACCAGGGCCGTGTGGCTTCTGCGCGCCCGAACGCGCTCGGCGCTTCATCGCTTTGCGGCAGCGCTCGTGGCGCTGGACGAGGCCGAGCAGCTCGGCGCAGGCCAGCGTGAGACGCGACCACAACGCGCGAGCGTCCTGCAGGCCCTCGGAGAGCTGGACTCCGCGCTCGCGCTGCGACGCCTCGACGTGGCGGCCAGCCCGACCACGGCCACTCTTGGTGCCGAGGCCGCGGTCCTGGCCGACATGGGCCTCTGGGACGCGGCCCACGCGCGCTTCGCCGAGGCCGCGCGCCGCTTTCGAGACGTCTCGCCCTTCCCCATCGTCTGGCTCCTCGTGCAAGAGGGCGCCATGTGGGCGCGCGCCGGTGAGTCCGCGCGTGCCGAGCGATTCTATCGCGACGCCATCGCGCGCCTGCCGGTCTACACGCACGCCGTCCTCCATCTGGCGCGTGTGTGTCGTCTCGCTGAGGGCATCGCCCTGCTGAGGCCGCTGCTCGCGACGTCCGACGACCCCGAGGTCCCGCTGCTGCTCGCCCAGCTTCTCCGGCGAGACGGCCGAGTCGCGGAGGCCGCGCCGCTCCACGCGCAGGCCCAGCTCGGCTACGCGGCGCTCCTGGAACGGTTTCCGGAGGCCTTCGCCGAGCACGTCGCGCAGCTGCGGCTCGACGAAGGACCCGACGCACGCAAGGCGTATCAGCTCGCGCTCCAGAACCTCGCGCTGCGCGGCACCGATCAGGCCTTTCAGCTCGCCGGGCTGTCCGGTCTCACCGCCGGCTCCGCCAAGGAGGCCTGCATCATCCTCGGCGTCGGCGCGGCGCGCCCGTTTGCATCCGAGGCGCTACGCACGTTGCACGCGAGCTGCCCCCGAGCCGACGGCGGGCCGAGTCCGTGACCCGGTTCGTGCTACGGTGGAGGCGCGCCTGCTTCCGGGAGGACCGATGATCGTACCGAGATGGCTGACCGCGGCTGTGAGCGCGGTCTCGACCGTGACCCTCGCCAATCCTGCCACCGCCGTGACCGTGTTCGATCCGGCAGCCCGGCCTGCGCTGCACATCAAGATGGCGGCGCAGACGCGCCTGACCTACGGAGTCCATGCCGCGCCGTTCGGCCTGAGCCTGAGCGCGCGCGCCACGGACCTGGCCGCCATCGACGCGCTCCGCGCCTACGCCATCGGCACCACTGCGAGCCTGAAGCCCTTCTCCGTCGTCGCGAGCTACGAGGGCGCGTCCGGCATCGGCCTGCGCGGCGCCGGTGCGGCCATCGGCACTGCGTTTCGGCTCCTCGCGCTTCGGGCCGAAGGCGCCGCGGCAGACGTGCTGAGTGCGGCGCGCGCGGACGCCGTGCGCGCGGCGGAGGCGTTTCACGTCGCGGTCGCCATCACCGGTGTCCCGGGGCGTCTCGCGCGCGGCATCCAGCGCCTGAAGCTCGACGACGGCACGCCAGTCCCGGGCACGACGCCGACGCTGCTCCCGCTCTTTGGCCCCGACGGCAAGCCCTTGCCCGAGCCCAAGAACAACGGCGCCGACCGGGCCGACAACTCCAAGGGCGCGCTCCCGCCCGGGATGTGGATCTGGCAGGACTCGTGCTCCAAAGATCAGATCGTCGGTTGGGTGCTCGCGGTGGCCACCCTCTACGACGCCTTGGTCGACGACCCGGCCGTGGAGCCCAAGCTCCTGACGACGCTGCGGGAGGACGCGCGCGCCGTTGGCGCCATGCTGCGCGAGAAGCACGCGTTCGTGGCGGTCGATGGCGAGACCTACGAGTACGACCTGGTCATCATGGACGCCGACGGCCGGCCCACGCAGCACCACGATCTTCACCCGCTGGGCATCGACGGCCTGTGGCTTGCGCCCGACTCCGAGGTCAAGAACGTCTTCAACCTCGTCATGGCGCTGGGCATCGTCAAGGGCCTCTATCACGTGAGCGGGGACCCGGAGGCCGGCACGTTCCTCTATGAGGAGCTGCTCGGCAAGCGCAACTACCACGCGCTGCTGCCAAAGCCCGGGGACACGGCCGCGCTGGACTACGTGTACGTGGGGACCCAAACCAACTTCTCCAACGTGAACATGATGGCCATCGCGCTGTTCCTCAACCTCTGGTTCGAGCGGGACGACGCGGTCGCTGCTCCGATGCGCCAGTTCATGGAGACGCGCTGGTGGGCGCCGCCCGGCGTGGCGCAGGCCGCAGGCCAGA
Source organism: Pseudomonadota bacterium (assembly GCA_005776585.1). Classification (GTDB taxonomy): domain Bacteria; phylum Myxococcota_A; class UBA9042; genus SXOX01. Next base: position 58,601 of record SXOX01000257.1, on the reverse strand, counting down.
TCGACCAGCCCTACTTCGACGCGTTTCACGCGTTCGTCACCACCGAGGGCACCGACGTCACGCGCGCCGACCGCACCGCGGCGCAACTGCTCGACGCGACGCTCGACCCCTACACCGACGCCGCGCGCGAGAACTGCGACGCCGCTGAGCTGGCCGCGGGCTCCTGCCTCGCCATCGACGGGAAGACCACGATCGTGCTGCACAAGGAGCTCAACCGAGGCAAGCGCCCCATCGCGACCAAGCCGGTCCCGCCGTCGCTGCGTCCGCCGTCCAACTTCGACGCGCGGAGCGATCCGTTCGAGGTCAACGGTGGCGGCGATGGCCTCGGGCTCAACCCGGGCGCGGATCTCAACGCCGCCTATTGGATGCTGCGCTGGCTGCCGATGCGCACACCGGGGGCCATCGCGCGCTCGGCTCACGCACGCGATCGCACGCCGCCGCCGGCACCGGATGCAGGCAACGCGGCCGAGCCCGCGCCGGAACCCGTGGCAGAGCCGTCGGTCGTGGCCGAGCTGGCACCCACGGCGGAGCCAGTCGCTGCGGAGCCTGCCGTTGCCGAGCCCGCGCCCGTTGCGGCGACGACCTCGGACAGCGGCGGATGCCAGCCGAGCCGTCCCCGAGGGAGCGCCCTGATGATCCTCGCGCTCGTTCTGCTGTTCCTGCGGCCAACGCTGCGACCACTGCCGCGGGCAACACGGCGACCAGTGCAGTGGCAGCGCCATCGTCGGGTCCCTCTGTGCTAGCATGACCCCCACTGGCACCGCTGGCCCCGCTCGCGGAAGGAGTGCCCATGTCGACGATGCTCATCAAGGTGCCTTACCTCCAGGTCTTTGAGCAGCATCATCAGACGGCCGCGCGCTACTATCCGCTCGGCGTCGGCTATATTTCAGCGTACATGAAGTCACAGGGGCACGACGTCAGCCTCTACGACCCCGAGATCCAGGGCCTCTCCGACGAGGTCATGCTCGACCGAATCGCTAACGAAAAGCCCAAGCTCATCGGCCTGAGCTCGGCGACTCCGAGCTTCTCGCGAGCGATGCGCATGGCGACCGCGATTCGGCGCGTGAGCGACGCCGTGATCGTCTACGGCGGCGTGCACGCCTCGACGTTCCCCGAGAAGGTGCTGGAGCACAACCCGCAGCTCGACGTGACCGTGGTCGGCGAGGGCGAGGTCACGATGACCGAACTCGCGACGCTGGTCGAGCGCGGCAGCCACACGTCCCGCACGCTCTCCGGTGCGTCAGGCGAGCTCGGGGCCGTTCGCGGCCTCTGTTTTCGCGACGGAGCGACCGTGCGCAAGACGCTGCCTCGGCCGCTGTTCGACGACGTCGACGCCCTTCCGTTCCCCGACCGCGAGAGCCTCGACATGGATCTCTATCGCGCGACGGGCCACATCGGGGTCTCGAGCCGCGTCGCCAACCTCATCTCGAGCCGCGGGTGCCCGGCCCGCTGCACCTTCTGCGAGTCGTTTCTGACCATGGGCTATCGCTTTCGGGAGCACTCGACCGAATACGTGATGCGCGAGGTTCGGCTGCTCAAGGAGCGCTACGGCGTCGAGCAGCTCGTCTTCAACGACGACACGTTCACCATGAACCGCGACCGCGCCAAGGCCATCTGTCGCGCGCTCATCCGCGAGCGGCTCGACCTGCAGTGGTTCTGCTTCGCACGGGTCAACTGCGGCCGCGACACGGAGCTCATGGAGCTCATGCGCGAGGCGGGCTGCATCCACATCAACCTGGGCGTCGAGACGGGCGATCCCGACGTGCTCAAGAGCATCAAGAAGGGCACGACGCTCAACCTCGCTCGCACGACCTTCAAGAAGTGCCGCGAGTTGGGCATCAAGACCAGCGCCGGCTTCATCTTCGGCTTTCCGACCGATACGCCGGACACCATGGAGCGCACCATCGAGTTCGCCATCGAGCTCGATCCGGATGTGGCGTTCTTCAACGTGCTCGTGCCGTTCCCGGGCACCGAGGTGTGGAAGGACTTCCCTGCGCTGCATGGACGTGAGCACGATCCCACGTTCTGGGACGGCTTCAAGACGGCGTCCGCCGGCGGATTGCCCATCATCGAGCTGCCCAACGTCAGCCGCGAGGAGCTCAAGCGGATGGTCATCCGCGCCAACCGCCGTTTTTATCTCCGGCCCCGCTTCTTGTGGCGGCAGCTCACGCGCATTCGGTCGGGCTATGAGCTCAAGGCCAACGCCATCGGCGCCTACGAGCTCGTCTCGCGCAACCTGCGCAACCTGCTGCTCGAGGTCTGACGCGCCCGGGCTGGTTTGACCCTCCGCCCCGCCGACGCGTAGCCTCGCCGCGTGGAGGTCGCCCCAACGCCGTGGCTGACGCGCTGCGATCGCGCCGCGCACGTGCTCGCAGGCGCGATGGTGCTCCTCGTGACGATCGTCCACGGCGACTTCGGGCTCTCGTGGGACGAGTCGATCGAGCTTGATGGCGTGATGGGCGGCTACACGACCTGGCGGTTCTGGGCCGAAGGGCTCGACCCCGAGCTCGCGCTCTACAACGAGGGGCACAGCCCCCTCATTCGTCTCGTCTACCATGCCGTCATTCGGGCGCTGCGCGCGGTCACCGGCGAGGTCGATCGCGTCGCGGTCTTTCATCTGCTCACCGCACTCATCGGGGTCGCGGGCTTCCTCGGCGTCTATCGCCTCGCCAAGCGCGTGCTCAGCCCGCCATGGGCCTTGGGCGCAGCACTCCTCGCCGTGCTCTCCCCGCGCTACGTGGGCAACGCGTTCACGAACTTCAAGGACCTGCCCTTTGCTGTCGCGTGGGTCTTCGTCCTCGACGCGTCGGTGGCCTACGCGCTGGCGCCCGTGCGACGGACCGGGCTGGCGTTGGGCCTTGCGCTCGGCGCCCTGCTCGCGCTCCGGCTCGGCGGCCTCATCATTGCGCCCGTCCTGCTGGCGACCCTCGCGACGGTCGCCTGGCGTGACGGCCAGTGGGGCGTGCGCCTGCGCGGACTGGTGCTGAGCGGCGCCCTGGCCCTCGTCGTCGTCTACGTCAGCTACCCCTATCTGCTCGTCCAGCCCATCGCTGGGCTCGTGCGCCTGCTCGGCGCCAACGCCGAGTTTCCCTGGACGGGCTCGACCCTCACACTGGGCGTCGAGATGCCGGCCTCGGACCTGCCGCGGGTCTATCTGCCGGCCTGGCTCGCGGTCACGACGCCGCTGCTCGTCCTGGGCACGCTCTCGTTCGGTCTGCCCTTGGCCTGGCGCCTCCTCCGGTCTCCGAGCCAAGCGCCGGCCAGCGTCGCGATCGTGCTTGGTGCTCTGTTCCCACTCGCGTTCGTCATCGCGTCGCGGACGCCACTCTACGATGGTGTGCGACATGTGCTGTTCGTTCTGCCGCCGTTGTGCATCGTGGCGGTCATGGGCCTCTCCTGGCTCGCCAATCGCCTGTCCGGACGCGTCCGCGTCTTGCCGCTCACCGCGCTCGCGCTCACGCTCGGCTCGCTCGTCTTGGACGACATCCGCCTTCATCCGTACCAGAGCGTTTGGTTCAACACCCTGACCGGCGGCCTCGCCGGCGCCTCGGGGCGCTTCACTCTCGACTACTGGGCGCTGAGCATTCGCGAGAGCGCGCTCGTGACGGCCGACAACGCGACCGCGCCGGCCACCGCCTGCATCGTCGGCGCGCCGGAGAACGTGTTGGCGGTCTACCTCCCCGGTTGGGGCGTCGAGCACGCCGCGAGCCCGACGCGTTGCCCCCCGACGTCACACTACATCGTCATCGTGAACCAGGGCCGCGTCCTGGAGTCCGCGCGGGGGGCCATCGCCGACCGGCCCGGCGACTACCGGCTCGTCCATGAGGTCCGGCGCGACGGCGCGGTCCTCGGCGCCGTCTTCGAGTACCGCCATCCGTCCTCGACGCCGTCGATGCTCCGCTGACGCGCCCATGCTACCGTCGGGGGCGTGTGTGGCATCGTCGGCTGGGTCGGGGAGGGCGTCGACGCGGCCGTCGTGGCGCGGATGTCTGCCGCGGTCGCCCACCGCGGACCCGATGGCGATGGGCTCGTGGAGCATCCGCACGCGGTGCTCGCCGCGCGGCGACTCGCCATCACCGGTCTCGCCCACGGCGCCCAGCCGTTGCGACGCGGCTCGGTGGTCGCGCTGCTGAACGGGCAGCTCTACGACTTTCGGGAGTTGGCCGCCGAGCGCGGCGTCACCCTCGAGACCGGCTGCGACACGGAGCTGCTGACCCAGCTCTATGACCCTTACGACGACGACTGGATGCGTGCCCTCGACGGCATGTTCGCGCTCGCTGTCTGGGACCTCGCGCGGCAGCGCCTCGTGCTCGCCCGGGACCCGATGGGCAAGCGGCCGCTGTATGTGGCTCAGGTCCACCGAGGGCTCGCCTTCGCCAGCGAGCTGACCGCGCTGCTCGTGCACCCCCACATCGAACGGCGCCTGGACCCCGGCGCGCTCCGTCGCTATCTCGTACATGACGCCGTCCCGTCGCCAGGCTGTCTGCTCCAGGGCGTGACCAAGCTCGAGCCGGGGGAGCGCCTGACCTGGGAGGCCGGGACGACGCGCCGCGCCGCCTATTGGACGATGTTGTACGAGCGCCAGCCGCTGCGCACGGACACCGAGGTCCTCGACGCGCTCGACGCGCACCTCGTCGCCGCGACCCGAAAGCGCCTGCCCGCCGAGGTCCCGTGCGGTGTCCTGCTCTCGGGAGGCATCGACTCGTCGCTGCTCGCGCTCATCGCTCGCGCCGAGCAGCCCATGCACGCGTTCACGCTCGGCTGGGAGCACGCGCCTTTCGATGAGCGAGGCCCCGCGGCAATCGCGGCGCAGACGGCCGGGACCGCGCATCACGTGCTCACCGTCAGCGACGCCGAGGCCACGTCATGTGTCCCGGAGGTCCTGGCGGCGATCGACGAGCCCATCGCCGACGACACGGTCGTCTCGACCTGGCTGCTTGCGCGCTTCGCCCGGCAGCACGTCCCCGTCGTCCTCACGGGAGACGGCGGCGACGAGCTGTTCCTGGGGTATCCCACGTTTCATGCCGAGCGCGCGGCCCACGCCCTCGACGCGCTGCACCTCGCCAGGTCGGCTCCGCTCCTGGGCCGGCTCGCCGCACTGCTGCCTCCGACCCGCGGACCGATTGGCCTCGACTTTGCGGCCCGCGCCTTCGTTCGGGGGCTGCGGTTTCCGCCGGCGCTGCGCCACGTCGTCTGGCTCGCAAGCGTCGCTCCGGCGCAGCAGACGGCGCTGCTCTCTCCGGAGCTCCTCGCGACGACGCGCGGGCTCGACCCGCTCGACCAGGCGCGGCGGCACGTCGCGGCCATCACCGCGCGCGCTCCGACGCGCTGGGACGTGCTCACCGGCGTCTATCTGCGCCTCCTGCTCGCCGACACGCTGCTGGCCAAGGTCGACCGGGCCGCGATGGCCCACGCGCTCGAGTCGCGCTCGCCCTACCTCGACCGCGCCGTCGTCGCGTTCGCGGCCGGGCTGCCGCGGCGCTTCAAGGTGCGGGGCCTGACGTTGAAGTGGGCCCTGCGTCAGCTGGCCCGCCGGCGCGGCCTGCCGGACATGCTCGTCAACCGCAAGAAGCAAGGCTTCGGCGCCCCCATGGCCGCCTGGCTCCGCGGCCCCCTGCGCGCGTGGATGGGCGATCTGCTCTCCGCGGAGTCCCTGCGCCGCGGCGGGCTCTTCCATCCCGGTGAGGTCGAGCGCGTGATGACCGAGCACCTCTCCGGGCGCGTCGATCACCGCAAGCCGCTGTGGTCACTGCTCTCGTTTCGCGCCTGGCAGGAGCGCGTCAGGCCAAGCTGAGCCCCTTCAGGGCGCGAGCTCGCGGTGTAGCGCCCAGAGGGTCCGCACATATCCCTTGGCGTAGACGATCGGCCGGTCGGCGTAGTAGCCGCGCGCCACGAGTCGCCGGCGCACCTCCGCGAGCCGATGGTACGGCAGCCCCGGATAGAGGTGATGCTCGTAGTGGTAATAGAAGCCGACGGGACAGATGAGCCAGCGCTCGAGCCAGCTGGCCTCCATCACGCGCGTCATCGCCAGGACAGGTTCCTGGTCGCGGGTCTCGCAGACGCCCGACGATGGCTGGTGCTCGACGATCGTGCGGAAGTTGCTCACGAGTGTCGCGATCGCAAAGAGCGGAAACACCCACGCCACGAAGTACATCCACCACGCGCCGAGCGCCCACGCGCCGCCGAAGAGCGCACCGTTCATCAGCACAAACCCCGCCCATGCGGCGCGCGACCGCGGCGGCGGCGCCGGAAAGCGCGCGTGATGCGCAAATCGCTCCCGCCGAAATACGACGCCGAGCGCGACCCACCCCGAGAGATGCCGGGCAAGCTGCCGCCACAGCTCGGGGCCGCGAACGCAGGCGTAGGCCGATAGCTCAATCTCCTCGCGCGGGTCGCCGAGGTACTGATGGTGACGGAGGTGATGCCACCGCCATGCGTCGACTGTGACGCCGAGCGGGCCCGCGACGCAGAGATCGGCCCAGAGGTCGTTCTTTCCCTTGTCGCGGCTGAGGTTGGTGTGTGAGCCCTCGTGCGCAAAGAGGTTCAGCCCGTTCTGGAGACAGCCGATGACGACCACGGCCGGGAGCACGAGCCACCACTGCCGCACGACGACGCACGCGAGGTAGAGCCCCACGGCCTGAAGCCACCAGAGCAGGACGTCGCGCACGACGACGCGGCGATCGATGCGCGCAAGCTCCGTGAGCTCGTCTTTGCGCAGTGCCGCGCCCGGCGCTATCTCCGTCACCTCAGCTCTTGCTGGCGACCGCGTCCCTCAGCTTGCCGAGGCCGCGCTCGAAGTCGTTGCCGATGGTCTTCTCCATGTTCATCAGCACCGAGAAGACCTTCATCATGACGCCGTCCTTCCGACCGCTCATGGCCCACGTGACCTCGGTCCCGCCCGCCGCGGGCTGGAAGGTGAAGACCGTCTTGTTGGTGGCCTGCCACGGCGCCAGGAACTCGAGCTTGATGTCGATGCGTGCGTTCGGGTCCGCCGAGAGGATCGTCATGCGTCCCTGTCCGACCTTGTTGTTGCCCTTCCACTCGTAGACCGCCCCGGTGCCGCTCTCGCTGCCGCCGTAGGACCGGGTCATCGCGGGATCGAGTCCCTCCCAGGGGCTCCACTGCGTCCAGCCGTGAAAGTCCGCCACGAGTCCGTAGGCCGCGCTGGGCGCTCCCGGCACGACGAGGGAGCGCGAGACCTCCAGCTCCGGGGGCCGCGTCAACGCATAGGCCAGGAACGCGCCGATGAGCGCGACGAGAACATACACTACGTAAAGAAACATGGTTGGCTCCTTCTCCCGCCTGCGTGCGGTCGAACCACGCTAGCACCGGGCTCGCGGTCCCGCCAACTCGCTAGCCAGGCAGCGGCTCGGGAGGGATCGCGATCAGGCGGGCGTGCAGCTCGCGCATCACCGTGTTGGCGTCCTCGTCGCGGACGACGAAGGTGATGTTGATCTTGGAGCTGCCCATCGAGATCATCTCGACGTTCACGTCGGCCTGATGGACCGCGCTGAAGATCTTGCCCGCCGTGCCCGGCCGCTCGCGCATGCCTTGGCCCACGCAGCAGATGATGGCGCGTCCCGGACGGATCTCGACGTGTGCGATGGTCTCGAGCTCCGCGGTCGCGCTGCGAAGCGCCGGCTCGTACTTGGGCTCGACGGTCATGCAGACGGAGACCTCGCTCGTGGAGATGGTGTCCACCGAGACGCGATGCCGCTCCAGCACCGCGAAGACGCGCGCCAGGAAGCCCTCGGCCGCGAGCATCCGCGACGAGTCCAACGCCAGGATGACCTGGCCCTTCTTGCACGCCATGCCGACGACCTGCCGGATCGTGCGACGGGGACCGCGCACGATGACCGTGCCCGGATGATCGGCCTCGAACGTGTTCAGCACCCGCACTGGGATGCCCGCGTGCACGGCCGGCTCGATGGTCTTGGGGTGGATGACCTTGGCGCCGAAGTACGCGAGCTCGGCGGCCTCCTCGAACGTGAGCTCCGGCAGCGTGAAGGTGCCCTGGACCAGCCGCGGGTCGCTGCTCAGGATGCCATTGACGTCAGTCCAGATCTGAATCTCGCTGGCGCCCAGCGCGCGACCCAAAATTGCCGCCGTGTAGTCCGAGCCGCCCCGTCCCAGGGTCGTGCGCTCGCCGGCGAGCGTCTGGCCCATGAACCCGGTCACGACCGGCACTGACCCCGTCGCGAGCGGGAGCTGCTGCGGGATTCGCGTCCAGGTCTCCTCCAGGATGCCGGCCTCGCCATATTGTGCATCGGTCACGATGCCCGCGTCCCAGCCCGTGACCGGATGGGCGCGCACGCCCTCGGCCGTGAGGAAGGCCGCCACGATGCGCGACGAGAGCACCTCGCCGTGGGTGACGACGAAGTCCTTCGAGCGCGGCGACAGCTCGCGGAGATACCAGATGCCCGGCAGCACCTCGCGGAGCACGTCGAGCGGTTCGAGCAGCGCCTCACATTGGGCGCCGAGGCCGAGCGCGTGGCAGACCGTGGCGTGGCGCTCGTGAAGCTGGGCCAGCATGTCGTCCACGCTGCGACTGCGCGTGCGGGCCGCCTCGGCCATCCCGAGCAGCATGTCGGTCACGCCCGAGAGCGCCGAGACGACGACCACGACCTCGTGGGCCGCCGGATCGGCCTGTGCGCGGCGCACCACGTGGGCGACCCGCTTCAACGCCTCGGCCGAGCCGCACGAGGTGCCGCCGAACTTCATGACGATCATGGGTAAACCCTGTCTACAGCGCGAGGAGGGCGACACCGCCGAACGCGGCCGAGGCGCCCAGAGCCACGGCGACGCGCTGGCCGAGCCGCGCCAGCTTCACCGCGCCGAGCAGCGCGACCGACGAGCCGGCGAGCACGGCGAGGGAGCCGGCGAGCCCGCCAACCTCGGAGCCGTGGGCCTGACCGTGCAGCATCGCGAACGCCGACACGAGGCCCAGCGCCGCGCCCTCCGACAGCCGCGGGGCGGCGACGGCCAGCAGCCCGAACACGATGACTGAGCCTGCGATGCCGAGCTCCACGGCCGGCAGACCCAGGCCGAGGGCGCCCAGAGCGAGCCCCAGGCCGAGCGCGCCGAGGAAAACGCCGGCGGAGCGGCGGACGTCGTCCTTGCGGACGGCCCAGGCCGCGAGGCCGACCATGGCGAGCAGGTGGTCGAGACCCACGAACGGGTGGGCCAGGCCGCGCGCCAGCGAGTCGCCGAGGCCATGCCCGGGATGCGCGAGCGCAGTGGTGGCGGCGAGCGTGCCGATGGTCGCGGCGAGCGCGGGAACGAGTCGATTCAAAGGCGTCACGGGTCCTCCAGTGGGTCGGCGAGCGCGATGAGCCGCGCGACTGCGCCTCTCCATACCGCTTCGTTCGCGCGGGTTCAAGGGCATGTGGCAGGTGCGAGGCGTGAGCCCGGAGGTCGTCCCGCGAGCGACGGGCTCCGACACCGCTCGCGGTCCTCGCGCGGCGCGGTGCGCGCCGTGCTGCGGGGTTTGCTTCGCGTTGCCCGAGCCCGCCGCTCGCGGTGGACCTGGCGTCTTGGTCGTCGCTGGCCAGTCGGTCACGACGAGGAGCCGGGGTCGTCGGATCGGGGCCGCACGCGGTCAAGCGCCGGACTCGACCGGCGCGATGATTGCTTGCGTTCCGATGCGTCTCGCGCGGTTGACGTCGACTGGGGCGCGATTACCATGTCGCCTATGTCGGGCTTATCGGTTCCGTTTGGGTGCGACGGCGAACTTCGGGTTCGGCTTCGTCGTTGCCCCGCAGCCGGGCGAGTGCCACGGGAGCCCGCTGATGTCCAGCGGTGGGGGCCATGCGTCCCTGGAGCAGCCGGTCTTGATGCGAGTCGCGCGTGACGTGGCGCACTTGTTCCGTTCGGCTCGCCCGAGCCAGTGCCGCCTGCGTACTCGTGGCGTGCACGACGGTTCATCGACCCGAACTCGCCGTTGGGGACCTGGAGAAGGTCATCGACGGACTCCGCTTCCAAGACTTCGAATGGAAGCGAGTTCCGCCGTTGGCTCGCGGCGCTTCTCTCTGGGGGGCCCTGCACTACGTGTCGGACGCAGTGGAGTTCAATGCCCCACGGATCGCGGGCGAGGAGTGTTGCGTGCTGCTGAGAATGGACCGGCAGCCTCAGAAAAGACTGCTTGCCGAGCGCTGGTGCGACGGTCAGTTGCGCGGAAGGCTCTCCGCAGCGGCGGAGTCTTCCGATGGCGGACTACTTCTTCCCACACGCCGTTGACGTGGTGGGTTCCCACCCATCTGGTGGTTTGTCAATCCGACGTCAAGCGGGCTGTGGATCGACGTAGACGGCGATCTTCTCTTGGTCACGGCGTGGCTCAATTCGTCGATTCTGCTCGTGGTTCCGGCACCGGGTTGGTCTCGTGGGAGTTTCATGAGGAGATTCGATCAGTGCCGAGACACCACAACCTCACAGGCGCGGGCCAACGTGCCGTCGGACTCCCTGACATCGGGGACGCCCGAGGCACCACAGCGGCGTGAGCAACGGCCTGGGTCGCTGTGACTCGGTGCTCTCGCCTCGCTCGCGCTCGACGGCGAGTCGGTGGACGGCAATTGCCGCAGGCCACCCAGGAGCCGCCGCACGGCGTGGAGCGCTGACGACTGCCTGCACGGCCCGGTCCGTGGCGTCCGCGAATGGCCAAGGAAGCGCCTGACCCTGGGCCGCGGTGGCGACCCGCGCAGCACTGGCGGTGTCGCCGAGCGGGGCGGCGGGAGGCTGGGTTGCCATGGGCCCTCCCAGCGTTGCTGCCCGGATGATGCACCTATGGCGCGATGCCGGCGCGTGACAGCAGCGCATCGTGCGGGTCAGTTGGCGTCGTCCTCGCGCAGCACCGCGTCGGCCGACGGCGCGGTCAACGAGCGGCGGAGCCAGCGGGAGAGCTGAGTGGGGTCGGTGGCCGAAAGGAAGCGCTGGCGCTCTGCGTCGGACATCGCTATCCCGCGCTCTTCGAGGATGTTGACGATTGCGTGGGTCAGTCCCTCAACGCGCCCTTCAACTCGCCCCTCCTCGCGCCCCTCCTCGCGCCCCTCCTCGCGCCCCTCATTGCGGCTCATTCGGAACAGCTTCTTGAGCAACGGCGAACGAATTTTGGTGTCGTCATGCAGCATGAGCGTGGTCTCCAGGGCCTTGCGCACCGCTGCACCGAGGCCATCCAGGATCAAGGTAGTGTAGCTCTCCGTTCGTGCGGCGTCGAACGCGGCGAGCGCCCCCAGCGCCGTCAGGAGCACCGGCAGGTCGCTGGCGTGCTGGCGGTGCGCCAGTCCGGAGAGTACCGCCAGCTGCGGGTGCTCTGCGGCGACCCGCGGGTCGACCACTCGCGGGATGTCGTCTGGACCCAGCACCAGCACGTCGAAGCCGGCACCGCGGCCCCCACCGGGAATGCGCGCTCGCGCCCATCGGGCCACGCTGCGCACCGGGCAGACAATGAGCAGCACGCAGTGGCAGCGGTGGCGCAGCCGGAGGCTTGTGGCGTAGTGCGGCACGACCCACGGCTTGTCTGGGTCGCGCGAGAGCTGCACCTCAATCCCAACGGCCAGCGTGGGCGCCACGTCCTCCAGCAGCACGACGAGGTCGATGTGGTGCTCCGTGTTGAGTGGCGTCGCATGGGTCGCCTCGCTGATCCGGACCGAGGTGTGGGGTGGCAGCGCGTAGCCAAGCGACTGCGCCATGAGCCGAGGCGCCAGCGCCGGCTGTGCTCGAAACAGGTCCACGAGGTCATCATGTCGGCGGGTCGTCGGCATGTGGCAGCGCAACGCACACGGCGTGCCGGCGAGCGCTCAGGTCGCGTGCATCGATTGGAACCCCGCCAGTCCCAAGATGGGAGTCCCACGTGGGACTCCGAGTGCCACGTTGGCACTGGTGCGACTCCTAACGCCGGTCCGTCTTGGCCGCCTCGGAGCAATGGATCACGTCCCTCGCCTGCCCCTGGCGTGGCCCTCTCGAAAAACGCCGGCGCGCCGCGTCGAATCTCGCGACCCGGCGCTCAGCGGCTGGCCCAGCGCGCCATGTGGGTGATGTTGTCGCGAATGACCTTGGACGCCGCCACGTCGGCGCCCGCTGTGAGCGCCTTCCACTTGAGCAACCCGACGTCTTCGCGGCGCGGCGCGCTGCTCAGGGCGTACCCCACCACGTCCTTGCCCACGAGCCAGGCACCGTCGTTGTACTGGCTGCGTATGGCCAACTTTGGCGACAGCGCCGCCGTGGCGGGCTCCAGCAGGAACCAGGAGCCGATACGGATGCCGTCGCGCTCGCTCAGCGTGAGCACGTTCTCTTGGTGGACCTCGCCGAGGAGCGGGATGCTGATGCGCTGGTAGAAGCGCACCTGGGCCGGCGGGACATAGGCCGGATCGGCGACGGCGCGCGACTCGACGACGTGCGCGATGTTGCCGACATAGTGGTTCACGTCCATGACGCGGGCCAGGAAACGGTCGGCGTCGACGCCCGGCACCGGAAGGATGCCGACCGCCTCGGCAGTCGGTCGACCGGGCACGGTCCAGTGATGAAAGACGAAGTCGCGGATGCCGGTATTGCGGGCCAGCGGGGCCCGCGAGAAGACGCGCTCGAGGAAGGTCGCTTCGGTGCTCATGGTCCGACCGTAGCATCGCCGTGTCGCGGGGGAAACTGTCGCGGTGGAAACTGTCGCGGTGGAAACTGTCGCGGGGGAAACTGTCGCGGGGGAAACTATGGCCGGACGCAGCGGCCCGACACGCACGCGGCGCCGGTTGCGCACTCGGGCGAGGCCGTGCACGCCTTGCGGCACTCGTGGGTGGCCACGTTGTCGCAGCGGTACGCCCCGCACGCAGCGTCCGACCGGCACGTGCCGCACGTCCCCGGTCTGACGCACCGTCCGCGATTGCAGACGTAGCCCCCGCTGCATCGCGCGTCGGAGTCGCAGCTCGTGTCACAGGTGCGCAGCGCGATATCGCAGCGATGTCCGCCGCACGCGGCGTCGGAGGTGCAGGTCGTCCCGCGCGAGGGCGCACGGCAGCCGGACACGGCCGACTTGCCCGTCGTTGCCTTGGACGTCGTGGACTTGCGCGTGGACTTGGACGTGGCGCTCTCGGGTGCCGGGTTGGCCGTGGCGCACCCCGCCGCCGCGATCACCACCGCCGCCGCGATCACCACCGCCGCCATTGGCGGCACCACTGCCAACGGGCCCCACGTCGATGAGCGTACAAAGACCATGATGGGACGGTAGCCCGACGCCCAGGCCGCGGTCAATCCGGGATCACAATCCGACTGGGGTCGCCGAGCTTGCCCGGCGGGAACTGCGGGTTCATGTCCTCGAGCGTCTCGACCAACAACCGCGCGACGCACACGTCCCGATACCACTTGCGGTCGGCGGGAACGACGTACCACGGCGCCGTGGTGGTCGACGTCTTGCGAAGCGCCTCCTCGTACGCCTCCTGGAACGCGCCCCAGTGCTGGCGCATCTCGAGGTCGGCCAACTCGAACTTCCACCGTTTGGTGGGGTCGTCGAGCCGCTCCTGTAGCCGCTTCTTTTGCTCTTCCCGGCTGATGTGCAAGAAAATCTTGATGACCCGCGTGCCTTCGTCGGCGAGCATCCGCTCGAAGTCCACGAGGTGCGCGTAACGTCGCTTCAACCGCGCCTTCTCGACGAGGTCGAGCACGCGCACGACGAGCACGTCCTCATACTGCGAGCGGTTGAAGAAGACGATGTCTCCTCGACGGGGAGCGCGCGCGTGGGCCCGCCAGAGGTAGTCGTGGGCGAGCTCGTCGCTGGATGGGGCCTTGAAGCTCGCCACGTGTACGCCGCGCGAATCGAGCGGGCCGACCACGCGACGAAGGACGCCGTCCTTGCCGCCGGTGTCCATCGCCTGGAGGACGACCAGCAGCGCCTGACGCTGCTCCGCGTAGAGCCGCTCCTGAAGGCCCCCGAGTCGCGCCAGGTCGTCGGCGAGCTGGCGAGCGACCTCCGGGTCGTCCTTGCCCGAAAAGGGGCCGTGGTCGTTGGTGTCGATGTCGGAGAGCCTGAAGTGGGAGTCCGGTTCGACCCGGTGAGCGAAGCGCATCGTGCCATCCTAGGCAACGCCGCGACTTTCTGCTACCCACCGCGAGCATGAGCGCCACCTCCTTCGTCTCTCGCTTGGGTAGCTTCGTCCTCGATCGCTGGATTCCTGGGACCGGCGGCTTCGTGCCGCTCATCAACCCCACGACGGAGGACGTCGTGGCCGAGACCTCCACGGAGGGCCTCGACTTTCGCGCCGTGCTCCACTACGCCCGCACCGTCGGTGGCGCCGGGCTGCGGCAGCTCACCTTCGCCGAGCGCGGCCGACGGCTTGCGGTCCTCGCCAAGGCCATCCACGCCGAGCGCGACGCGCTCATCGAGCTCGGCATCCTCAACGGCGGAAACACGCGGGGAGACGCGAAGTTCGACCTCGATGGCGCCACGGGCACGCTCCAGTTCTATGCGCAGCTCGGCGAGCGGCTGGGTGACCGCAAGATCGTGCTCGACGGCGAGCTCGAGGCGTTGCTGCGCAACCCGCGCTTTGCCGGCGGACACGCCTGGGTTCCGCGCGAGGGCGTCGCCGTGCACGTCAACGCGTTCAACTTTCCCGCCTGGGGCATGATGGAGAAGGCGGCAGTCGCACTGTTGGCCGGCATGCCCGTGGTGACCAAGCCGGCCACGAGCACCGCGCTCATGGCGCACCGCATCGTCGAGCTCGCCGTTCAGTCCGGCGCGCTTCCGGCGGGCGCGCTGCAGTTTATCTGCGGCGGCGTCGGCGACCTGCTCGAACACCTCGAGGGGCAGGACGTGCTTGCCTTCACCGGCTCATCGGATACGGGCGCCAAGCTGCGCGGTGGGCGGGCCGCAATCGCGCAGTCGGTGCGCATCAACGTCGAGGCCGACAGCCTCAACTCGGCCATCCTCGCCCCGGACGGGGAGCCGGGCGAGCCGACCTGGGAGCTGTTCTTGCGCGAGGTCCAGACGGACGTCACCCAAAAGGCGGGGCAGAAGTGCACCGCGATTCGGCGCGTGTTCGTGCCCGAGGCGCGCCTCGAGGCGGTCATCGAGGACCTGCGCGCCATGGTTTCGGCCGTCAAGGTCGGCAATCCCGCGCTCAAGGAGGTGCGGTGCGGCCCGCTGGCGACCGCGAGTCAGCTGCGCGATGTCCGCGCGGGCATCGAGCGGCTCCGCGGCTGTGCCGAGGTGCTCACCGGCGGCGGCGAGCGCGGCGCGCTGGTCGACGTGGCAGAGGGCAGGGGCTATTTCGTCGCACCCACGCTGCTGCTCGCGCGCGATCCCGGCGCTGACGCCGTGCACGCCCACGAGGTCTTCGGTCCCGTCGCGACGCTGCTGCCCTACGCCGGCGGTGCGGACACGGTCTTGCCGCACGTCAAGCGCGGCGGCGGCGGTCTGGTGTCAAGCCTCTACACCGACGACAAGGACACCGCGACCGATGTCCTGCTCAACCTCGCCTCGCATCACGGTCGGCTCCATCTCGGTAGCGCGCGCATCGCAGAGCACTCGCCGGGTCCGGGCACCGTGCTGCCCAACCTCATCCACGGCGGCCCCGGCCGCGCCGGCGGGGGCGAGGAGCTCGGCGGCGAGCGCGGACAGCACTTCTACCTGCAACGTACGGCCTTCCAGGGCGAGCGCACGCTCCTGGAGAAGGTGCTCGGCGTCTCGGCGTAGCCCTCCTCCAGCCACCCCCTCGCACGCGGCGTGCCGTTGCTCCACGCCCGGAGCCAATCGGGCCACGTAGCCTTGGCATGGCCGCTGCATTGCGGGTGCGGCCAGGAGGAAACAATGAACACTCGAACGATCTATTTCTTTGTCATGTCATGTTTCGTACTTGTCACGACCGTGGCCTGCAATCCGAGCTACGCGCCGCCTGCGCGTCTCGGCATCGGGGGCATGCCGGAGGCCTACTCGCGGGGCTCGGGCGAAGCGCGTGTCCATCTGGGCGGCGCCGGCGGCACCGGCGTGCTCCTGCTCGAGCCGGGGACCCGCGTCGGCGTCGGCCATCGCGTGGAGATCGAGACGGGCGTGGCGCTCGGACTTCACAACCGCGAAGGAGAAGACCTGACGCGCACCAAGAAGGACGAGAACGGCAACAACGTGACGGACTCGAGCGGCAAGACCGTGCAGGAGACGATCGACCGTGGCGGGTCTTTCACCATGCCGTCCGTCGGCGTGCGCTATCAGCTGGTCGACCACCGCATCGTCTCGCTCGGCCTCTCCGCGGGCGTCGGCGTCGGCTGGGGCGGCGCGATCCACAACGCGCAGCCGAGCAAGTCCAGCGTCACGGGCTCAGGCTATCTCGGGCTCGACCTGGGCGTGCGCGCGCATCACATGGTCGGGCTCTATTTCCCCGTGCGCGTCCAGGTCAGCGGCAACGCCGGGGTCCCGACGACCGTCTGGTGGCAGACCGGTGGCGGCCTCTCGATCGACTGGACCCCGTGGGCCTTCACGACCGCCGAGGTCGCTTACGCCGGCTACCGCTCGTTTGGCATCACGACGCGCGGCGACGACGACGACGGCGCCCATGGCGTGCAGTTCGGCTTCGCGCTTGGCTTCCGCTGGGGCGACGCCAAGCCGTCGCTGCTCCCGAAGTCCAACCCCACGCCGTAGGCCCGCTCACCACTGCTGGCGACCGAGCCACCCCTTGCGCACGAAGTAGTAGACCATCAGAGCCGCGATGAAGCCCATCCCGCCGAGCGTCACCACGTAGCCGTACTGCCACTTGAGCTCCGGCATCGACCAGGGCCCCGCCGAGGGCTCGAAGTTCATCCCATAAACGCCGACGATGAACGTGAGCGGGATGAAGATGGTCGAGATGATGGTGAGCATCTTCATCACGTCGTTCATCCGGTTGGAAACGCTCGACATGTAGAGCTCGATGAGACCCGACGCGAGCTCGCGGTAGGTCTCCACGACGTCGATGACCTGGATGACGTGGTCATAGGCGTCGCGCAGGTACAGGCGCGTGTCGGCCGAGAAGGGGCCCGCCTCTTCGCGGATGAGGGTGTTGAGCACCTCGCGCAGTGGCCACATCGCGCGCCGGACCACGAGCAGCTCGCGCTTGACGTCGTGAATGCGGGCCATCGTCGCGCGCGTTGGCTTGGCGAGGACCTCGTCCTCCAGCGCCTCGAGCCACTCGCCGAAGCGCTCCAGGACCGGGAAGACGTGGTCGATGGTCGCGTCGATGAGGGCGTACGCGAGGTAGTCCACGCCCTGCGTCCGAACGCGGCCCTTGGTCGTGCGAATGCGCTCCCGCACCGGGTCGAGGCAGTCCCCCGGCCGCTCCTGAAACGTGAGCAGGAAGCCGGTGCCCAGGAACAGCGAGAGCTGCTCGGTCTCGACGTGTTCGCTGATGTGGTTTCCTTCGCCCTCCCGCACGAGCGAGATCTGGCGACAGACGAGGAAGAGATGACCAAAGTACTCCTCGATCTTGGGCCGCTGGTGAACGTTAACGACGTCTTCCAACGCGAGCGGGTGAATCTCGAAGAGCTGGCCAACCTTGCGCAGAGTGGCCTCGTCGCCGAGGCCGTCGATGTCCACCCAGGTCACACGGTGCTTGTCGAGGTAGTCTGTGAGCCTGGTCGGATCCGTGATCTCGACCTCCATGTAGCTGTCGGGGCCGTAGGCCATCACGCGAATGACCGGCTTGGGCGCCTCGGGGTCGACCGTCAGCGTCCCCGGCGGTGTGCCCGGCGCCGAGAGGTGTTGGAGCTCGTGGGGCGGGGTGCGACCGTGGGATTTTCGCGTGCGTTTTGCCATAGTCAGGTCCATCCGCGCTTGAGAGGTGAGCACGCTAGCTCGCGAGCGGAGGCTTGTCACGCTGCGGAACTTTGATGACCGAATTCACGGCCTTCGGCAACGAATCGTGCTAGGAGCGTGTTGCGGATTGACCGTCACTCGCCGTTGGGCTGCTCACGTGCGCTTCCCGCGCCAAGCGGTTCGGACGGGCATCCAGCCCGCCCTTCACCGTTTGACCGGCGCTTCGCGCCTCGCGAGAATCGCCGCGTGATCCGCTCCAACGGCTTCGCGCCGGCAATACGCAACACGCTCCTTGCCGTGAGGCTCGTGAGTGGGCGAGGGGAGGGTGTGATGATGCGAAGGACGAGCGTTGGCGTGGCGGTGGCGATTGGCTTGGGCTGCGCCTCGACGGAGCCGCAGGCCGGAGTGCTGTACGGAGACGTCTCCTGTGCGCTGGGGCCCTCGGAGGCCGACGCGCAGAGCGCCAGCGCGGACACGGGTACGGCCGGGCCTGGAGCGGATGTCGCGCCCGATGCGGGCCCCGCGCTCACCCCCGCCCTGCCCAAGGTGCAGCGCTTCGAGGGCAGCGGCTGTCCCTCAGGCACGGTGCGCCTCGCCGATTTCTGCATCGACCGGTACGAGGCCAGCGTCTGGGACTCCGTGCTGTGCGACGGCAAGGGCCAGTCGTTCGGCAGCGCCAAGGGCGGGCCGGACTTCCCCGCCACGTGGCCAGCCAATGGCCAGTACTCCAACCCCGACCACGCGCTCTTCGCTTGCTCGCTCCCGGGCGTGCTGCCGGCTGGCTGGGTCACCTGGTTCCAGGCCGCGGCGGCGTGCGTCGAGTCGGGCAAGCGGCTGTGTACCAACGCGGAGTGGCAGGTCGCGGCGATGGGTACGCCGGACACCGTGGGCAGCTGCCCGACGGCCATCAAGGAGGCCGAGACGGTGCTCACCTCGGCGTTCGAGAAGACGTGCGCCTCGCGCTGGGGCGTCGTCAACCTCTTTGGCAACGTCCAGGAGCTCACCGCAGACTGGGTCATCTCCGGCGGGCCGGCGTTTACCGCGGAGGAGCAGCTCAAGGCGGGAGCGGCAGGCGTCGTGGCCGCGCTACCCGAATTCCTCGGTAGCGACGACACGACGACCTCGGTCGGTGGACACGCCTGGGTCGGCGTCTCACCGACCTATGCGATGGCCAAAGGCGTGCCGGCCATGGTCCAGCGAGGCGGCTCCTACGGCGCCGGCACCGCGTCGGGACCGTTCAATTACAACGTCACTGCCAGCCCGTTCCTCGGCTACTACTCTGGCGGCTTTCGCTGCTGCGTCGACGCCTGGACGCATCCCGACGTGATGCCGCCTCCCTACGTCGACCCGGTCGAGCCCAAGTGAGCCTTGTGGCGACTTCACATTCCGTCGATCAAGCTGGCCCAGAGCGGCAACCTACGGTATGACCGCCGCCGCGCCCCACGGGCGCACTGGAGCTGCCTTGAGTAACGCGCCCACGAACGCCGAGCACGACAAGACCCTCTCGAACCGCATGCGCGGCTTCGGCGCCATCATCCTCAAGCGATGGTGGCTCGTGATCATCGGCATCGGCGTGACCGTGAGCGCCGCGTTCGTGCTGCTCAAGTACCAGGTGCCCTACTACCGGGCCACGTCCAAGCTCGTCGTCGGCATGCAGCCGCCGCGCGTCATGGCGGGTATCCAGGAGGTCGCCGAGATCATGGACGGCTCGCCGTGGCGCTACCGCGAGTACATGGTCACGCAGCTCGACATCATCCGCAGCTATGGCGTCGCGGCCGAGGTGCTCGACCGGCTCGATCTGTGGGACGCCGAGGTCATCTTCGGCAAGGCCTCGCCGCTGGACGCGCAGCTCCCCGCAGCTGAGCTCCGCCTCAAGCGCGCCTCCTATCTCGCCAGCCGCATCCAGGCCAAGGATACGCCGGACTCGATGATCGTCGAGGTGAGCTTCGAGGCCCCCGATCCCAAGATCGCCGCCAAAATCGCGACCACGGTTGCCGAGGTCTACCGTGACCAGAACCTGGACCTCAAGAAGAAGGTCGTGCAGAGCGCCGGAGACGATCTGAAGGAGGTCGAGGGCAAGCGGCGCGAGGAGAAGCTCGCGGCCGAGAAGGCCATCGAGGACTTCGAGAAGCAGGTCAACGTCGGCACGGTTCCCACGCGGAAGAAGGAGGTCGAGACCACGCTCAACACCTACAACCGCAAGCTGCGCGACGCGATCGCCCGCAAGAACATCCTCGAGGCCGAGCTCGAGCAGATCCACAAGCTCAAGAAGAAGGGCGGGCTCGGGGTCGCGGCAACCCAGGTCCTGCAGAACCACGTCATCTCGGAGCTCAAGCTCACCTACGTCCGCCAGCAGACCGCCGTGTCGTCTCTGGAGGAGGAGTACGGACCCAAGCACCCCAAGCTCATCTCCGCCAAGAAGCAGCTCGGCCACATCTCGGGCGCGCTCAACTCCGAGGTCTCGGCGGTGCTCAAGAGCATCGAATCGGGCTTCGAGAAGGCCAAGGCGGAGGAAGACCGCTTTCAGGTGCTGGTCGTCGATGCCGAGCGCAAGGAGGAGCAGATCGCGGCCATTTCGAGTCAGTACGACAAGCTCAAGAAGCAGTACGACTCGGCCAACGAGCTCTACGAGCGCGTCCGCAAGCGGCATGAGGAGACCACGCTGACGCGCGAGCTGGCCACCAACAACATCCGCGTGCTCAACGACGCGCTGGTGCCCAAGGCGCCCGTGCGACCCAATCGGCCGCTGACCATCGTGCTCGCCTCGTTCCTCGGTGTCCTGCTCGGCATCGGCCTCGCGCTCCTCATGGAGACGGCCGACACCTCCATCCGAGACAAGGAGCACGCCGAGCGCGTCTCGGGCCTCTCGGTGCTGGGGCTCATCCCCGCCATCTCCACGACCGCGGCCGCTCAGCAGCTCGGTGGTGAGAAGAAGAAGAGCCGCGACCTCTACATCCACTACTTCCCGCACTCGGAAGCCGCCGAGATGGGGCGCACGCTGCGCACCAACCTCATGTTCCTCTCGGCGGAGCGGCGGCTGCGCACGCTCATGGTCACCTCGCCCTTGCCGCAGGACGGCAAGACGACCGTGGCCTCGCAGATCTGCACCACGCTCGCGCACGCGGGCCAGCGGGTCGTCATCGTCGAGGCGGACATGCGTCGTCCGCGGCTGGCGGAGACGTTCAGCGTCGAGACCGATCGCGGGCTGAGCACCTACCTCTCGGATCCCCGTGCGACCATCGACGATGTCATTCAACCCAGCGAGGTCCCGGGCCTCGACACGATCGTCTGTGGCCCCACGCCGCCCAATCCGGCGGAGCTGCTCAACTCGGCCCGGCTCGACCAGATCATCCGCGAGCTCCACGAGCGCTACGACGTCGTGCTGTTCGACACGCCGCCAGTCAACGCCGTGGCCGACGCGGCGATCATGACCAGCCGCGTCGACGGCGTGGTGCTCGTCGCCAAGTGCGAGCGCACGACGTCTGAGGCGCTGCGTCACGCGATGGCCTCGCTCAAGTCGGTTGGTGCGCCCATGCTCGGTATGGTGCTCAACGATATCCGCTCGTCGCATTTCGGCTACTACCGCAAGAAGTACTACACCAAGGGCTACCACTACTACCGGAGCCAGCCCGCCGAGGTGCCGACGCTCGAGCTCATCAAGGACCGCGAGCAGGCCTGACCGGGTGCGGCTGACCCGCATCGTGCCGCGCATTCGGTTGCCAGCCTGGCCTGCGCTGGGTACGCTCCTCGCCGTGGCTCCCTCGCTCGTGCGGCCGCGCTACCGCGCTGCCCTGGTGCTCGTCCTCCTGGTCTCGGCGTGCTCCCTCGAGGACCTCGCCAAGCTGGCCGGAATCCCCATCCCTCAGGCCAGCGACGACGCGGGCGGCGACACAGCAGCGCAGCGCGGCTTCGTCATCGATGGGCTCACCCCCGACCGGGGCGCGCCGCGCGGGCTCGAGCTCGTCGAGATTCACGGCAACGGCTTCGAGAAGGGCGCCATCGCGCGCTTCGGCGGCGCCGTCGCCGTCGACACGGTCGTCGCCAGCACGGGGCTCATCTACGCCACGACGCCGCCGCATCCCGCCGCGCGCGTCGCGGTCACGGTGACCAACCCGAACGGCGCGCTGACACGGCTCGACGGCGCCTTCGTCTATGAGTCGCCGTCGGAGATCCTGGCGGTCGTGCCGGCCGAAGGGCCCGCCAGTGGAGGCTACCCCATCGAGCTGCGCGGCATCGGCTTCCTCGGCGTCGAGGTGGTGCTCGTGGGCGGACGCGAGGCGCTGATGCCGATCGTCGTCGATGACCACACGCTCTACGCGATTGCGCCCGCCGGGGTCGCGGGTCCGACGGACGTCATCGTGGTCGGGCGCGAGGGCCGTGCCACCCGTAGACGGGACGCGTTTCGCTATGTGGCCCCGCCGGAGGTCACCGGACTCATGCCGCTCGTCAGCCCACCCGAGGGCGGCGGAACGCTGGCGCTCACCGGTTCGGCGCTGTTCGACGAGGCGAGCGTGGCCATCGGCACCGCGCCCGCGCCGCTCCTCGCCAGCACCGTGGACGGCTCCCGGCTGGTCGTACGCGTGCCACCGGGCACGGTCGGACGCCACGCGCTCCGTGTCTCGACCCGCTACGGGGGCGTCGAGCTCCCCAACGCGTTCGCCTACGCCGCGCCGCGCACGGCGCTCGACATCCTCGGCGTCTGGCCACCCGCGGGGCCGGCGAGCGGCGGCAATGAGGTGCTCATCGCGGCGTCGGGGCTCGTCGCGGGCCGGCCCGTGGCGGTGCGTTTCGGTGACCACGAGGCCAGTGTGGCCAGCGTCCAGGTCGCCCAAGGGCTGGTGCTGGCGCTCGCTCCGCCCGGTGTCGCGAACGCCGTCGTGGCCGTCACGCTCAGCCGCGACGGGGAGACCCGGACGCTCACCGACGCCTACCGCTATGCGCCCGTCCTTCGCGCAGACACCGTCGAGCCCAGCAGCGGTCCCGCGACCGGCGGGACGCCTCTGGTCGTGCGCGGCGCGGGCTTCTCTCGCCTTGGGGCCGCGGGCGAGGTGCGGCTCGGCGCGCTGCCGCTCGCCAACGTCACGGTCGTCTCGGACACCGAGCTTCGGGCCACGACGCCCACGGGCTCGCCCGGTCGTGCGACGCTGCGGCTCACCACCTCGGCCGGCACCTCGTCGGTGCTCCCGGACGCGTTCGACTACCGCGCCGGGCAGGTCCGCGTCCACGCCATCACCCCGGACCACGGCGGCATCGCCGGAAATACGCTCGTGCGCGTCTACGGGACCGATCTCCCTGCAGACGTGGCCGTGCGCTTTGGCGACCTGCCCGCGACGCAGGTCGAGTGGCTCTCGCCCACGCTCCTGCACGTGCGGACCGCGCGGGCTCCGGGACCCATGCCCACGGACGTGACGTTCACGTTCCCAGACGGCTCACCTACGCAGATCCTTTGGCGCGCCTTCAGCTATCTCGATCCCACCGCCCGCTACCCGGGCACCTCGGGCGAGCCGCTCGAGGGCTCGCTGAACGTGACCGTGCTCGACGACGACACCGACGATCCGATCCCCGGCGCCGTCGTCGTCCTGGGGTCGAGCGATCCGCCGCAGTACAAGGGCTACACGGACGACCGCGGCCAGGTCACCTTGTCGGGACCCGCGCTCGTGGGTCGCGTCGACGTCTCCACGACCAAGGCCGGCTACACGGCCTCCTCCGTCATCGACTTTGACGCGGAGCACGTCACCCTCACGCTCATCGGGCCATCACAGCCCAGCGACGGTCCACCCAAGCCGCAGCTTCCGCCCGGGCGCATCGAGGGGCGCGTCGAGGGCATCGGCAAGTACCTCCGCATTCCCTACGGCCGCTGCGACGAGCTCGCCGATCCGCTGCCACCGCCCGGGTTCTGCGCGCACTGCCAGCAGGACTCCGACTGCGCCGCGGGCGCGGCCGCGGGCGCCTCCGCGTGCGTCTCAGTGGAGGACCAAGACCCGTTCTGCACCGCCACGTGCGTGACGAACGCTGACTGCCCCGAGATGTTCGTCTGCGCCAACGCCGGGAAAAACGCCACCCACTGCGTTCCGCGCGCCGGGATGGCCGAGGTGCGGTGCCATGTGACGACCACGAGCCTGTTCTCTTCGGACCCCGTCGCAGACGAGAACGCGCGCATCGACCTCGCGTTCAATGAGCCCAACACGTTCACGCTCTCCGACGTCCGGCTCGGTGAATCGGCCGTCTACTGCATCGGCGGCGCGGCCCGCATGCGCGGTGGTCTCCCCGACTTCCTCCCCCTCGTGCTCGGCGTCGCCCGCCACGTGACCGTGCAACCCGGCCCGCAGACCAACCCCGAGGCGCCGCCGGAAGCCACTGTCAACCCGCCCACGCAGGTCACCGTCACGCTCGATATCCCACTCCTGCGGTCCATTCGCCTGAGCCTCGAGGAGCCCCCGCTCGCGCCCGGCGGGCCCGATCACGTCGAGGTCAAGGCGTGGATCGATCTGGGCAGCGACGGCTACGTGCCCCTGCTCACGCGCCGCGTGGCGCCGACGCTTCGCGAGCTCACCTATCGCGGCATGCCAAAGGCGCTCTCCGGCGTGCTCTACGATGCCCAGTACCGCTTCTACGCGGGCGCGCTCTCGTCCAGCGACGACACCCTGCCCTCGAGCGAGGTGCTCCGCTCCAAGCTCGGCGCACTCGACGACGGGACCTACCTCGTGCGCACGCCGACCGGCTTCGAGGCGCGCGCCAGTGGCTATCCAGGCAACCTCCTCGACGCCGTCGCGCTGGGTCCGAGCTCGGTCTTCGCCACATCCGAGAGCGGCACCGTGCTCCACTGGGACGGCAAGGTCTTCGCCACGCAGCCGGTCCCGACGGGTCCCGCGTTGCGCGCCGTGGCGCCGGACCTGCGCGGCGGGCTCATCGCCGTCGGTGACAAGGGCCGCGTGCTGCGCTTCGACGGCATCGGCTGGACGGCGGAGCCGACCGGGCTCCACCAGGACCTGCGCGACGTCGTCGCTCTGGGCCCCGAGAGCGCGGTCGCCGTCGGCGCGTATGTGATCGCCACATTCGGGAGCGGGACCTGGACGCTCGAGCCACTCGGTCCGCCCAAGGACCTCCGCGCGCTCAGTCGGGCGGGCGCGGTGCTCGTCGCTGCGGGAGCCGGGGGCGTCGTGCTCGAGCGACCTGTGGCCGGCGGAGCGTGGGTGCCGCGGCTGGGCGACTGGCACGAGACGTTGCACGGCGCGTGGGCCACCTCGGATGGCGTCGCGGTCCTCGTCGGTGAGCGCGGGCGGATCCTGCTGCGCGACGGCGCCGGCACCTACACCATGGTCTCCTCGCCCACGACGCAGGCGTTGCATGCCGTCGTCGGTCGCAGCGCGCAGGACGTCTGGGCGGTCGGGGACGCGGCGACCGTCGTCCACTTCGACGGCACCCACTGGACGCTCGAGAGCATCGGCGTCGAAGAGGCCGCGAACGTGTCACTGCGGGCCATCGTCGGCCTGCCCCCCACGCTCGACGGGCTCGTCGCCGTCGGCGCCCACGCCGTGCACCTCGGCCCCTTCGTCACGCCGCCGACGTTCGTCTCACCCAAGCCGTATGGCCTCTGGGATCAGCGCACGCTGCAATGGACGGCTCAGGGCGGCGACCCGGCAACGTTTCACGCGTGGCGCCTCTACGCCGGGTCCACGGGCCTCTTCTGGTCGATCATGGCGCCGGGCTGGCTCGATCGGATTCACCTCCCGGACTTCCGCACGCTCGAGGGCATCCCCACGCCACCGGAGGGCCCCAAGATGCTGCTCGGCTACCGCGTCGCGCATCCGAAGTTCAGCATCGACTCCCACGACGCGCGCGACATGCGCCTGTCGGCCTGGCGCGGCTGGTCGATCGTGCGCGTGGAGTTCGACGGCGCCACGCCCGACCCCAAAGACGCCACGGTGCCCGGCCAATGACCCGCCTGCTGATGCTGCTCGCGTCCGGTGTGTTGACCCTGTCCGGCTGCCGCTACGACGAGGCCAAGGCGCTGCGCTCCTACAACAAGGCGCTGGCCCCCGTGCGCGAGCAGATCGACGACTTCCTGCTCTACGAGCCGAGGATCTTGGAAGGCGGCTCGCCCGAGAAGATTCGGGACTTCGTCAAAGACGAGGTCCTCGTCCGCGTGTCGCAGGTCGTCACCGCGCTCGAGGCCATCGATCCCAAGGACCCCTCTGTCAGCGCGCTGCACGCCAAGCTCACGCGGCTCTGGATCGAGTACCGAGCGGCGCTGTCCGAGTTCGCCGAGGACCTGCGCGACGCCAACTTCGCGCGCAAGAAGACCATCGCGCTCGTCACGCTCCAGCGCATCGACGTCGAGTGGCGCAGTTGGCTCACCGAGATGGCCGACCGGCATCGAGAGATCGCGGGGGAGTAGTCAGGTCCAAGTGCCGTGCATCTACTCCACGCGTTGGCCCACCGCGACCTCGCCGCGCCCCTCCCACAGCCAGTCCGCGAGCCGACCCGGAGGCGGCGCGGGGTTCGGCACCGGCCCATGCTCTGCGCTCGCGCCAGAGGCGATCGGTGAGATGACGGCATACGGCGCACCACCCAGCAGCCGCTTCGCGCGCTCGGGGATCCCCAGGCCGTAGTCGACGTGACCATGTCCCGCGAATACGACCGCGACCGCGCGCTCGCGACCTGGCGCTGAGAGCGCCGCGGCCAGATTCCGGCTCATCGACTCGTCCCACACGAGCTGGGCGCGGTAGTAGCGACCCAGGTCCAGCGCTCCGCCGTGGCCCCCGTGCTTGCCGTGCTTGCCGTGCTTGATCGCGTGGTGCTTCATCAACCCTTCGAAGTACTGCTGATGTACTGGATTCCCAGTGTCGAGCGGCGGCGTCGCGGCACGTTCGTCTGGCGTGAGGTCCGCAGGGTGAAAGGCGGCCTTGTGGGCCAAGCCCGTCGGCGCGTTGAGGGCAACGACCGGCACGCGGTGACGACGCGCCCAGCGCAAGATGGCGGCATAGCGCTCGTACGTGTGGCCCCACGCCGTGCGCCAGGCGGACCGCTCCAGGAAGGCGACCTCGTCGATGGTGCCTGCGATCCACGCGTCCAGCGCCGGCTGCGCCGTCTTGGGGAGCCACTCGATGCCGATGACGACCTCGGCCTCCGCATCGCGCAGCGCCTCGACGACCTCGAGCTGGACGGCGTGAGAGACCGGATCGGCGTGCGTCTCGCCAACGTACACATGCCGCAGTCCCAAGAGGCGCTCCACCGCCTTCGATGGTGACATGCGCGCTCCGGTCGCGACCTCGGTCACGCGCCCGATGACGCCGGGCGGCTCGGACGTGCGGTCGGGCCCCGTCGTGGCGCAGCCGACCATCACCGTGAGCGAGAAGAGACCCAGGGCTCGTAGGACACGCGTCATGGCCGCGGAGCCTATCACGCCGCGCTTGCCACGCACCGGCCGTCGCGCTATCCGAGGGCATGCCGTTCCGATTCCGACTGCTCCTGGTCTTCGCACTGGCCACCGGCTGCTCGTCGACAACGACGGTGACCGGTACCCCTGCGGCGACGTCAGCCGCCGACACGACCGCGCTCGCCGACACGACCGTCGCGTTCGACCCGACGACCTTCGCGAGCGGCGAGTTCCAGCTCTCGGTCGTGTCGGTCGACGACACCTGCCTCGACGGCAGCCTGGACCTCGTCTTCATGCCCACGGGCAAGGCGGCGCCCTATCCGCTCAAGAATCGCACGCTCATCCCCGCGCTATCCGAGCTGCCCAAGACTTACGCCATGAAGCTCGCCGCGCCATTCAGCGACATGACCATCACCATGGTGTCCGTGCAGGGGAAGCCCGCGCACATGGCGGTCCAAGACGCGGTCCAGAAGAACGTCGCGCTCGGCCTCCCGGGCTCGAAGGACTGCGTCGGCGATCTGCGGATCTCGGCGGAGGTCGCCATCACGAGCAAAGACGCCGTCACCCTCAGCGTGACGGCCACGCTCGACGCGCTGCGCTCGGCGACGGACACTTGCCCGGTCGCCAAGCTCCCATGCGCGGTCAAGCTCACGATGACCGGCGCGCGATGACCGACGTCCCGTCGACCGGGGTCCCCACCGTCTCGGCCGGCGTCACAGCGGTCGGCGTCGCGGTGGGTATGGTCGGTCGCGAGATGGGGCTCGTGAGGGGTGCGCAGGGCCTGCTCGCGCTCAATCAGGTGCATGGCATCGATTGTCCCGGCTGCGCGTGGCCCGAACCGGCGGAGCGCGCACGCTTCGAGTTTTGCGAGAACGGCGCCAAGCACCTCGCCCACGAAGCGACCAGGGATGTCGTCACGGCCGATCTCTTCCGTCAGCGCTCGATACGGGACCTGGCTCGAGAGAGTGATCGGTGGCTCGAAGGGCAGGGCCGGCTCATCGAGCCCGTCCTCCGGCGGCGCGGCTCCGACCACTTCGAGGCCGTCTCGTGGCCCGAGGCCTTCGCCCACATCGGTCGGGTCCTGCGGGAGCTGGGCCCCGCGGCCACGGCGTTCTACACCTCCGGGCGCACGAGCAACGAAGCGGCGTTCCTCTGGCAGCTCCTGGCGCGGCGCTTTGGGACCAACAACCTCCCCGACTGCTCGAACCTCTGCCACGAGTCCAGCGGCAAGGCGTTGAGCGCCACGCTCGGCGTCAGCAAAGGCACTGTACAGCTCTCCGACTTCGAGAAGGCCGACCTCATCTTGGTCGTAGGGCAGAACCCGGGGACCAATCATCCGCGCATGCTGGCCACGCTCGAGGCGGCCGCCCGCCGCGGGTGCCACATCGTGAGCATCAACCCGCTCGCGGAGGTCGGGCTCGTGCGCTTCAAGCACCCGCAACACGTGCGCGGGATCCTCGGTCGCGGTACGCCGATCGCGTCGGACTTCGTCCGCGTGCGCATCAACGGAGACGTGGCGTTGTTCCAGGCGCTCTCCAAGGCCGTGCTCGAGCGCGAGGCGTGGCAGCCGGACTTCATCGACGCCTCCACCTCGGGCTTTGCCGCATTTCGGGAGCACAGCCTTGGCCTCTCGTGGGAGGTGCTAGTCGCCGAGTCCGGCGTGCCTCGGACACAGATCGAGGCGCTCGCCGAGCGGTATCTCCAGTCGCGCGCCGTCATCGCCTGTTGGGCCATGGGCCTGACCCAGCACGAGAACGCCGTGGCGAACATCCAGGAGCTGGTCAACCTGCTCCTCTTGCGGGGCCACGTGGGTCGGCCCGGCGCGGGCCTCTGTCCCGTGCGCGGTCACTCGAACGTACAAGGCGACCGCACCATGGGCATCACGCCCACGCCCCGGCCCGCGTTCCTGGATCGGCTCCGCGACGCGTTCGACTTCGAGCCGCCGCGGGCGCCGGGCCTCGACGTCGTCGACACCATCCGGGCGCTTCGCGAGGGTCGGGTGCGCGCGCTCCTGTCCATGGGCGGCAACTTCCTGGCCGCGAGCCCCGACACGACCGCGACCGCCGCGGCGCTCACGTCCGCGCGCCTGACGGTGCAGGTGCTGACCAAGCTCAATCGCACCGCCGTCACCCCAGGCGAGGAGGCGCTGCTCTTGCCGTGCCTCGGCCGCTCCGACGACGACCGGGGCCGCTTCGTAAGCGTCGAGAACTCCATGGGGTTTGTGCACACCTCCCGCGGGAGCCTCACTCCGCCGGGGAGGACCGATCTCGCGCCGGTGCCGTCCGAGCCCGAGCTCGTGTGCGCGTTGGCGAGCGCATTGCTCTCAGCGGAGGAGCGTCTGCCGTGGCGGCACTGGGCCCAGGACTACGACGCGATTCGAGACGCGATCGCAGCCTGCGTCCCCGGGTTTCAGGACATGAACGCCCGGCTCCGGGCTCCCGAGCACGGCTTCCTGCTGCCGAACGCCGCGCGTGAGGGCCGCTTCGAGACGGCCGATGGCCGCGCCCTGTTCACGACGCACCCCACGCCTACGCTGGCGCTCGCCGACGACGAGCTGCTGCTCATGACCATCCGCACCCACGATCAGTACAACACGACCGTCTACTCCGATGACGACCGTTACCGCGGCATCCACGGCGAGCGGCGCGTGGTGCTCGTCAACGTGGCGGACCTCGAGCGTTTGGGGCTCACGGCAGGCCAGTGGGTCGACATCGTCGGGCGCTTTCGTGGCGAAGAGAGCGTCGCCGAGCGCTTCGTGTTGATCCCCTATGACATTCCGGAGCGCTGCGCGGCGGCGTACTTCCCCGAGACGAACGCGCTCGTCCCGCTCGACCACGTCGCGCGCGTGAGCAACACGCCGGCGTCGAAGTCGCTCATCGTGGCGCTGCGCCCGCGCTGAGCCAACGTCACGGCAGCCTCGATCCAGCGGAACGCTGGCGCCGCAAGCTGTGATAGCCTCCGCCGCATGACGCGCGCCACGCTCACGCTGCTTCTCCTCTCGTCCCTCCCGTTGACCCTCCCGATTGCCGCATGCACCGACGGCGACGACGCCACGCTCGCCCTAACCGACATCGTGCCGGCGAGCGAGACGTCGGCGTCGAGCGACCTGGGCGTCACGACGCCCGACCTCGTCCCCAGCGGCGCCGACGTTCCCCCGAGCGAAGACTTGCCGACCGCCGCGGACGCCGGCGCAATACCCGATGTCCCGATGGCCGCGGATGTCCCGACGGTCACGGATGTCCCGGCAGCCCCGGATCTCCCCGCCGCGCCCGATCTCCCCGCTTTGCCGGATGTCCCGTACGTCCCGGACGTGCCGGTCACCGTTGACGCCGGCGTTCCACAGGACCCTGGCGCTCCCCCCAAGACTTGCCTCGGGACGACGGCGCCCGGACACCACGAGGTCAAGTGCGCCGGCGACCTCACCTACGACGTCGACATCCCCAAGACCTGCCCCGCCGAGGGCTGCGGCATCATCCTCGACATGCACGGCTGGACCATGAGCGGCGACATCGAGGACAAGAACACCGACATGCGCTCCATCGGGACCGCGGCCGGCTTCGTGGTCATCCAGCCGACGGCGCCCGGCATCGTGCCCACGTGGGACCAGGCCGCCCACGCGCCGCACGTCTTCGTGTTCCTCCAAGAGGTCGCGGCCCTGCTCAAGACCAACCCCAAGCGCGTGCACGCCATGGGCTTCTCCCAAGGCGGCGGCATGACCTGGCGCCTGCTCTGTGACCACGCCGACTTCTTCGCGTCGATGTCCCCCATCGGCGCGCTCCAGGGCTGCGCGTTCAAGGCCGGCGCCACGCCGAGCCGCGAGGTGCCTGTGCTCGCCGTTCATGCGCACAACGACGCCGTCGTGCAGTTCAACCAAGACGCCGTCAAGCAGCGTGATGCGATCCTCGCCGCGTGGCCCTTCGACGCGGGCACCGTCATCGAAGAGGATCCGAAGCACAAGGCCACGCGCTACACGACGACCAAGGGAACGGTCTTCGAGTTCTGGGAGCACGACTACGAGGCCTCGAGCTTCATCTTGAAGGGCCACTGCTTCCCCGGCAGCCAGGAGCAGGTCGGCTTTCCGGTCGCGTTCGGCTGCGCCGACAAGGGCACCTTCGTCTACGGCAAGCTCGCATTGGCGTTCTTTCAGGCGCACCCCGCGCCGTGACGCTCAGGTGCGCACCGCCGCCTCGGTCAGAAAGCCGATCACCGTCTCGTTGAACTCACTGCCACGCTCTACGTTGTAAGCGTGACTGCCGTCCCGCATCTCAAGGAGCCGCGCTCCGGGGATGCCGGTAACGAGCGCGTGGCTGTGCTCGGGCGGCACGAGCCGGTCCGCGTCGCCCACGTAGACGAGCGTCGGCACCCGGATGTCCCCCAGGCGCGCATGCACTTCGTGTCCCAAGATGGCTACGTATTGCGCGTGCAGCACCTCGTTCTTGGCGAAGCGCTCGACGAACATGCCCATGATCTGCGACAGCATCGGGCCGCTGGAGGCCAGAAACGACTCGCTGAAGACGAAGCTGCCCATGAGCCGCGCGAACTCGAGCCGATTGAAGCGCGCGTCGAAGCCCGCCTCGCCGCTCGTGATGCGTGCGGTCTCCCCATCGTCGAAGCCCATCGCGCGCATGATCTGCTCGGACACGAGCGGGCCGTGGTTGCCCAGGCCGGCCGTCGTGGCGCAGAGCACGAGGCGATCGATGCGCTCGGGGGCGTTCAGCGCCAGGTGCAGCGCCATCATCCCCCCCATGCTGATGGCCACGACGTGCGCTCGGTCGATGCCCTCCTGGTCGAGGACCGCGATTACGTCTGCGGCCATGCGCGCCATCGACACGGGCTCCCAGCCCAGCGTCGAGCGGCCCACGCCGCGATTGTCGATGAGCACACAGCGGAACTGCCGCCGAAAGCGTGGCGTCTGCATCCACCAGCCCTGATGATCGAGGCCGAAGCCCATCAAGAAGACGAGCGGCGGGCCTTCGCCATGCACGTGGTAGTGAATCGACGCGCCGTCGTCGGTCTCAACGTGTCGTACGGTGGTGGTCATCGGCGGAGCCTGCCACAGGACCGGCCCCGGGCGCTACTTGCTGCCCCGCATGGCCTCGATGGCGTCGGCCAGCCGCCGGGGGCGCCGTCGAGCGCGTTGACGGGCGACCTCGGCCGCGCTCAGCGCCGTCGCCGCGGCCTCCAGACGCCGCGCCTCCGATTCGTCCCCGTGGCGGCGCGCGACCTGCGCCTCGTGCCACAGCACGCGGCACTCCACGGCGGGTGAGGCAAGCCCCGCCTGCATCGCGGCGCGCAGGAGCGTCACGACGCCAGGGTGGTCACCCAGCACCTCGCACGCGGTCGCGGCTTCGGCGAGCACGTTGGCGTCGACACCGGCGATCGTGACGGCGGCTCGGTGTTCTTGCGAGGCCTCCGACCCCTCCTTCGGCTGCGTTGCCTCGCGCTCCGGCGGTGGCTCCGGAGTCGGCGTCGGCAGTGGTGCTGGGGTCGGTGTCGCTGCCGTCTGCCTCACGACGATCGGCGGCGGCTCCGCAGTCAGCGAGCGAGTGCGCGCCACGTACTCGGCGCGTCGTACCGGGTCGCGCAGGAGGCGATAGGCCTCCATGAGCGTCGCGTACATCGCATCGAGCCGAGCGCCGTCGGTCTGCTGGTGGAAGGCTCGGAGCTGATTGAGCTTGTCGGCGAGCTCGAAGAAGCGCTTTCGGACGCCGTCATCGGACACCTGCGCCTCGACGCCGAGCCGCTCGAGCAGGTCTGCGCTGGCGAGGCGCGTCTCGAGCGCAGAGAGCGCGTCCGGCTCGGCGTGCGGCGTCGAGGCGCCGATCAGCGCGGCGGCATCCAGGGGCCACGCCACGACCCGCTCGACGTTCAAGGGCCGCGCCATCGCAGCGAGGCGATCGCGGTCGGCGCTCGTGCCCGGCGTCGCGAGGATCATCCGCAGCGTCTTGCCCCGCTTGAGGTCACGGATGCGGGCGACGGTCGCGAGGCTCGCGAGGTCCGCCGGGCCCAGGTGGACGACGATGAAGTCGACGTCGCGCGAAGCGACGCGGTCGAGCGCCGCCAGGCCATCGGAGACGACCTCGACGTTGTCGACTCCGGCGCTTGCGAACGACGCGAGCACCGCCGAGATGCCCTCGCGCGCCAGGACCAGGACGTGCGGCCCGTCGCTCACGCAAACCCCATCGAGCGCCGTTTCTCGCGGACGCGCGTCAAGGCGGCGCGATTGGGCTCGGTCGCGCACAGCTCGTCGGAGAGCTCGAAGAAGCGGATGGCGTCCTCCAATTCGCCGCAGATCTCCGACGTTCGCCCTTGGTTGAACGCGAGGTCGGCGCTGTACTCGATCTGCTGACCCTCGGCGAGCTTCTTGCGGTAGAGCCGTCGACTCTCCCGGGACTCCACGGTGAGCCAGGCCTCCTCGAGCAGCTCCCGGATCTCGGCGTACGCGGACCGCAGCTCCGGATGCAGTCGCTCGCGCCGAGCGAGGTCGCGCTGAAGCGCCTCCCAGCGTCCCTCGATCTCCCGCGGATGATTGGCCCAGTGCGTCCGCAGCCGCGCGAAGTGGTCCTGGCGCACCAGCTCCCCGCGCCACTCGGCGACGCGCTCGGCCTCGGTGGCGGCCCGGACGGTGCCGTCGCTCGCGAGCTGCTCATCGGTGCAGACGAGGAGCCCGAGCAACGCCAGCTCCAACAGCAGCCGCAGCGACGCGCTCTGCGAGAGCATCGTCACTCGGCTAATCCCGTCGAGCCGCCGGCTGCCGTCGAGCAGGCGCTCGGCGACCAGGACGTCGCGGGTGCCGAAGCCCAACCGCCTCATCGTCTCGCGCCCTGCCTCGGTGACCGAGAGGTAGCTCCCCGCCAATGGCGCCAAGGCCGGTCCCAGCACGTCCTCGTACACCGTCCGGAGCACCCAGCGCATGTGATCGTAGAGCGGAGGGCCCAGGTCGACGGGGCTCGTGCCCTTCGAGAGGTGACCGAGCACGCCCGCAGGGACGACCGTGATGTGCCCGTCGACCGCCTTCATCGCCCGGAGCAGCCGCCGCTCCATCGCCATCCGGAGCGCCGCGACGACACCCTTGGCGTCCAGCAGCTGCAAGTCATAGAGCGCTCGCGCGAGATCGCAGTGGGTCGTATCCGCCTTCTCGACGGCGTCGTCGATCTCATCGAAGCGCAGCACGTGCTCCTCGTGGAGGTAGCGCAGCAGCTCCTCTTCGTTGGGGACGCGGTCGCTGCCGCACAGCTCGACACGTCCTTCGCGGAGGGACAGCGCGATCAGCTCCTCGTTGCCGCTGGCGTCCACGATCCGGAGCGAGAGCAGGCCCGAGAAGCGCTCGATCCAAGCGGCTGATAGCTGCCGAAAGGGGGACGTTGGTTGGCCAAGAACCGGGGGCACATCAATGGCCCGCCCAACCAAGTCCGCGAGGCCGCCCGTTCCCACGAGCGGCGCCGTGCTCACCGTCGCCATCGTGCCTCCCGGCCAGGATAGCACCCAGGGCTCCCGTTTTGCCAGTTTCGCACCGAGATTCGGGTCGACTCGCCTGGTTCAGCCATTTCGTTGAGCCCCACCGGTCCGTGTGCTACGGTCGCTGCGCCGCGGGCACCACCGTGCCACCGTGGCGGGGAGATCGCCGGTGACTCACTTTGCTCTCGACGCTGGCTGGCACCGCCGCATAGGCGTGCTGCTCGGGCTGCTCATTCTCACCTGGTCTGCGCGCGGCTTCGCGGAGCCGCCCCAAGGTGCCCTGAAGGCCCTCGAGGATGAGATCAACGTCCTCAAGGAGACGCACGAGCAGACCAACAACCAGGTCAAGCAGCTCAAGGAGCGGCTCCAGAAGGCGGAGCAGGACAACGCGGACCGCGCAGCGGTCATCAAGGAGCTGCAGCGGCGCGTCGAGCAGCTCGAGGCGCTCAAGAAGGACCTCCAGGATCTCGAGGCCAAGCTCAAAGAGGGCAAAACCGGGCCGGCCAAGCGCGGCGCCGACGATCCGGACTTCGGCAGCAAGGACGGGCTCTACGGTCGCTTTCGCGTCGAGGCCCGCCTGCGCCCGGAGCTCCAGATCAATGTGACGGACCTCAACTCCAACGCCGACGACAAGGACGCCATCTGGGGCCACCGCGTGCGTCTGGGCGCGGACGTCGGCTTTTCGTCGTGGGTCCGCGCCCGCGTCGACGTGCAGGAGTCGGGCGATTTTGGCCGCGCCGCCGACACGCTTGGCACGATCGGGCTCCATCAGGGGTACGCCGAGGTGCGGCCCACGTTTGCACCGGGGCTCTGGCTCCGCGGCGGGCGCTCCGAGATGGCCTTCGGCTCGGAGCGGCTCGTAGGACGCGACGACTTCAGCGCGTCAGGCCGCTTCTTCGACGGCGCGCTCATCCACTATGGCTACGACAAGTACATCGAGGCCGACGTCTTCTACGCCAAGCTGCGCGAGTCCCCGGTGGGGCAGAAGGACGCCGATCAGGACTTCTTCGGGGTCTACCTCACGACCAAGGCCATCCCGTACACGACGCTGGACCTGTACTGGTTCGGCCTGGTCGACGAGATCCTCAAGCCGCTGCAGGTCGGGACGACGACGGTGACGCAGAGCTTCTCGACCAACCTCCACACGGTCGGCGCGCGCGTCGGTGCGCTCTTCCCCTTCGGCCTCCTGGCGGAGGTCGAGGCCGCGTTTCAGTTTGGCTCGCGCACCGACCCGAACGACGCGACCAAGGAGCTGTCCCACTACGGGATGGCGTTCTACGCTGAGCTCGGCTACCAGGCGCCCGTCATCACTTATCCCACGATCGCCGCCTTCTTCGCGTGGGCCTCCGGAGATGGCAACCCCAAGGACGGCAAGAGCAACGACTTCCAGCCGCTCTTTCCCTCGCGCTACGGCTTCCTCGGCGCCATGAACCTGTTCCAGTGGGCCAACCTCATGGACGTCGGCGGCAAGCTCGAGCTCTCGCCGCCCATGGGCTTCGGCTTCCACGCGAGCGTCCACTACTTCCTGCTCGTCAACGACCAAGGCACGCTGTTCGGCTTGGGCACCGGAAAGACGCCGGATCAGGGCGCCTCCTTGGGCCGGAACGTGGGCCTCGAGATCGACACTTGGGCCTCGTGGGCGTGGAACGAGCACTTCCAGCTGCGCGCAGGCTACTCGGCGTTTGTGCCCAAGACCGTGCCCGATCGACTCAAGCTCGGGACCGACGTCGCGCATTGGGCCTATTTTCAGGCCGTCGCACGGTACTAGAACGGCATGAAGCTCAGCTTCGGCGCCAGGACCGACACCGGCAAAGTCCGGGAGCAGAACGAGGACAACTTCCTCGTCGATCGCAACCTCATGCTCTATGTCCTGTGTGACGGCATGGGCGGCCACGCGGCGGGCATCGTCGCCAGCGCGACGGCGGTCAACGTCGTGCACGAGGAGATCCGCGCGCATCGCGACGTCCTCAAGCGGTTCACCGACGGCGAGCCCGGCGTGACGCGGCGTCATATTCTCGACATTGTCGAAGGATCTGTTCAGCGTGCCTGCTACCGCATCTGGGAGCGCGCGCTGCGCAACCCCCGCGAGCGCGGCATGGGCACGACGCTCACGATGGCGCTGTTCTGCGGTGGCCGCGTGTTTATCGGCCATGTGGGCGACTCGCGGATCTACCTCCATCGTGACGGCGCGTACTGGCAGCTCTCTGAGGATCACAGCCTCCTGGCCGAGATGCTCAAGGCGGGCCGCATCCGCTCGGCCGAGGAGGTCAACGAGCGCTTCCGCAATGCCGTCACGCGCGCAGTCGGTGTGCAAGAGTCGGTGGACGTCGACACGCTCGACCTGGCGGTCCTGCCGGGGGATCGCTTCCTGCTCTGCTCCGACGGGCTCTACGCGCACGCCGACGACGCGGCCATGAAGGCGCATCTCGAGCGCTCGGGCGACGACGACTCCGTCTGCGCCGCGCTCATTGCCCACGCCAACGCCGATGGCGGCACCGACAACGTCACCGCGGTGGTCGTCACCGTCGACCAGGTCCCGAACGTCGACACCGACGAGGTCCGCCTCGCGCTGCGCACGCTCGGCAGCCTCATCTTGTTTCGCTACCTGGACTATCCGGAGCTCTTGCGCGTCATGAACATGTGTGAGGCTCGGCTGCTTCACGACGGCGACTCGGTCTTTCGGCCTGGCGAAGCCGAGGACTGCGCCTACATCCTCCTGCGCGGTCGGGTACGCATCCGTCGCGAGAACGTCGTTGTGGCCATCATGGAGGCGGGCAGCCACTTCGGCGAGATGGCGCTCGTCGACTCCACCCCGCGCACGGCCGAGGCCACCGCGATCGAGGAGACGTCCATGCTCCTCATGCACCGCCGCTCCTTCTTCGAGCTCATGCGCAACAACCCCACCCTGGCCGTCAAGCTGCTCTGGAGCCTGGTCAAGGCGCTGACGGTGCGGCTCCGTCGCACGACCGACGAACTCGGCCTGCTGAAGGGGCTCTATCACTCGGTCCGGCCCGAAGAGGTCGGCTCGAGCGAGGAGTGGCTCGAACCGAGCGACGTTGCCGAGCTCCCGCGCCGTGCGCGCACCGACGAGACCGACCCCGCGGTGCCGCGCCCGCCGCTGCCGCCACGGCGGCCGCCTCCGCCTCCTCGCACGACGTCGGTGCCCCCGCTGATCGGCAACCCGCTTCCTCGCCTCGAGGACCTGCTCAAGACGCCCTGAGGTGACCTGTCGTGACTGAATCGTCGTTTGTGCGCCGTCTCCTGTTGCTCGCGATCCCGCTGGCGTGCGCCACCCCGGGCTGTCGCGAGCGGCTCCCCGAGACGCCCAAGCTCGCCCAAGCGCGGGCGCTCAATCAGGCGGGCGGACCCCAGTCGGCTCGCGTCCGGCGCGTCGGTGCCAGCGCCGACGTACTCAAGAAAGCGCTCAAGGGCGGCAAGCTCGTGTTCAAGGACGACTTCGAGCGCGAGAGCTTTGGTCCGAACTGGAAGGCGGAGCTGCCCGAATGGAAGCTCCAGGACGGCGAGGTCGTCAATCACTTCGCGGAGAACAAGGGGCTGTGGCTGCTCGAGAAGCTCCCCGACGGCGACGTGCGCATCGAGTACGACGCGCGGAGCGATCCGTACGAGAAGCGCGAGAAGAGCGGCGCGGTGCGCGAGGAGTTCCCTGGAGACCTCAAGTGCGAGGCCTTCAACCGGCTGCCGGAGCATCAGACGGGCTACGTGTTCATCTTCGGCGGCTGGCAGAACCGCATCAATCGCATCGCGCGGCTCGAGGAGCACGGCAATGGCGAGGGCGCCGAGGTCGTCGACGGTCCGCCGTTTCCCGTCGAGAAGTCCAAGAAGTACCGGATGAAGGTGCTCCGCGTGGGCAGCACGGTCGCGTTCTACGCCGACGACACGCTGCTCGGGCAATTCACCGACGGCGACTTCATCGAGGGCCGCCACTTCGGCTTCAACAACTGGCAGGCGCACGTCACGTTCGACAACGTCGCGGTCTACGCGCTGGAGCCCGCTCCGGCGCCGGCACCGGCGACTGCGCCAAAGAAGGCCAACGAGCCCACCGGTGCTCCGACCGGTGCGCCGGTCACGGGCCCGAACATCCTCACGAACTGAGCACGCGCGCCGCGACGGCCTCGGCCTCTCGGGTGCAGTCGTTGACTCCCACGCCACGCAGGGCGTTCCCCGCGACGCACAGGCCGGGCACGCGCGCGGCCGCGGCGTCGATGGCCGCGACACGGTCCGCGTGTCCGACCACGTACTGCGGGATGGCCGAGCGGTGCCGCACGACCCGGGTGAGCACGGGCTCGCCGCGGAGGCCCAGCAGCGGATCGAGGACGCCGCGGACGAGGCGCACCAGGGCCGCGTCGTCCTCATCGACGCGCTCGGGTGCGCGCGCGCCGCCGACGAACGCCCTCAGGAGCACGTGCCCAGGTGGCGCGCGGTGGCCGGGAAACGCCGATGAGTCGAACAGGCAACCCAGGATGGGCTGCCGCTCCTCCGACGGGATGAGGAAGCCGAAGCCATCGAGCGGATGC
The DNA here is from genome assembly GCA_005776585.1 of Pseudomonadota bacterium. Classification (GTDB taxonomy): domain Bacteria; phylum Myxococcota_A; class UBA9042; genus SXOX01. The sequence continues at coordinate 19,468 of SXOX01000257.1, read as the reverse complement.
GCAACCGACTCGCGAGCGAAGCCGAGCGCGACGACGGCGACCGCGGCGTAGGGGATGTGCGCCAGTGGCGCCACGAACGCGTCGTCGAGTGGGGCGAGTAGCCGCTGCGTCGTCGTCGTGGGTGTGGCGAGCACTACGGCGTCAAAGGCCCGCGCTTCGCCGTCCACGGTCAGGCTGAGCGTATCACCGGAGCCGCGTGTCAACGCCGAGGCGGCGGCGCGCGTGGCTGCGCGAGGGCCAAGGGACTTCGCGAGCGCCGAGACGAGCGTGCTCATGCCACCGGTAAACGACGTGAGCTTCCCGGCGGGTCCCGCGCCTTTCGCCTTGAGCTTGCGCGAGGCGCGCAGCAGGCTCCCGTACTCGCGCTCGAGCTCGACGAGCCGGGGAAAGGCCGAGCGCACCGACAAGGTCTCCGGATCTCCGGAGAACACCCCCGAGACGAAGGGGTCGATGAGCCGTGCCGCGGTCTCGGGGCCCAGCCGGCGGCGTGCGAAGGCGGCGATGGTCTCGTCGACCCCGTCCGGCGGGGGAGGCGCCGCGGGCTCGCGCAGCACGCGCCACTTGGCGCTCATCGAGAGCAGCGACGAGAACAGAAAGCGCTGCGGCGAGGTGGGGATGGGCCGCAGTCGGCCGCGCGAGAGGACCCAGCGGCGACTCGACGCGTCGCTCGCCGGAAGCAGCGCGTCGGCCAAGCCGAGGCGGGCAGCGAGCTCCGCCGTGTGCGGCTTGCTGTCGAGGAAGCCGTTGGGCCCCCACTCGACATGGAATCCGCCGGCGGGCTCGGTGAACATCGTTCCGCCGAGGCGCGAGGCTTGCTCGAACAGCCGGACATCGACGGGCCGCGCCAGGGCCGCCGCGCGCTCGACCAGCGCGTGAGCGACGGCGAGGCCGGAGATACCACCGCCCACGACGGCGATGCTCTTGGGCTGGTCGGGCCGAGTCGACACGGGGGCACTCTACTCCGACCGGAGCTGCCGGCAACCCACCGCAAGGGACCGCGGCCCAGTCGGGTCAGGAACATGACAGCGAAGGGCCATGGCCCTAGGATGCCGAGCGTGCGCCTTGCCGTCCGCCTCCTGTCGTGCGCGCTCCTCCTGGGCGCGAGCTCCGTGGCCTCGTGCCACGGGTGCGATTCGTTGACCGACCGCAAGAATGGGCTCCCCGAGTTGGTCGACCTCACGCTCCCGAACGATCCGAAGGAGCTGCACACGCTGTCCGATCACACGTACTGGCGCTCGCGCAAGCTGATCGACCTGCTGCGGGCCCGACTGGCGTTACACAAGGCGCTGCGGCTGGACCAGGGCAGCTTTGGGAGTCAATGGCGACTCGCGCGCATCGATGGGGTCCTGGCGCGCATCGATGAGCCGCGCGCAGCGACCTGGGTCGCCGAGGCCCGCCGGGCCGCGGAGAGTGCCATTACGCTGCGCCCGGATCGCGTCGAGGGGCATCTGTACTTTGCGATCGCGACGGGCCTTGCGGCCAAGCTCCACGCCGGCGAGGCCATTCGGCTGCTGGAGACCATGGTGGCCTCGCTCACCCGGGCCATCGCCATCGATCCGCGCTACAACCAGGGCGAGCCGCGCCGGGTGCTCGGCGCGACGTATCTCTACGCCCCGGCCTGGCCGACCGGCGTGGGCGACCTGGAGGAGAGCATCGCTGTGCTGAAGGACGTTGCCCGCGAGTTTCCGCACGAGCCCCAGAACCTGTACTTCCTGGCGGATGCCTACCGCAAGGCCGAGCAGCGCTCCGAGGCGGTCGCGCTCTTTCGACGCGTGCTCGCCTCACCGCGCAAGGGGCTCTGGGCGGTCGAAGGGCCCCCATACCGCACGCTGTCTCAGCGCGCGCTCTCGGAGCTCGTTCGATGAGGCGTTGGATGGTCGTCGCACTGTGTGGCCTCGCCGACGTCGGCTGCGCGGACCTGACCTGTGGCACGGGCACGCACGAGCGTGACGGCAATTGCGTGCCCAACATAGAGACCCGCTGCGGCCCGGATACGCACTGGGAGCTCGGCTACTGCGTCGTCGACCGGCCCGACGCCAGCGACGCGTCTGGCTCGCTGAGCGACGGTGACGGCGCGTGACGGTCCCGTGTGAGCTTCAGGTCGGGCAGCTGTCGGTGCGCGGGCTGTCACTCGCGGGCGTCGAGACGTGCCTCCAGGTCCCGCAGCTCGACCTTTGCTTCGACGTCGGCCACTGCCCCCGAAGCTTCCTGCACGTTCGCCATCTGTTCATCTCCCACGCGCACGCCGATCACGCCGCGGGCTTCGTCGGGCTGCTCGCGCTCCGGCTGCTCCACAGCGTCCAAGAGCCGCTCGAAGTCTATGGCCCAGCCGTCCTCCTCGACGCCCTGCGGGTCGCCGCCACCGCCTACGAGCGCGCTCAAGGCCACCCCTACCATTGGCGCGCGCATCCGCTCTCGCCGGGGGACGAGGTCGCCCTCGACTCCCGCCGCGTCGTGAAGGCCTTCGCCGTGACGCATGTCATCGAGACCTTCGGCTTCACCGTCTACGAGGACTTCGCCAAGCTCAAAGCCATCTACAAGGACCTGCCCGGACCCGAGATCGCGCGACTGAAGCGTCAGGGAGTCGCCATCACCGACACCGTGCGCCGACCGATGCTGAGCTTCTCGGGAGACACCACCATCGAGGCGCTCGAGCGCGAGCCGGACCTCCTCGCGTCGCGCGTGCTCCTCCTCGAGAGCACCTACCTCGACGCGCGCAAGACCGTCGGCCAGTGCCGCGAGCACGGCCATGTCCACCTCGACGAGATCCTGGAGCGCGCCGACGGCTTCCAAAACGAGCACCTCGTGCTGACACACTTCTCCCAGTGCTACTCGCCCCCGGAGGTCCGCCGGATCGTCGCCGAGCGCGCCGAGGGACGCCTCCGCCCGGCGCTCCACGTCTTTGCTCCACCCGGGGAGCACTGGCCCGGATAGCGCCGTCTCGATTGACAGAGACAGGCCCGGCGAGTACACCTCCCGCGCCTCGCGAGCCGGCTCTCGCGCGGCCTCTGGTGCCCATGGAATGGCTCACACGACAGCTGACCCCCGAGCGCGCGCGCTTCCTGCGCTTTTGCTTCGTCGGCCTGTCTGGTGTCGTGGTCAACCTGGGTGTCTTCAGTGTCGCCTCCCGCCTGCTCCTGGGCGCCTTCCCAGACGCAGACGACCGCTTTACGGCAGCCAATGTCGCTGGCTTCCTCGTCAGCGTGCTCACCAACTTCCTGCTCAACGAGTTCTGGACGTTCGGCGATCGCGCGCTCCACCGCTCGCACACGCAGCTGCTGCGTCGGCTCGTCAAGTTCTACCTCGTCGCCTCGCTCGCGGGCCTCGTGCAGATCGGCGTGGCCCGCCTCGCGCGCTCTGAGCTCCAGCTCGTCGATCACGTCGCCGTGCTCTGCGGCATCGCGCTGGCGACGGTCATCAACTTCATCGCAAACAACGTCTGGACCTTCCGGGTCAAGCGGCCCAAGACGGCGGCCCCGGGCGCCGCGGTCGCGTCCATTACGTCGACGCCGCCAGCGTGAGCCACGCCACGACCGCATAGCGGCCGAGCTTTCCGGCCGCAGTCCACCCCAGAAAGACCAGGAACGGCACTCGAATCGCGCCTGCCGCCACCGTCAGCGCGTCTCCGACGAACGGCACCCACGTCAACAGCAGCACCGGAGGGCCGCGCCGCCGGAGCGCCGCGAGCGCGGAGTCACGCTGCGTCTCCGAGAGCCGAAACGCGCGCGTGAGCCACGGCGCCGCGGTCCTCCCGAGCACCCAGCCGGTACAGGCGCCCAGCACGTTGCCCAGGGTCGCAACCGCGATCAGCGCGGCGGTGGGTGCTGAACCCGCCAGCAGAAGCGCTATCAGGACGCCCTCGGAGGCCATGGGGAGCACCGTCGCCGAGAGGAAGCTCGCGACGAAGAGGCCCGAGAGCGCGGCCGTCACCGCGTGCGGTCGGACGCGTCGCGGAGGCTCACAGGACGCCCGACTCCATGAGCTTGCGCTTGGCGGCCCGCATGATGGGCTCGCGGACCCGCGTCGAGCGCGCGACGCGCAGCAAATCGGGCTGCGGCAGGGTCGCCAGCAACGAGAGCGCGATGTCGGGAGGCGTCTGCGGATTGAGCACGAGGTTCATCATGATCCCGTGGACCCGCACGAGCCGGCGCTGGTTGGCCACCCAGCGGAGCGCGGTGGGGCTGAGTCCGGCGTCCGCCGTGTACTCGATGAGCTCCTCGTCGGTGACGCGCGGATTCTGGATGACCTCGGCGTGGATGCGCTTCTCCGAGTCGCGGATCAGGAGCGTGCGCACCGGTCGCGTGGCGTGGCGCGCGAGGCGAATCTTGTCTTGCGTCGACAGCTCGCGCAGCTGGACGTGGAGCGGCACCGTGCTCGTCGCGTCGATGAGTTCCCAGACGGCCTTGGGGACCGTGCGCTCGGCCGTCGCGGTCGACTCGCCCGCCGAATCGCCCGTGGACTCCAGTGGCTCGACGCTCAAGAAGCCGTCGGCATCGATGGACTCCACGGGCGCGACGTCCGGTAGCGGCGCGTCGCTGCTCAGCCAGGCAGCGTCGTCCAGCGGCAGCTCGGGCACTGGCGCCTCGGGCACGGGCGCCAGGGGCGGGTCGCTCGGCGCGGGCGTGAGCACCATCGACAGCACGAATTGGGCGGCGGACCGCAGCGCATTGACCTCGTCGGAGCCTTCGAACTGAACGAACGCGCCAATCCCTGGCACGACGTTCACGACGCGGGCGGGCACCTCGACCTCCAGCTCGCCGGGGAGCTGCACGTGGACCAGGATCGAGGCCAAGGGTGCCAGCGTCAGTCCGCCCGGGACCAGGCAGCCGCCATGCGCGAACTCGGTCAGGTCCGCCTTGCGTACCGCGTCAGCAGAGTCGTAGCTCACGACGCAGACCGCTCTTGTCTCGCGCTTTGGCTTCATGGGGTCCGGTTCATCCACCCTACCACGGACGACGACGCTCAGCCAAGCGTCGCGACTCGGGTCACTTGCAGGCCTCTATCGGCCGCATGACGGCCCGAGTTGAGCCCCGATTCACTCAGGGAGCGTGAAGTCCGTTAGGCGTCGCACTTCCGGGTGGAGCGGCGGCGGATCGGGCGCATGCGTCGTCTCCAGCAGCACGCTCAGCGCCGCGGGGAACCGTTCGAGGAACAGGTTGCAGTTGGCTGGCTCGTTGTCGAACAGCGCGATGACCGTGCCGAGCGACTCCATGAAGTCCGCGACGTTCGCCTTGAACTCCAGATCGGGGATCTCGAAGGCCGGTTTCAGGACCAGCACCGTGTGCGCGAGCCCGATCGGAAAGCCGTGCGTGCGCAGGCTGTCGGCGGTGCCTACGAGCATGTTCGGGCTATCGCGCCCCGAGAGGTAGACGACGGTCACGCCCATCGACACGAGCGCCTGGCAATATGCCGCGGCACCCGGCAAGGGCACGTCATGGTGAATCCAGGCGTCGGTGAAGAAGCGCTCGCGCCAGTAGGCAAACGCCTCCGCCAGCACCTCGGGGTTTGTCTCGCCGGCCAGGGCCAGCACGGCGTCCAGACGATACGGCAGCCCGAGGTGCGGGACGGAGCCCAGGCGCTGCGCGAGGCCGGCGCGCCCCGCATGCGCCGCGTAGGCCTCCAGAATGGCCCACGTGCGCGGGCCGTTGTCGAACAGCGTGTGATCTAGATCGAACACCAGGACCGGCGTGTGGCCCGCTCGGCGAGCCTGAGCGACGCGTTCTTGGATCTCGAGCAGCGGATGAGCGGCGCGCATGGTCGGCTCCTACCACGCGCCCTGCGCGATGGCGAGGGAGGACGTCCTCAACGCAGCGAGAACGGCCGCAAATCCCCGGGGGTGCGGGGGTCGTCCCCCGCATAGAAACCGACGAACCCCTTGCAGCAGCGATGTAGGAGCCATGCGAGACGAGGATCTCGTTTCCCTGTGGACTTCACCCATTCAAGATTGCCCGGCCGGGACACTACCGGTGATCCGCGTTCTTTCTGCGGAGATGGGGTGACGGGAGCGAAGGTTGATTTCGTGAGCCGCTGAACGTAGCCTTTGCCCCTGGGCGGTCAAGACCGGCGGAACGGCGTACTGGACCTTGGTGTGATCTTGACGGAGCGATCTTGACGGATTCGCACGAGGGAGCGAGGAACTTCGACATGACAGGCACACTCCGAATCAAGGCGTGGTGGTCCAGCGAGCGGCCCGTGGGGCGACGTCGGGCGCAGCTCGCGCTGTTGGCGCTCGCCCTCACGTCGAGCGCACTTACGGCGTGCACGAACGACGATCCGCAGACCGCGCCCGCGACGGACAACGGCTCTGGCGCCACGGGCGACGCGGCCGACGCCCGCGACGCGACGACGGGCGTCGATTCCGGGCTGGTTGACGTGCCCGACGAGGGCGGCGCGGACCAAGGCACCACCGGGGGCGCCGACTCCGACAGCGGCACGACCGGCGGCGACGCTGACGGCGGTACGACGACCGGTACGGCCGACGCTGACGCCGATGCACAGAAGCCGGAGACGACTGCGACGTGCACCATCGTCGATCCGGTCCACCCCGAGGGCAACCCGCAGCTCGGACCGTACGAGAAGGGGGACCTGTGTTCGGAGCCCGCCACGGGTGGGTGCAGCGTCGAGGTCTGCACCGCCGCGGCCAAGAAGCTGGGCGACCCCATCCCGCCGTGCTTCACCCCGGCGTGTACCGCCGCCGGCAAGTGCACGCTCGTGCGCGCGTCGTTCTGCTGCATTCAGCCGTCCGACTGCCCGGCCACCTCCACCGTCTGCTACCAGACCCAGTGCGACAGCGACGGCCTGACCGCTGGCACGTGCCGCTACGACCTGGTCGCGGGCTGCTGCAAGGATCAGCAGGACGTGGCTCCGCTCAGCCAGGCGTTCGACCTCAAGGTCGACGTGCCGTCTGGCTGGTCCGAAACGTACAACGTCGAGAACACCAACGTACGCTGGCGTGTGCTGGGTATCTTGGCGCCGGACACGCACTGTCGGACCGGCGGCAGCTGCATCCACCTCGGCTACCACGACGAGACCAAGCATTGCTACGGCTACTACAACGGCGCGTTTCTGGCCGGTGGCACCGGCTGCGTCCCGGACGCGACGGCCGCGGCCAAGCCCGCCACTCGCGTCTCCGCCAAACTACGCTCGCCTCAGCTCAACCTCTCGCCCAAGGACGCCCCCTGGGTCCTCACATTCCAGCTGCGGATGAGCTCGGAGGCGGCGGGCAAGGATCCCCAGAGCGGCGTCGAGATCCCCGGTGATCCCCTCGTGCTCGACGTCATCGATGGCGAGGTGCGTACGCGTGCGTTCGATTCGCGCTCGATTGGCAACACCACCCATGGCGACTATCGGCTCGTGACCGTCAACCTCGGGCCCTGGGCCGGGAAGAGCATTTTGCTCGAGTGGGGCTTCGACACGCAGGACGGCACGACCAACTTCGAGGACACCAAGAATGGCGTCTTCGAGGGCGTCTTCATCGACGACGTCGACGTGCGCTCGACCTGCGACGACAAGCTCGACCCGTGCGCTCCCGCGAAGCCCAACTGCGTCGACACCGACGGCTGTACCGCCAACGTCTGCGCCGAGTTCGAGCCCATTGGCGGCGTGCCGACCGCCGTTGCCCAGGGCATCTGCCTGTTCCCGGTGGAGCCCGGCTGCGAGAAGTGCACGAGCGCGACCGACTGCGTCAATCCGCCGGGCGCGCCCACCGACTTCAGCACCACCTGCGCGCAAGGCAAGTGCCAGTACCTGCCGCTCGCGTGCGTTCCGACGCCCATCGTCGAGTCGGGCTTCGAGACCGGTCTGCCGAGCGCCTTTCTCACCGTAGACGATTTGGCGTGCGACAACGCCTGGGGAGTGACCACGCAACGCAGCGCCAACGGCGGCTCGTCGCTGTACTTCGGCAACGCCGCGAAGAAGTGCGGCGCCGCGGCTGCGGCCTGCAGTGGCGGCAAAGACGCGTTGCTCTGCCCGAGCTACGGCGGCTGCGTCAACGCGGCGACCAGCGGCGAGGTAGAGCTCGGGACGCTCGTCATCCCGCCGAACCAGACGATCCTGGCCTCGTGGTCGCTGTTCCTGTCGACCGAGTTCGACGGCAAGCCCGCGGCCTACATCGACGCCGTGCTCGCCGGTTGCAAGACGACCATCCCGACCGACGGCGCCTGTACCGACCGGCTCCTGCTCATCGCGAGCTACAACTCGGCCGCGGGACCCGTCGAGGACGTGCTCTGGACGAGCTACGACAAGGGCACGCGCGGAAGCACGCAGTGCCAGTGGAAGCCCATCAACGTGAACCTCAGCGGGCTGGCCGGTAAGACGGTCAAGCTTCGCTTCGTCTTCCACTCCGTCGATCAGTTCGCCAACGGGACCGAGGGCGTCTACATCGACGACTTGAAGATCGGCACCTTCTGCGGCCCCGTGCCCTGCACCACCGCCTCCGACTGCCCGGCTGTCGACGCCTGTCACCCCACGAGCTGCATCCAGGGCGAGTGTCAGAGCTCGGCCATCGCGGGCTGCTGCGTCTCCGCCATCGACTGCGATGACGACAACTCCTGCACGACCGACACCTGCGAGCCCAACCAGGCGTGCAAGCACACGCCGAGCGCCGTCTCCACCTGCTGCTCGTCTCACGCCATCTACTGGGAGGAGACCTTCGACGGCGCCACGGCCCCCGCCGGGTGGACCTTCACCAAGAGCGCCTCGGACGCGACCGCGATCTGGCAGCACGTCCCGACCGCGGGCGCAGGTGGCTCCGGAGCGCTGTACTTTGGCAACCTCAAGACCGGCACCTATGCCGATGGCAACAACGCCGTCTCGGGCTCGGTCACCATGCCGCCCATCACGGTTCCTGCTGGCGGTGACCCGCTCCTGCTCGTGAACATGAAGGTCTCGACCGAGTTCGACAAGCTCGACGCCGCGGGCTTCGCGAACTACCTCAACACCAGCGGCATCGCGGTCTTCGATCGCCTCGCTGTGTACGCAGACAACTGGATCGACCCGGTCACCAAGAAGCCGACGTCGCTCATGCTGTGGCGCAGCGAGGGTGGCACGCCGCTCAACGGCACGACGCGCACGCCCAACGGCGAGATCGCGTTCCTCGACGTGGGCTTCTCGCTCAAGCCCATCGCAGGCCAGGCCGGTGCCGTCCTGCGCTTCGAGTTCAACTCGTTCACCGGGGACGAGAACGCGTTCGCTGGCATTACGCTGGACAACGTTCGTGTCTCTCAGGTCTGCCCGAGCGCAGCGATTCCGTCGCCCTGCTACACGGACGCCTGGTGCGAGGACGGTGACAAGTGCACGGCCGACACCTGCACCAACGACAAGTGCGTTGCTAACGACAACTTCGGCGTCTCCGGCTGCTGCTTCGCCAAGCCGCAGCTCAAGTGGGACTTCGAGGGCGGTCTCGATTCGTGGACGGCGACGACGCCGCCCGGTGCCGTGGTCGTGTGGCAGTCCTCGAAGGCGCAGGCCACCTCCGGCAAGGCCAGCCTGCGCTTCGTCAACCCCGTGGACGACAACTACTCTGGCTGCCTGCAGTCGCTCTGCGGAGGTGCGAACGCTTGCGACGGGCTGAGCTGCCCCGAGTCGGCGTGCGTCCTGCCGCAAGGCACCATCCGCAGCCCGGACATCACGGTCAACTACGGCAAGGACTACAACTTCAAGTTCGGCCTGCGCGCCGATCTCAACCTCGAGGAGGGCGCCCTCGGCAGCCTGGAGCAGTTCCGCGTGCGCGTCATGGGCTACGACGGCAAGGGTGCGCCCATCGAGCTCGCCACGCTGGTCTGCCACGACGCGACCTGCTCGACCGCGGACCCGTGCGCCAGCGGCGTCAATTTCCGCTACCCCGGCTGCGCGAGCTATGAGCCCACGGGCGACTACGGGAAGTGGCTGCCGTTCTCGTTCAAGCTGTCCGAGACGCTCTGCAAGGGTGGCACGCCGCTCGCGGAGTCGTTCGTCAACTACCTGGCGGATCAGAAATCCACGGGGAAGGTCTTCTTCCAGGTCGACTTCAGCAGCGTCGACAACTACAAGAATTGCGGCGCCGGACTCTTCGTAGACGACGTCCAGGTCCAAGAGCGCTGCGAACCCTGGCTCGCGGTCTGCGGCAACTGAGCGCGACTCTCAGGGCGTCGCGGGAGCGTCCTTGCGCCGCGACGCCACGAGGGTGACCTTGCCGTCGGCGACCTTCACGCGGAAGTCCACCTCAGCTCCAAGCTTCTGGCGGGCCAGCTCCCGCTGCTTCTCCACCGTCGCCTCGAACGCCCGATAGGTCATCTTGGCGACGTCCTCGCCGGCCTCTGACTTGGCCGACTTGTAGTCATTGAACAGGCGCTCATAGGCGGCCGACGGCATCTTGGGCTCGTCGGCGCGAGACTCGGCGGGCTTGGGTGCCTCCTTGGGTGTCGCCGCCGCCGCGTCGCGCTCGGCGTTCGCCTTGGCCTTGGCGGTTGCCTTGAAGCGCAGCCGGTCCGAGGTCGACGCGATGCCACGCCGGAAGTGACCCTCTTCGATGTCCCGCAAGATGCGGTCCCAGTAGGCTGTATACGTCCGATAGCGCGCGATGAACGCCTCGTACTTGAACCGCAGAACCGTGCGGTTGGTCCGCATGACCTTGGTCTTGAGCAGCGCGCGATCGAGGTCCTCGCGCTCTCGAAGAGGCGCGTGCTTCTCCAGGCCCATGAAGTACTGGTCGTAGCGCGTCTTCAGCCTCTCACTGCGCTGGATGAGCTCGGCGAGCTCCACCTCGAGCTCATCGGCGCCGCGGCGCAGGCCCACCGGGGGCGCACCATCCTTCCCAGCGCCGTCCTTGCGCTTCAGGTTGGGGTTTCCGAGGTCGGGAGGAGGTGGCATGGCGTGCTCTGGCTCGGAGTATTTCACGAAGGCGGCCGTCCAGCCAACCGGCGCGCCGTTTCGGTGAGCGCGAGGCTCCGTGGCGGTCCGAGGGGTCCTCCGAGTTGCACCGCGGACGAACGATGCTAGGATACCGGCCGGAGTGCCGTCCGCCGCGGGAGAATCTCGCGAGTTCAAGGAGTTGGAGGCGAATGTCGAGCCAGCAGCAGCTTCCACAGCCCTTTGGCAAGTACATCCTGCTGAACAAGATCGCGATGGGCGGCATGGCCGAGATCTTCCGTGCGAAGACCATCGGAGCCGAGGGATTCGAGAAAGAGGTCGTGATCAAGCGCATCCTTCCGCACTACACGGAGGATGAGGCGTTCGTCACGATGTTCATCGACGAGGCGCGCGTCTCGAGCGGACTCAATCACCCCAACATCGTCGGCATCTACGACTTCGACCGGCAGGACGACACGTACTACATCGCCATGGAGTACGTGGCGGGCAAGGACCTCAAGCGCGTCTCCGACGTGGCCATCAAGAAGAATCGGCCCCTCACCGTCGGTGAGGTGGCCTTCGTCACCGTCGAGACGTGCAAGGGTCTCCACTACGCGCACACCAAGCGCGACAAGGGGCAGCCTCTCAACATCGTCCACCGCGACGTCTCCCCGCACAACGTCATGGTCAGCTATGACGGCGAGGTCAAGGTCATGGACTTTGGCATCGCCAAGGCCGCCGCGCGCTCGACGAAGACTCGCGCCGGCACGGTCAAGGGCAAGTGCGCCTACATGTCGCCCGAGCAGGCGCGGGGCAAGGATCTGGACGGCCGCTCCGACATGTTCGCTGTCGGCGTCATGATGTGGGAGATGCTGACCAACCGGCGCCTCTTTGCCGGCGAGACGGACTTCGAGACGCTCTCCAACGTGCTGAAGGCCGAGGTGCCGCCGGCGAGCTCCATCAACACCGAGGTGCCGCCCGAGCTCGACGCCATCCTGATGAAGTGTCTGGCCAAAGACCGCGATCAGCGGCAGGCCGACTGCAAGGAGCTGGCCCGCGAGCTCGAGACGTGGATGCGCAGCGCGAACGTCCAGACGGACGCCGCGGATTTCGCCAAGTGCATGGCGGAGATCTTCGAGGAGGACATCAAGGCCCTCGAGGAGATGCACGCCAACGACGCCAAGGCTTCCACCGTCGTCGGTCAGATGGCTACGCGGGCGCGCACTGGCTCGTCGCAGGCGTCTGTGCAGGCCGTTCGGAGCCAGACGAACCTCCCGCAGATGCCAACGAGCGACGCACGGACCATCGCGCTCGACATCAGCCACGGAACGGGCTCGAACCGGACGATGGCGGTCGACTCCGCGCACGCCGCCCCGAAGAAGAGCAACACGGGCCTTTGGGTCGCCGTGGGCGTCCTCGTGGCCGGTGGCGGCGGCGCGGCGTGGTACTTCACGATGGGACCGGGCGCCCAAGGCGCGGCCCCTGCCGGCGCGAGTCAGCCCGCCACGGGAGGCACGACCGACAAGCCCAATGACCCGGGGAAGAAGCCGGTCGACAAGACTCCGGAGCCCCCAAAGAAGCCGGACGAGCCGCCTGCGCCCAAGCGCGTCAAGATCGTTTTTACCGTCAAGCCGGAGGACGCGGAGCTTCGGGTCGGCGAGAAGAAGGGCATTGGCCGCCTGGAGTTCGAGGAGACGATCGGCTCGAACTTTAGCGTGGTCGCGAGCCACCCGGACTACAAGGAGAAGGTCCGCGAAGTCGAGCTCAAGAGCGATGGTCAGAAGGTCGATCTCGTCTTGGAGAAGAAGGAGGTCGTGGTCGCTCCGGTCGTGGACGCGGGCTCGACGGCACCGCCGGTCGCACAGAACGCAGTCCTCGAGGTATCGGTGACTCCCGCCAGTGCGACGCTGTCCATCAATGAGCAAAAGCAGCCCGCTGCTGCCGACGGCAAGTACAAGGTCCAGGGCTACAAGGTCGGTGACGATCTCAAGGTCGAGGTCACGGCGTCTGAGCACATCGCCGTCAAGGAGACTGTCAAACTCACGAGCGAGACCTTCGTCAAGGAGTACAAGCTCAAGGAGCGGCCCAAGGAGGTCGTCGGGCCGGGTACGGCCAAGTTCAACGCCAAGCCGTGGGCCAAGGTCACCGTCAAGGGTCAGTCGTGCACCACGCCGTGCTCGCTCACGCTTCAGAGCGGGCCGTATTCCGCGACCTTCGTCCAGGGTGCCGCGACCAAGAACAAAGGCTTCAAGGTCAAGGCCGGCGGCGAGGTCCAGGTCTTCGTGGACATGACCAACTGACCCTCCGCGCTTGACACGCAGCCCCCAGGTAGGCCAGATCGTGCCCCTGGGAGGTTCTCCATGAACGATCGTCTTGTCTCCGCGCTGTCAACGCTCTTCGCCGCTACACTCACCCTCATCTCGTCGGTCGCGGTCGCCAAGCCGGATTTGGTGATTACGGGGATCACCATCGATCCCGCGAGCCCCGCCGTCGACGAAGGCACCATCACGGCGACCATCAAGAACCAAGGCGATGAGGGCACGTGCACCTTCTGCAACATCGACATGAAGATGTACCTGGACGGCAAAGAGTGCGACACGGGCATCATCTTCGCCGGCTTGGGCAAGGGCAGCACGGCGACGGAGAACACCAGCAGCTGCAACCCGAAGACTCCGGGCCCGCACGTGTTCAAGATCGTCGTGGACACCGAACCTGACGTCGACGAGAGCAACGAGTCCAACAACACCCTCGAGAAGACGTTCACCTGGAAGGGTCCGGACCTGACCGTGACTAAGATCTGGGTCGATCCGGGGCAGCCTGAGGTCGGCGACGGCTCGATCCACTTCAACGGCAAGAACATCGGCGGCGCCGACGCCGGCGGGTGCCTGGGCAAGGGTGTTCACTGGAAGGTCTATCTCGACGGCAAGATGTGCGACGACGGGAGCCTCTCGTGTGGCCTCTCGGCTGGCCAGGAGAACGAAGAGAGCACGACTGACGGGGACTGCGCGCCCACGACGCACGGCATGCACGAGATCACCGTCGAGATGGACTGGGACGGTCAGTTCCCGGAGGAGAACGAGGGCAACAACAAGATGACGCAGTCGTTCATGTGGTACCTGCCCGATCTCAAGATCACGAAGATGACGATCGACCCCGCCAAGCCCTATGCCGAGAAGGAGGGCACGATTACGGCGACCATCAAGAACGACAGCCCCATCGGTACGGGCATCTTCGTCAACATCAACGTCAAGATGTATTTGGACGGCAAGGAGTGCGACACGGGGGTCGTTCTCGCCGGCCTCGGCGCTGGGAGCGAGGCCACGGAGGACACCTCCAACTGTCGCCCCAAGACTCCGGGCAAGCACAAGATCAAGTACGTCGTCGACACCGATAGCGACGTGAAGGAGATGGACGAGTCCAACAACTCCCTCGAGGTCGAGTTCGATTGGTATTGGCCGGATCTGGTCGTCACGGGCGTCAAGATGGACCCCGCGCAGCCCAAGCCCAAGGACAAGCTGAACTTCACGGCCACGATCAAGAATCAGGGCGCGGTGGACATTGGCTGCAATCTGTTCAACGCCATCAACGTCCAGTTCCTGCTCGATGGCAAGGAGTGCGCTACCGGACTGATCATCTGTGGTCTCGGCGCAGGCGCCACGGCGACCGAGGAGACCGGCAGCTGCACCCCGGCCGGTGGTGGACAGCACACGCTCACGACGATCGTCGACTACAAGAAGGACGTCCCGGAGATGGACGAGGCCAACAACACGCACGAGTTCAAGTTTGGCACCTGCGGCGACAAGGAGCTCTGCAACGCCATCGACGACGACTGTGATGGCCAGACCGACGAGGACTTCGCCGACAAGGGGCTCCCGTGTGACGGCGCGGATGCCGACACCTGCAAGGCGGGCGCGTTCACGTGCAAGGCCGACGGCTCGGGGCTCGAGTGCACCGGTGACGTCATGGCGACCGAGATCTGCGACGGCAAGGACAACGACTGCAACGGACAGGTCGACGAGCTGTGGGCCACCAAGGGCAAGAATTGTGACGGGCCGGACGCGGACACCTGCGAGAGCGGGACGTGGACCTGCAAGGCGGACGGTTCGGGCGTGGAGTGCACGGGCGACAACGGCGCCGGGCCCGAGCTCTGCGACAGCAAGGACAACGACTGCGATGGCAAGACCGACGAGGACTTCGGCGACCTGGGCCAGCCGTGCAACTACACCAAGGCCGGCTGCACCTCCAAGGGCAAGCTCGCCTGCTCCGCGGACGGCAAGGGCACGACCTGCCAGAACGCCGCGACCGACAAGGAAGAGCTCTGCAACGGCAAGGATGACGACTGCGACGGCAAGACCGACGAGACTGTTGGCGAGCTCGGCCAACCCTGTCGCGCCGGGCTGGGCCTGTGCGAGACCCTCGGGCAGTACGCGTGTGGGACCAAGGGCGAGGTCGTCTGCCAGGCCAACACCGCCAAGCCGCAGACCGAGGCGTGTGACGACGGCTTCGACAACGACTGCGACGGCCTGATTGACGAAGGCTGCGCCTGCGCCGTCGAGGGCGCGTTCAAGCCGTGCGGCTCGGCCGTGGGCGAGTGCTCGGCGGGCGTGCAGTGGTGCGAGGCCGGCAAGTGGTCGGAGGCGTGCGCCAATGCCAAGGGTCCGGCGACCGAGGACACCTGCGGCAACAAGAAGGACGACGACTGCGACGGCTCCATCGACGAGGGCTGCACCTGCACGGGCACCGGCACCTCGGCGTGCGATCCGGAGGCGGGCGTGTGCGCAGCCGGCAAGCAGACGTGCAACAGCGGTGTCCTGAGCCAGTGCGTGGCGGCCGGCGGCTTCGTGCCCGAGGTCTGCGACGACAAGAAGGACCAGGACTGCGACGGCTGGGCGGACGAGCGGTGCGCGTGCAAAGACGGCAGCACGATCGCGTGCGCCACGCCCTCGGGCAAGGCGGGGACCAACTACCAGTCGACCTGCAAGGCCGGCGAGTGGGGACCGTGCCTCGTCGGCGGCGGCGGGACGACGGGCACCGCGGACGGCGGCGGCACCGGCGGGACCGGCGATGCCGGCGGAACCGGTGGCAGTGACCTCACGAGCGGCGGAACGGACGCGTCCAGTACGACCGGCGGCGATGCCGGCAAGACGACACCCAAGTCGTACGTCGCCGAGGAGTCGTCGGGCTGTGCCTCGGGTGGCTCGCGCGGCCTGTCGGCCGGCTGGCTTGCGTTCGCGTTGCTCGGGCTGGCTCTCGCCGCGCGACGCCGCGCGCACTCCGCCCCGTGAATTGCGACCCGGGGGCGGTTCGGCTAACGTCCCGCCCCCATGGCCAAGCGTAAGTTCCCGTCCTCATCCACCGCACCGACCTCCTCGGCTCCAGACGCTGCACACGGTGCTCTCCCGCGCCCGACCGCGATCGAGACGTGGGAGTACGTCAACCGTCTCATCATCGGGCTCTTCGCGGCGGGCTGTGTCGTGTCAGTCGCCGGCTTCACCTACGACCTCGTGACACGCTCAGCCGCCGAGGAAGCGCGCGGGCTCGTCGCGGGGGAGACGCCTAGCCCCGAGGCCATCCGTCAGGCCTTCGACCTCGTGCGTACGCCCCACGTATTGGCCGGCTGGCACGGCCCGAAGTCGGTCTTCCCGGCAGACGAGCCGGCGCTCGCGGCCGTCGACGAGGAGGCCTTGGCCCTCGCCGTCTCGGCCCTCCCGGCAGCACCTCCGCGCGGCAAGACGAAGGTCGAGGACTGCGGGAGCCTCGCCACGCTGACGCCGGCCGTCGCGAACTGTGTCGCCTCCGCCCTGGGCCGGGCGTTCGACCAGTCCAAGGGGCCTCAGCCCGATCGATATCGGATGTATCGCTACTTGCTGCTGCGGCGTTCCATGGCGCGCGGCGAGGCGCTCAGCGCCGACGAGCTCCGCTACTTCCAATGGAACCTGACGCTCTGGGTGCGCGCGTTCGATCGCCAGATCGTCACGGCAGGGCAGGGCACCCCGACCGCCTCGGACGCGGCCATGGTCCGCCATCTCGCGGCCAGCAAGGCGGGTGCGTCTGATAACGGCCTCGTGATTTCGTGGTACGCGTTGGCCATCGCGCTGCTGTTTGGCGGGACTGGCCTGGGCTGGCGCCGGCTGCGGGTGCGCTTCGACGTCGCCGACCGCGAACCGGGTGGGCCCGTCAAGCTTTAGGGGTGCCTATGGGCACTGAGGTGTCTGCGCAATTGCCGCGAGTGGGAACGACGCCGTGGAGAGCAGCTGCGCGAGGAGGCCGTCGTCGTTTGGGTGCAGGCATCGCCAGTCGTTGACGAAGTCCAGGAAGTCCGCGCCTCCGGGGCCCAGGTCGTGCCGCTTCGTGAGGCCCACCACGACCGTGAGTACGTCGGAAACTGAATACGCGGCGCCATCGTTGTCGGTGTCTTGCGCATCCGTGAGGTCCCACAGGACGCCGTGCACGAGCGCCTCGCTCAGATCGCCGGCCGGCGTGCCGTCGGCCGTGCCCTTCGCGGCGTCGGGCGGGTGCTCCAAATCGAAGGTGTAGAGCTTCCCCTTTGGCTGGCGATCCAAGTACTTGGGACCCGTGCCTGCGATCGCCTGCGCAAACCAGTTGGCGAAGCCCTCCGACCACGCGAGGGTGGGCGCGACCGGCTCCATGTCGTGGAACCCGCCCGGGTTGGTATAGGTTCCATAGGTCTCTTCCAGCCAGTGGCCGAGCTCATGGAGCATGACCGAGTCGTCGTGCGCGTCCTCCTCGCCGGCCTTGCCGCTGACCTCCATGATGTAAGCGTCGTTGGCAAAGCAGGTCACGCACGTGGTCGCGTAGTCGAGCTCCCAGCGCACCGTCAACCGGCGCGCTGCTCCTGTGACGACGACCCCCTTCAGGAGCGCGTCGACCTTGGCGCCAAGCGCCACGATGTTCAGCGCGCCGGCCATGGCGCTCGGCTCGATGTCGAGCCCCGTCGTGCCCGCGGGCCAGGGCATCGTCCAGGGCGTTGCCGCGGTTGCCGCCAGTACGTCGAGCTGCACCCGCTCGCCGTCGAGCCGCGCGAGGACATGCGACTCACTGGCCGACACCGGGCCCAGGAAGGCGACGCTGCCGCCATCGTCAACGGTCGCGATCTCGGCGCCCCGCGTGACACGCGCACCCGCGGCAGGCTGCCAGACTAGCTCCACGCCGCCGTCGTTCGTCGTGCGACGCTTCTGATAGCGCACGGTCCCCGCCGGCGACAGCACGGCGTCGGGCCGCGGTAGCTCCACCGATGGCGCACTGTCCTTCGGAAGCTCCTGGCCGGTCTCGGCACAAGCGGCGAGTCCAGCGACGACCCAGAGCGCGATCGCGCGCGTCAACGCGCCTCGTCGGTGCCGACCAGCGACTCGATCATCGGCTGTACCCGTGGGCGTGACGGGCTGCGGACCTCGTCCTTCGGCGGAGCCGTGATGACTGGCGGCGTCTCGAGTCGGGTGACCTCGACCTCCAACGACGCGCTCAGCGTCGCCTCGGCCAGGTGCGGCACGAGCGGGAGCTGCGGCGGCGTCGACAGCAGGCCGTCGTCGACCTTGACGCCCATGGGCGGCGCGGGGGCCTTGGGCTCCGGCGTCGTGAGATCTTTGCGCGGCTCGCGGTGCTTCTTGAGGCGTGCCTCGAACCGAATCGTGGCGGCCGTCACGACGTCCGCGTCCGGAGCCAGGGTGAGCTGCCCTGAGACGCTGTCCAGTCGATGAACGCGACCGAACCACGCAAACCAGGCACCGTCGACGCGCTGTCGAGCCTCGTCCAGGTTCATCCCATCCGGCAACGCCGGCGCGACGCCGCCTTCCGCCGTCAAGGTGACGGTCCGGCCCTGTGCCTTGCGCGTCACCCGTGTCCCGAGCAGCGCCAGAAACGTCTCAACCTGTGTGGTCGCTCCCCGATGCCACTCCAGATGCTCTCGCCGCAGCGGATCATGGGCGGTCCAGCTCCCAAAGCGCAGGCGACTGACGAAGCGCTCCCCGTCCCAGAGCCCCTCACGGCCGGTCTCCATCGCGGGCTCGTCGACGCGGGTCGTATTGCGCGTGACCTCGACGTGGAACGCGCCACTCGAGGCCACCGTGAGGCGGGTGACCTCGTTGACCTCTACCTCGACGCCGTCCTCGCCCCGATAGCTGAACCGTGTCTTGGCCACCAGGCGATGATGCCCGAGCGCGAGCCGCAGCGCCTCCGCGTGGGTCCCCAGCACACCGTTTGCGGCCGTCTTGCTGGCCGCCTCCGCCCGCACCTCGGGCCACGCACCGACCGTGATGGCGGCCTTGAGCTTCTCATCGCCGACGATGGGCTGCTTGGAGGAGCAGGCGAGGGCGCCGCAGGTGCCGGCCAAGAGGACGGGGAGGAGCCGCCCCACCGGCTAGTTGACGACCGGGGTCTCCGGAACCGCCGCGGGATCCGTGGCCGGCTCCTCGTCCTTCTTGCGCGGCAGCGCGCTCTTGCCGCCCTTCTCGAAGACGAGTGGTAGCAGCTCCTCGATGCGCTTGACGAACTTGAACTTGAGGTCCTTCTGGACGTTCTCGGGCACCTCGATGAGGTCCTTGCGGTTGCGCTCCGGCAGGATGATGACCTTGATCCCCGCGCGCTGCGCCGCGAGCACCTTGTCCTTGATGCCGCCGACCGG
>SXOX01000256.1 GCA_005776585.1 Pseudomonadota bacterium | reverse complement strand
CGTCCTCGCGAATCGCTCAACCCCCGGGCCAGCAGACCATCGCGGTCGTCTCCGCGGCGTTCATGCGCGGCGCTTCGACGCAGCTCGAGCCGGCGGCGCAGCCATCGTTCTTCGAGAACAGGCTCTCATCGCACCGCGCGAGGCAGTAGCCCTGCGGAGCGCTCCCGATCGCGGTCCCCAGATCGGTGCAGAACGTGCCGGACGTGTACGCAGCGGTCGAGTCGGGGCAATACAAGCTACAGGTGCGCGTGCACTGGCCGCGACCGCCAATGGTGAGGCACTGCGCCTCCGCAAAGGCGCAATCGCTCGCCGTGACGCACGGACCGCCGACCCAGCGGTGGTTGGGCTTGCTCGCCAGCAGATGCCGTTGGTACTTCTTCGCGACGTTCCAGAACAGCCAGTTGCCGCCCTCTCCGGTGAGCACCCACGGCGTGTACGTATAGAGCGCCGCCGTCGCGCGGTTCTTGGGCGTGACCGACAGCGGATCCAGCGTCTTCTTGGCCTCACCGACGCGCCAGCCCGCGATCGTGTCGCGACCTGCCGCAAGATCCTCCAAGTAGCCCTGAAACACATCACCGGCGCACTCGAGCTGCGCGCCAAGTCCCTTCTCCGACGCCGCACACGGCTTGTTGTCTGGGCAGCCGCAGCCGAGCGCGCGATCAATCAGCTTCTGCTTGGGCGCAGTCTCCAGCGACACGAGGCCGGTCTCGACCTGCAGCTTGACCAGCAGCACGAGCGGATTGATGCCGTGACGTTTGGCCGCATCGACCAGCGCCTTGGACAACGGCACACCGGCGACCTTCTGGTCGGCGAGGAAGCTCCGGCGCTTGTACGGCGACTGCTCAAAGAAGGCCTGCACGTCGGCGACAGACATGAACGCCGTATCAGTGAACGTCGCGTCGTCCATGAGGTTGTGGCGGTCGAACGTAGCCGAGTCACCCTTGATCGGATCGACTGCGACGCGGTCCTCATCGGGCACCGGCGCGACCGGCGGGCCCTCGCTGCCAACGACGATGGTCTCCGGCTCAGTGACGGCGCAGGCGAGCACCCCGGAAAAGGCCAGCAGCATTACGAGGCGATTCATGAGGCCTCACGTAGCGCAATTGGCCTGAAATCGCAATGCCGCGCGCACCAAAAGGATGTGCCCCCTTCGGCGAAGCGAGGACGGTTCGCTCGCCGAAAGGGGCACGGAGGCTGTGGATTGGGAGCGGTGTCTAGAAGAAGTAGCGTGCCGTGATGGCAACTCGGAAGTTCTTGGGGCTGATGAAGTCCTTCACCGACAGGTTGCTCGCCGTCGGCTCGGGCTCCGATGCCGAGAGCGCACCGGCGACGCGCGCCATTCGCTGGCGCTCCTGGTAGCGGGCGATTTCGCCCGTCACCTGCGTCGAGAGCGTCTGCGTGATGGACTTCACGCCCGGGATGAGCAGCAGGAACTCGGCGCCGAGGACGAAGTGGTCGCCGATGTGCCAGTCGAGGCCCGCGCCGGCGTGGTAGCTCGTCGTCTCGCCCTTGGCCTTGAACGTGTCGGTGAACTTGCCGCCGCCGAGGCCGCCCTTCAGGTACACGTTCACCGGGTAGGTCGGGATGATGTAGAGCGCGGCGCTGATGCGGAAGCGGCTGTCGAACGTGAGCGCGTCGCCGGTCTGGAGCTTGTCGACCGGGCTGTAGGCGAACTCGACCGCGAGGCAGTGGAGCATCTTGAGCTTGAGGTTCAGCTCGCCGGAGAATGCCGACTTCGTGTCCTGACCCATCGGCGTGTGGCGGCTCACACCGACCGAGGTGCCCAGACCGAACGTGATGAGCGACTTGCTGCCCGCGCTCGCGACCGAGGCGACCAGGACCGCACAGAACGTCGCGGCGATGGTACCCGACCAGAGGGCGCGCTCGAACTTGGGGAAGGGGCTCGGCTGAGTGTGGTGACGCATGATTCGCTCCGTTCGTGGACCGCCCGCCAGCGGGTCGCGCCGAAGCTCAGTGCGAGGAACGTGCCGCGCCGGTCCTCTCCGCGATGGGTCAAAAAGCCTTCTTCTTTCAACGACATTGACCTGGGTCGCTCGGAGAGGTGTGCTGGGTCACGTCGCGACCCCTGGGTCACTCGGCACCCAGGCCGTGAGCCAGTTGACGCTCCGCCGCGAGTCGACCACGCTACGGTGAATGCGCTGGTTCCTCCTGCTGCTGGCCGTCCTCGAAGTCGTCGCCTTCGCCTGGATCGCGCGGCGCCTCGGCGTCATCCTCACGCTGGGCGCGCTGGTGCTCGACGTGATTGTGGGCGCGTGGCTCGTCGCGCATCAGGGCCTGGCGACGTGGCAGAAGGTCACCACGCGACTCCAGCAGGGCGAGGTGCCCGCCAAGGCGCTGTTCGACGCGGTGCTCATCCTCGCGGCGGGGGCGTTCCTCATCTTCCCGGGCTTTGTCTCGGACGCCATTGCGCTGCTCTTGCTACTGCCGCCAACGCGCGCGCTGCTGCGCCCCATCGCGCTGCTCATCCTTGCGGCCATTGCCGGCTGGCCGCGTGGGCGCTCCGGGCCGAACGTGCCTGCCTCGCGCATCGAGATCGTCGATGATTCTGGCCGGCTGCCGCCCCCGAGCGCATCCTCCGACGACGACGATGGACCCCGGGGACCGCCGCACTAAGCTCCATGACGCCCCTGCCTCGCGCCTTCTTCGAAGATGACCCCGTGCCCGTGGCGCGCGCGCTGCTCGGAGCCACCCTCGTGGTGTCGCAGCCAGCCGGCATCCTGCGCGCCCGCATCGTCGAGACCGAGGCCTATCGCGGCAAAGAGGATCTCGCCTGTCACGCCGCCAAGGGGCGCACGGCCCGCACCGACCCGATGTTCGGTCCGCCGGGTCACGCCTACGTTTACCTCATCTACGGGATGTACGAGCTGCTCAACGTCGTGACCTGGCCCGAGGGTCGCCCGGCCGCTGTCCTGATTCGCGCGGTCGAGCCGCCGAGCACGCTCGCGCTCAGGACCGATGGCCCGGGCAAGCTCACGCGAGCGCTCGGCATCGGTCGCGCGCTGAACCGCCAGGACCTCTGCGCGGTCGACTCGCCGCTCTCGCTCTGGCCCGGCGAGTCCGTACCTGACGCGCACCTCGGGGTGGGCCCTCGCATCGGCGTCGACTACGCCGGCGAGTGGGCCACGCGACCGTGGCGCTTCTGGGACGCTCGCAGCAAATGGGTCTCGCGACGATAGCAGAGCAGGGAATTCGTGACGTGCGCGGGGCTCTGTTATGGTCGGCCCGATCGCGAGCCGCCTCGGACCTGCCGAGCGGCTGTGAGGGTTTTTTCGCAACCAGAATGGCAAGCCGCGTCTTGCCGAGAAGGAGAGAAGTCCATGCTTCGTAAGCTCGTGTTATCAGCTGTCGCGCTGTGCGCGGTCACCTTCGCCTCGGCAGCCTCGGCGCTGGTCTCCGACACCCCGTTCCCCGCAGGCTCCAAGGTCTCCGTCCAGTGGAAGGGCAAGTGGTACGACGCGGCCGTCAAGTCGGTCGACACGGCCAAGTCCTGCTGGAACATCCACTACGACGGCTACGAGGCCAGCTGGGACGAGTGCGTCGGCAAGGATCGCATCAAGGCGCGCGGCGGGGCCGCTGCGGCGGCGGAGAATCCGCACCCGAACGGCGCCAAGGTCCAGGTCCTCTGGAAGGGCAAGTGGTACCCCGCGGCCGTCAAGACGTACAACGAGAAGAAGAAGTGCTGGAACATCCACTACGACGGCTACGCCGATAGCTGGGACGAGTGCGTCGGCAAGGGCCGCATCAAGGCTCGCTAGCGGTAGGCTGTCGTGATCGCCGACCTCGCCATCTGGTTTCGCTCGCTTCAGCAGCGGATTACCGACGCTCTCGAGCGGACCGATGGTGAGGGCCGCTTCCGAGAGGATCCCTGGGAGCGGCCCGGCGGTGGTGGCGGCCGGACGCGCGTCCTCGAGGGCGGCGCCGTCTTCGAGAAGGCCGGCGTGAACTGGTCGGACGTGCACGGTGACGTGGCGCCGCTCATGCGCGACGCCATGCCGGGCACCAGGCCCACGTTTCGGGCGACGGGCACCTCGCTCGTCCTGCATCCACGGTCGCCGCGCATTCCCACCGTGCACATGAACGTGCGGGCCATCTCCCGTGGAGACGCGACCTGGGTCGGCGGTGGAATGGACCTGACGCCGTATTACCCCACAGAGGACGACGCGCGGCACTTCCATCGCGTCTGCAAGGCGGCTTGCGATCGCGTCGACCGGTCGCTGCATTCTGGCTTCAAGCGGTGGTGCGACGCGTATTTCCACCTCCCGCATCGCGGCGAAGCGCGCGGCATCGGTGGCGTGTTCTTCGACTGGGTCGGCCTGTCGCGCGCGGAGCTGCCGTCGCGCGTGCAGGCCACCTCGTCGTTCGCGCTCGAGTCCGCGCTCCCTCGGGAGCAGGCCGTCGCACTCGTGCAGTCGGTCGGGGACGCGTTCCTGGACGCGTATCTACCCATCGTGGAGCGGCATCGGGACGCGCCGTGGGGCGAGCGCGAGCGCGACTTTCAGAGTCACCGTCGCGGGCGCTATGTGGAGTTCAATCTGGTCTATGACCGGGGAACGCACTTCGGGCTGCACACGGGCGGTCGCACGGAGTCCATCCTCATGAGCCTCCCCCCCCTCGTGCGCTGGACGTACGACTATCAGCCCGAGCCGGGGTCCGAAGAGGCTCGCCTCCTGGACTTTCTGCAGCCACGCGACTGGGTCTGAGCCCCTACGTCACTGCGGGCCGGGCTCCCCAAAGATGACGAGCCGGGTGATACGCTCGAGAAACGAGCGGCGCGAGGTCCCACGCCCCAGGTTCAGGTCCGAGACCACGACGCGATTGGGTCGCAGGACGCGCTCGCTCTTGTCCGCGCACGGAACGACGTACTCCGACAGCGCCGAGAGCGCATAGGGCTCGCCCGCGTCGTCGCCGAGGTAGAGCATGATGTGTCCCGGCATGTAGAGCAGGACCACGCCGCGTTGGCCGGCCTCGGTCAGCTGGGACCGCTTCTCGGCGTCGTCAAGGCCCTCGACGTCGATGACCGCGCTGCCCGCCTTGGCCTGGCTGGCGGAATTGCGCCCCAGCCGCACGTCGAAGGTCCCCAGGACGTCCAACGTGAGCCGTGAGCAGTCCCGCCGACCGTCTACGTCGCCCCAGCCGTAGGGCGCGCCGAGCTGCGAGAATGCGGCGCGCAAGACCCCTGCGCGCGTGAGCGGCGGATACCCGCGAGCCATCGGGGTCGTTCGCGGGAGCGTGGCGCGGCCGAGCCCATGGGCGAGCGGGACCTCGATGACCACCTCGGTCGCCCGGTCGGCGACGATCGGGAAGCTCGTTCCGAGGCGCCACGGCGCGACGTCGGCCAGCAGGACGAGCCGGTCTGTGGCGCCGAGAAAGCGCTGTACAGCGGCTTCCTCGAGCGGTGGCGTCAGCGTGGTCGGCCGGAGCCAACCCGAGCCGAAGCCGACATCGACGTACAGCCAACCGTCGAGGGAGGCGCCCAGCACGCGCACGACCTCGCCGGGGTGCACGCCACTGCACCGATTGCGATCGAAGTCGGGATCCACCGGGGGACGCAGAAAGGCCGCGTCCGTCGGGATGCAGCGCAGGTCCGTCTCCCGAAACACGACGCGCGCCTGATCCCGCCGGCGCATGCCGTCGATGCGAGCTCGTGACTCCTCGAGGGCGCCGGCGCCAACGACCAACGTGCCGGCCTCCACCTCGGCGCGGTAGATGCGCAGCCGCTCGCGTGCGTCGGTGCGGCGCGTGGAGAGCGACGACGTCGGCGCCTGGCGGAGCTCCGAGTAGCGTGACGTGGCCGCCACCAGATGACGATTGAGTTCCCTGAGCTTGTCAGCGCTGAGCAGCACGCGGTCGGCTTCTCCGCGGGGCAGCCGCGCCAGCCAATAGGCCGCGGTCTGCTGTGCGTCGCTCACGCCCGGAATGGGCAGCGCTTCTCCGGACACGCAGCGATCGGCGAAGGTCCTGTTCGGCGGGAGGCTCACGACGACGAGCGCCATGCCGATGGTCCAGGCCCAGCTCCGGTGAGGTTGCGTCACGGCGGGACCGTAGCGGGCGAGGTCGCGACGGTCAACGGAACACGCGAGCGAGGCCCCAATCGGTCAAACGTTTGGAATGAACGACCCTAACCCATCGAGAACATTACTGAATCAACCTTGACACGCGGACCCATCGCCGCTTTCATGCATGAGTGCCCGTCCGTCGGGATGGGCAAAATCGACGGCGTACGGAGGTGCGAATGACGGGTGGCCAGCGGGATCGGGTCTTTACGGGGCGCATCCTCTTTCTTACGTCTGACGCCACCTTGCTCCGGCGTCAGCTCGACGGCGAAGACCTGCCGTGGGACCCCGCGCTCGCGCTGATGGACAATATCTCGACCGACGAGATCACGCCCGCGTGGGTCTGCTACTACTACGACGAGACGCTCGGCAAGTACGTCAACATCGGTTTCCGTCAAGGCAACGTGAAACACGGCGACTTCGCCGACGCCGGCGCCGCGGTCGTGGTCTCGGGCCTGTCAAAGGGCTGTGGGAGCTCGCGCGAGACGGCGCCGTACGCCGAGAAGTGGGCTGGGGTTCAGCTCGTCATCGCCAAGACGATCGAGAAGATCTACGGCCAGAACTGCCAGAACATCGGGCTGCTCACCTCCACGGACTTCGGGCTCATCGATCGGATCCGCCGCGGCGAGTCCATCCCCCTCGACGAGTTCACGCGTGGGCTGGATCCCATCTCCGCCGACGTCGTTCGCTATGGCGGGCTCTTCCCCTACAACCGCGCACGCTTGCGCGGCGAGGTCGCTCCGCCGCCCATCACGACCACGCCGCGTCCGATGAACGTCACCGAGAAGATCATCGCCTCGCGCGCCGTGGCCGACGCCAAGACCGGTCGCTTGGGTCTCCCTGCGGTCGCTCCGGGTGATGCCCTCTTTTGTCGCACCGATGTGCGCTTCACCCACGAGTACGTCACGCCCATGGCCGAGGCGCTCTTCCTCCACTCGCTCGGCCCCGAGGCCCGGGTCAGCGATCCGGCCAGCGTATATGCGTTCCGCGATCACCTGACCTATCTCGGTCAGGCCATGAGCCCCGAGCACAAGAAGATGGGCCTCCTCGCACTCGCCGACGGCATGGCGGTGACCCAGGAGCGCTTCACGACCCGGCAGGGCATCCGGCTTTTCGGTGAGGTCGAGGGCGGCGGCTCGGAGGCCATCTGTCACAACGCGGTGCTGGAGGAGATTGGCCTCCCTGGCCAGGTCATCATCGGCTCCGACAGCCACACGTGCACCGCGGGTGCGCTCGGCGCGTTCGCGTTCGGCGTCGGCGCGACCGACATCGCCAACGCCTGGTACACGCAGGACGTGCGCGTCGTCGTCCCTGAGACGGTGCGGGTGGACCTGCAGGGTCAGCTCTCGGGCAGCCTCACGGCCAAAGACGTCATGCTCAAGATCCTGGCCGACCCCTACATCAAGAGCGGCAAGGCCATCGCGCAGGTGTTGGAGTTCGGCGGCGAGGGCGTGCGCTTTTTGAACATGGACGAGCGCGCCACGCTGACCAACATGGCGGTCGAGGCCGGCGCCACGACGGGGATCATCGAGCCGGACGACATCACAGTCGACTACCTCATGGCCATGGGCCGCTGGAGCTCGGAGCGCGATCAGCCGCACCTGTTCGCGTCGGACCCGGAGGCGCAGTACGCGCATCGGTTTGCCGTGGACCTCACCACGCTCAGGCCCATGGTGGCGCGACCGGGCGACCCCAGGAACGGCGTCGAGCTCTCCAGCCTCGAGGGGCTCGAGAACGGGCCCGTTCGCATCGACATCGCCTATGGCGGCTCCTGCACGGGCGGCAAGATGACCGACATGGACCTGTACGCGCGCGTCCTGGGCGCGGCCGTGGCGCAGGGACGGCGCGTCAAGGAGGGCGTGGAGCTCTACATCCAGTTCGGGTCGCAGCGCATCAAGCGCTACGCGGAGGAGCGCGGCTACATCACGCTGTTCGAGGCGGCGGGCGCCACGCTCATCAACCCGTCGTGTGGTGCCTGCATTCGGGCGGGCCCGGGCGTCTCGGAGAGCAAGGACGACGTAACCGTGAGCGCCATCAACCGCAACTTCCCCGGGCGGAGCGGCCCAGGCAAGGTCTACCTCGCGAGCCCACTGGTCGTTGCTGCCAGCGCCATCGCCGGCCAGATCGTGGGCCCGGCCGAGATCGGCCTCTAGGGGCGCCTCGACGGCACCGCCACGGCTGCGCGGCTAGGCGTCCGACTTCTTCTTGATGACGACCTTCTTCTTGGGCGCCTCGGTCGCCTCGGGCGCGGCGGACTCGCTATTGCTCGACGCGGCGGGAGCCTGAGCCACCGCGGCGGCGGCCTTCTTGGCCTCGGTCTCGACCTGGCGCTGCAGCCGCTGGAGCTGGCCTTCGAGGTCGCGAATGGTGCGCCGCAGGGTCTGCACGTCCTCGCGCGTGACGAGGGCCAGGTTCTTGGCAACGATCGCCGCGTTCTTCTCCAGCACCTCCCGGACGGTGCCCGGGAGCTGAATGGCCTTCATCATGGCCTTCTGGACGTTCGGGTTCTCGAGGACCGCCTTCGCGCCGTTGGACGTCGCGACGCGCATGCCGATCTCTTTGAGTTGATTGATGAGCATGGTGATTACCGTGGGTGTTCTGGGCACGTTGATCTGCACTCCATCACGCGACTGTCCGCGACGCAGCGCGCGGAAGTTGCCCCACCGATCCGGGAACGTCAAGGGTTCGTCAAGCAGGTTCGCCGCGGCACGCGCGATCTGCGCTATGGTCGGGCCATGGGACGCTTCGATGCCTTGGCCACGCAGCCCGCTCGCGGGCTTCAGCACATCCTCAAGTGGAAGCTCGAGCAGCTCTTCCGCAGCCGAGCCCGCGCGCGAGCGGCCGACGTACCGGCCCCGGTCCGCGACAACGATGGCGCGGCCCTGCACGCACCCGAGCCCCACCTGACCTGGATCGGCCACGCGAGCTTCGTCGTTCGCCTCGGCGGCCTGCTCGTGGCGACCGATCCCATCTGGTCCAAGCGCGCCGGTGGCTTCGTGCGCCGCCTCATCGCGCCGGGCGTTCCCATCGAGCGGCTCCCGCCCGTCGACCTCGTCACGGTCAGCCACGACCACTTCGACCACTTGGATGTGCCGACCTTGCGGCGCTTCGGTCCGCGTGCCCGCTTCGTCGTGCCGCTCGGCGTCGGCAAGGTCCTCCGTCGCGCCGGTCTCCCGGCGGAGCGCGTCGTCGAGCTCGACTGGTGGCAGGCGCACACCGAGGGCGCCGTGTCGGTCACCCTCGTCCCGTCCCGGCACTGGTCGATGCGCTCGCTGTGGGGTCGCAACGCCAGCCTCTGGGGTGGCTTCGTCGTACGCGGCCCCGAGGGCGCCTTCTATCACTCGGGCGATACCGCCTACTTCGACGGTTTCGCCGAGATCGGCGCGCGCGCCGGTCCCATCGACTGGGCCCTGCTCCCCATCGGCGCCTATGACCCGCGGTGGTTCATGCAGCCGCAGCACATGTGCCCCGAGGAGGCTGGCGAGGCGTTCCTCGCCCTGCGGGCGCGCACGCTGGTCGCCATGCACTGGGGCACGTTCAAGCTGACCGACGAGCCGCTGCGGGAGCCGCCGGAGCGCATTCGCCGCTTCTTCGACGGCCGCGACCTTCCCCGCGAGCGACTGTGGGTCCTCGACGTCGGCGAGACGCGCGCTCTCGTCCCCTGACCCGCTGGAATTTTGTCCCCGCGACCCGTGTAATGGGAGCATGTCGCCTCGGCCCATCCCCGCGGCTCTCCCAATCGGTGTCCTCGTTGCCTGCCTCGCCGGCTGCGCTACCGCTCCGCTGCGCCTCCCGACCTCGCCTCGGCCGACGGTGTCTCTGCGCGCGCAGGTCCCCGCGCAACCCGAGCTGCTCGTGGCGGTGCCTCACGCGCGGCTCGTCGAGCTCGCGACCGATCACGGCGCGACCTGGGCCGCGCTCGATCCCAGCGCGCTCCACGTCACCGTGCGGCTCGAGAACGAGGCCGTCCCGTGCCAGCTGACCCGCGGCAAGTCGCCCGCGGTGCTCTTCCGTGTCCATCGCGGCACCCGGCACGCGCCGTACTTGGTCTATACGCTCGAGCTGCGGCCCGGCTGGCTCGAGCCCGAGAGCAGCCTGACGTGCACCGCCGGACGTCGCCCGAAGGGCGCCGCGGTCTACGTGGCCACGCCAGTCGCCACCGAGACGGCTCCCCTCGCGCTCGAGCCCACCGCCGACTGGATCGCCATTGGTCCCCGCGCCGTGCTACCTGCGCTGGAGACCCTCGTCGAGCACCGCCGCTCGCAGGGCCACGTCCCGGCGCGGGTGGCGGTCGAGGACCTGTTCGATCGCTACGGAGAGGGCAACCCCTCCCCCGAGGTGCTGGCGCGGGCCGTTGCGGCCCTGCGTGACGCGACCCGCGGTCGCCTGCGGCACGTGCTGCTCATCGGGACGACCCGCGCGAGCTACGTCCCGAACGCCTCGGGTCCCACGCCGGTCCCCGCCGCGTACCTGCCGAAGGTGCCGTACGCCGAGATGTACTCGTCCTACAAGGACTTTCCGTCGGACGCACCGCTGGCGGCCCCCGACCTCGCCGTGGGACGGCTCCCGACCGACGAGCCCAGCGTGGTCCGTGCCTTCGCCGCAAAGGTCGTGCGGTACGAGACCGATCGCCGAGACGGCCCATGGCGCCGTCGTATCGTGCTCTACGGCGGGCCGGCCAACTACGGTCCGGTCGCCGACGCCATCATCGAGTCCGTCGCGACGACCTTGCTCGATCGCGTAGTCCCCTACGACTACGACCTGTCATTCGTCTTCGCCAACGCCAAGTCGCCGTATGCCTATCGCCTGGATCGGCTCGGCCAGCGGCTCGTCGAGGACCTGAATCACGGCGCCCTCTTTGCCGCCTATGTCGGTCACGGGCTGCCATCGCACTTCGATGACGCCACCTGGCGCGGCGAGAGCTGGCCCATCGGCTCTGCGGCGGAGCTGCGGAAGGTCGACATCGAGCGCGGCGCGCCCTTCTTCCTGTCGCTCACCTGTCTGACCGGTGCCTTCGACCAGCCCAACGGCGAGGTGTCGGTCGCCGAGAGCCTTGCGCTCAACCCGCGCGGCCCGGTGGCGGTCATCGCGTCGAGCCGCGAGAGCCACCCGTACCCCAACGCGCTGCTTGCGGAGGGCTTCATCGACACGTTCTTGTCCCGCCGGCCGCGCACCATCGGCGAGGGCGTCACGACCTGGAAGCGCGAGCTGCTTGGCCGCAGCAACGTACTCGCCGAGGCGATGTTCTCGACGGACGCGGTGCTCTTGAAGCGCGAGCATCAGAGCCTTTACAACCTGTTTGGCGACCCGGCGACGCGCATTCGCTATCCGGCTCCCGCGGCCGTCGAGGTCGTCACCGCGCCGCTCCGGCAGGACGCGCCGGTCGAGGTGAGCCTGCGGGTCGCTGGGGTCGACCGCGGGCAGGCGACCGTGACGCTCGAGACCCTGCGCTCCAAGATCCGCGGCACGCTGGTGGGCCCGGGCGCGCTCGCCGAGCTGCCGTTGGACGAGGCGCTCTCCGCGATGGCCAAGAACCACGCGACCGCCATCGACAAGGTCGTCGCACGCGAGGTCGTGCCGCTGTTTGGGGGTACTGCGATGCACCGCTTCGAGGCACCCACCACGCCCGGCCACTACGTCATCAAGGTGTTCGTGCGCGGCGACGACGGCTTCGAGGCCATGGGCTCGACCCGCTTCGAGGTCCTGCCGCGGCGTTCCTAGCCCGCATTATTCACCACTGTCACGCACCGGCATCCGTGATCGCACGCCCGAGGTCGCGCTCGCCTCCCTCCGCGTAGCACCACTACGCGTCGGTCGGCGAGCCGCTCGCTGCGCGAGCTCGCACCCTCAGTCACGCGCTCACGGCGCCGGCATCGCGCCATTGATGAATAATGCCGGCGAGCGCCGCAGTCGATACAGCGACAGCATCGCCAGTATCTTGCCGTCGACGATTCGGCCCTCTGCGACCGCCTGCTCGAGCTCACGCAGCGGCCACACCACGACACGAATCTGCTCGTCCGGCTCCGGTCGCGGCGGAATGGGCTCGAGGTTTGTGGCCAGAAACGCCCACATCAGCTCGCTGCTCACGCCGGGTGCTGGGTAGAAGGCGCCGAGCGGCGTGAGCACGCCAGCTCGATAGCCGGCCTCTTCCTCGAGTTCACGCAGCGCGGTGGCCTCGATGGACTCCGCCTTGTCGCGCGTTCCTGCGACGACCTCGACGAGCGTGCCGCCCAAGGCCAGACGGTGCTGCTCGATGAGCACGACCGTCTCCTGACCGGGCGTCGCGTCCAGCAGCGGCAGCACCACCACGGAGCCCGGATGGACGATGACATCGCGCTCGCCAACGGCGGTCGCCACGACGCGAACCTCCATCCGGCGTCCGTGATGGACGGTCCGGCCGGAGGGCGGGCTTGGAGGCACGGGGAGGGGCGGCGTCTTCATGATCATGATCTCCGCGTCGCGCCCCCGACGGTGAGACCCGCGTCGGAAGCCGCTTGCAAGAGCCCCAAGACGAGCTGTGTCCGCGTGCGCTGCTCGGTCGCGTAGTCCGGGACGACGAACTGGCACTCGACGAGGACCTCTACCGCATCCAGTGTGACATTCGTCGCCTCGACCAGCGCTGAGTCCGGACGGAGGACCGGCAGCTCTTGCAGGAGCGTCCGCGAGCGCGAGAGGAGCCGTTCGATCGCGGCACCGGTCGCGCCGTGCGCAATCGGGACGATGAGGCGAAACCGGCGAAATTGCCGCGCGCCAAGGTTGTCGACCACCGCGTCGGCGATCTTGGCGTTCGGGATGGTCAAGACCGAGGTCGCCGCCGTGCGGACGCGCGTGGTGCGAAAGCCGACCTCCTCCACGGTGCCCTCGATGTCGGTGCCTATCTTGATGAGGTCGCCAATCTGAAACGGCTTGCCCGAGAAGATGAGGAACGAGCCAAAGAGGTTGGCTATCGTGTCCTTGGCCGCCAGCGCGATGGCGATGCCGCCGATGCCGAGGCCGGCGATGAGCGAGCCGACGTTGACTCCGAGGCTCTGCAACAGGAGCACGACGCCAAACACGATGACCGTGGCGCGCAGCACCCGCCGTAGCATCGGGACGAGCTGGTCGTCGAGCCGGGTCGCGGTGCGCTCGGCTTGCCGGGCGAGGCCGTCGCACAGCACGTCCACCAGACGGATCGCGAGCCACAGCATCGCGAGCGAGAGCAGGACATGTGAGGCATGAATGGCGAACGCCGTCGTGCGTTCGGAGCCTCCGAGAACGATCGGCAGGACGGCGATGAGGCCCGCGGTAATCGCCAGGGCCACCGGCGCGCGGCAGCGGCGGACCGCGCCGTCGATCCAGTCGACGCGCAGCTTGGCGAAGGCGCCGCGGAGGTAGCTCCCGAACGACCACAGCACCAGCTTGCGTACGATGGCGGCCACCACGAGCAACGCCAGCGTCGCCGCGATCTGCCAGATGGGGATGCCCAGCACGCGATCGTGCAAGGCGGGCGGTAGGCTGGACTCCCACGAGACGAGCATCGCGGCACGCTAGCGGGTCACGCCGCGTTGGACAAGCGATGGCGGGCTAGCCCGCATTGTTCATCAATGGCGCGATGCCGGCGCCGTGAGCGCGTAACTGAGGGTGCGAGCTCGCGCAGCGAGCGCGGCCTCGGGCGTGCGATCACGGATGCCGGCGCGTGACTGTGGTGAATAATGCGGGCTAGGGCACCAGGCTGACCGAAATGCCGCACTGACGAGCCGCGGCGCCGAGCAGAACGTCAGCCGTCATGAGCGCAAGCCCCTCACGCTCGGCGATCGTGAGGTGCAAGGCGTCCAGCGTGCTCGGCAACAACTGCCATCAATCGCGTTTTCGTCACGCGCTCTGGTTGACTCCGTCGTTGCGTCGCCCTAGGTTCGCAGCATGCAGGGGATGCGACATCGTGCTGCGCGCATCGCGAACTTTGCTCCGCTGGTCGCGCTGGAGCTGGTCTTGGCGGTTGGTCCGAGCGGCTGCCACGTGGACCTGTTGAATCACTACGAGTTCACCTGCACGGATTCGACCGACTGCATGACAGGCTACATGTGCGTCCCGAGTCGTCGTGCGTGTGTCAAGGCTGCAACGACCGAGCCGGGCGACGTGCTCAGTCCGTCATCGGATCCGGGCGCCGGCGGTCCGAGTGATGTCCACGCGTCGTCCTCCAATATACCCGATGGTGGAATCCTTACACGTACCAAGAGCGACACGCAACCGCCGCTGGACGCGGCCGGCACGGACTCCGGTTCAATGCCGGTGGGATTGGTCGTCACGCCGAGCGCCGTCAAGTTCGGGGCAAAGCTGGTCGGGCAGCTGAATTCACTGTCGGTCGAGCTGGCCAACACGAGCGGAGCCGAGCTGCGGATCCACCGAATCGAACTCGAAGCAGGGTCTTCTCCAACGTTCTCGCTCGACTTCAAGTCTCTCCCCGGTCACGGCGACGGCTCGGCACCGTCGTTGGGCAGTCCCGTGATCTTCAAGTCCGGCGACAAGGCGACGGTGACCGTTCGCTTCGTACCGGCCAAGCTCACGCCACTCGACGCCAAAGGCGTTCCCGTTCCCGAGGTTGGTAGCGTTCGCATCGAGAGCAGCGGTCCCGAGCCGGTCATCACCGTGCCGGTGTCGGGCATTGGCGCGGAAAAGGAGTGCCCGACTGCGGTCGTGGTCATCAAAGAGGGTGAGAAGGTGATTCCGCAGACGAACCTTCATCTGTTTGGCGATCAGAGCTTCGCTCCGACCGGCGCCGTCGTGAAGTGGCAGTGGGCGGCAAAACAACCGCCCGGCTCCGCGTCCGTCTTCGTCCCATCGAGTGCGTTTCCCAATCCGACGTTCGAGTGCAACGTCGCTGGCAACTATCAGTTCCAGCTCGACGTCTGGTCCGCCGAGGGCATCAAGAGCTGTGTACGCGCAGAGGTGAGCGTCGTGGTGATTCCTGACGAGGCGATTCATGTCGAGTTGGTTTGGAACACCCCGAATGACCCCGACCAGACGGACCAGGGGCCGGAGGCCGGGTCGGACTTCGACCTCCACTTCGTGCACGAGCAAAAGGCTGTAGGCGACTTCGACGTGGACAAGGATGGTGTGCCCGATCCCTGGTTTGACCAACCCTATGACGCGTTCTGGTTCAATGCGCACCCGAATTGGGGCGGGTTGGATCCATCGGCGGACGACGACCCAAGCCTAGACCGCGACGACACTGACGGCGCCGGCCCAGAGAACCTGAACCTCAATGTTCCCGAGAACGGTGCAGTCTACCGAATCGGCGTACATTACTGGCATTCCCACAGTTACGGAAAGTCGTTTGCTACGCTTAGGGTCTACATCTACTCCAATCTCGTCTGGGAGGTTGGCGATGTGTCACTTGAAGAGAAGTGCCTCTGGGACGCAGTCCGGATCGACTGGCCCACCGCAAAAGTCACCGCGGTTCCAAACCCGAAGGGGGCCGGCCCACGGATTACGTGTCCCTATGTCAATCCCTATTTCAATCAGCAGTGATAGACGAGACAGGAAGGAGATGGTCCCACGGTTGACCCGATCTCTGGACGGGGGTAGGCTCGCTTGGTGACTGCCATAGCAGACCGGTTGCGTTCCTCGGCCCGTTGCTTGACCAATCGGGGCAGCTTCGCAGTAGCACTGCTCGTCGCAGCAAGCGCGATGGCCTGCCACAAGAGCCTCGTGGATGCCTATGTCTTCGGCTGCCGCCAAACCGCCGACTGCATTGACGGCTTTCAGTGCGACCTCGCCAAGGGCGTGTGCGTCGATGGCCACGCCAAGCTGGTCTCGCCGTCGACCGACGCCGTTGATGTCGCGACCTCTGTCGTTGACGTCGGAAAGACGCCCGCGCCCGATGCCGGCCGCGTAGATGCGACGCCTGACGCGCCCTCGCCGGGAGACGGCGGCTCGGACATCCCAGTTGCCCCCGACGTCCCGGAAGTGTCCTGCATCCCCGACTGCCTCGGCAAGTCGTGCGGCAGCGACGGCTGCGGCGGCTCGTGTGGCTCCTGCGTCGTTGCCGGCACGACGTGCAGCGCCGGCTCCTGCACCTGCGAGGACACCGACGTCGGCTCCTGCACCTCGCAGAACCCTGGGTGCTTCCGGCTTCACAAGCGCTGGACCGGACACTTTGGTTATCACATGGTGGCGGCGACCCTAACGACCAACGAAGGCAACATCGCGACCAAGTTGCTCGAGTCAGGCACGGCCAACATAGCTCCAGGTTCAATCCCGGCCGGAAGCAAAGTGGTTGCGGCAGTCCTGCTGTGGTCTGGTGCGCGACAAAGCCCAGACGCTGCGGTCACCCTGCAAGTTCCAAGCGGAGCAGCGCAGGACGTCGCGGCTGACGACTGTTTCTACGACTCCGACAGCAGAGTGGGATCAGCGTCGCGCTATTTCTATTTGTGCCGTGCTGACATAACGGGGATGGTCGGGGATACGCCCATTGGAGCGTATGCCCTGCACGGCGTTGACTCAGTGATTCTTCCCGGCGGGGCCGTCTGCGCGACCAAGTCGGACTGCGTTTCGGCCCTCACCACTGCCACGAGTGGCGCGGTAGCCAGCTGCGACGTGCAGGCTGGCGCCAGCTTGTGTTCCTGCTCCGGCAGCCAGTGCGCCTACGGCCAGTCGACCATCGGACACGCGTCATTTGCAGTCCTTGTCGTCTACGAGAAGGCCACTCT
>SXOX01000255.1 GCA_005776585.1 Pseudomonadota bacterium | reverse complement strand
GTTCTCGTATGCCGTCATCACCGGGATGAGGTTGAAGCTCTGGAAGATGACGCCGATCTTTTCATTTCGGATGCGCGACAGCGCGGTCGCCGAGAGGCTCGAGACGTCGTTGCCGTCGACCCACACGTGGCCCGACGTGACGCGATCGAGGCAGCCCAGCGCGTGCAACACCGTGGACTTCCCAGAGCCCGACGGTCCGACGAGCGCCATGAAGTCACCCTTCTGCACCGTAAGATTGATGCCGTCCATGGCACGCACCTCGTTTTCGCCAGGGTTGTAGATCTTGTGCGCGTCCTCGAGCCTTACGACGGTGTCCTTGGAAATTTCGGGCACGAGAGTCTCCCTGTCGCGTAGATAGTCGTTAGAAGTAGAACCGGCCCCAGAGGGTGACCATCACCCACGGGGAGAGCCGCTCGCCGCGCACGTCCGCGGGGAGCATCGGCGAATCGGGGGCGGTGAGCGCATACTCGCCGCCGGTCTTGCCGTAGTTCACGTTCACGCCGAGCGTGAGCTCGAGGTAGCCCTTGGGCAGCCACGTCACCTGCGTCACGACGGTGCCGCTCGGATCGCGCACGTTCAGCAGGTTCAGCACCTGGAGCGACCACTTGGCGTCGATGGTGAGCCGCGACAGGAACAGGAAATACTGGCTGCCGAGCAGCTGCGGGCGGTTCTTCGGGTCGAGCGTGAGCGACTCAGTGAGGTAGCTCGCCGGGGCGTCGCCGAAGCCGCCCTCGAGGCCGTTACCGCGGTAGATCCACTCGATGGCAAAGTACCAGCCGCTCAGCACGTCGAAGCTATAGTCCAGTCCGCCTTCGACCGTGAAGTGCCACCGGGAGGTGTCTGCCGTGTTCAACGTGAAGGTCGACTCGGCCCAAAGGCCAACCTCGACGTCGCCCTTCAAGTCCAGGCCAAAGACGACCTCCTCGGTCGCCTTGCGCCACGCGACCATGGCCGAGCCGTCGAACGCGTCGTGGTCGAGATCGTAGCGCGCGATGAGCGTGGGGCTACAGCAGGCCTCCTCGCGGAGGGCTGCGACAAAGGTGAGGTTCTGCGCGTCCGTCAGCGCAAACAGCGCCTTGGCGGCCCAGACTCCGGGCTGCTCGGCGCGCAGGTCGCCGGGCGGACGGGTGAGGAACAGGTCCGTGGGGTTGAGCAGCAGCCCATGGCCAAACGCGACGACCTGCTTCCCAACGGTAAAGTCGAAGACGTCCATCGTATACGTGAGGTACGCGCGTTCGAGCGAGATGTAGTCCCACACGCTATCGCCCGACTTGCCGAAGAAGCCGTGCTGCGAGTGCGCCTCCGGCGTCACGACCACTGAGGCCTTCTCGCCGAGCCGCAGCTTGAGCGTGGGCCGAATCCGGTTCGTGTTGCCGTAGCTCCACGACGGATGAAAGCCGAGGTCGTCGAACGACTTGCCGAGCACGGTCAGCAGCGGCGTGAGCTTGTCCTCCAGCGCCGTCGAGTGCCCAAAGATGCCGTAGTGGCGCGTCTCGAGGTAGCCGGAGAGCTCGGCCTTGACCTTCCCGGAGTCGACCGCGGGATCGGGCTCGTCGGCATGGGCCGGGAATGCCGACAGGGCGAGCAGCACGAGTGCGAGCGTGAGCGACTGCTTCATCTCGGGACCCCCAGCAGATGACGGAGCGCGTTGGGCGCCGCGGTCATGAGCACCTCTGCGACCGCGTGTGGGACCGCATCTCCGAGTGACGTCGCAATCAGCCGCGGGAGGACGGTGCCGCCCATGATGAGCGGCAGGAGTCCGGGTCCCAATTCCGGCGGGATGGCCCCCTCGGCGACGAGATCCTGGACGAGCCGGAACAGCAGCGCGATGTGGCCGGCCAGGAACATGGGCGCGATGTCCTTGAGGTGCTCTGGAGCGGTGAAGACCTCGCGGAAGACCGTGCGGACCACGTTGGTCTCGGCGTCGTTGGTGGCCGCCAGCCGCGCGATGACCCGGTCGAGCCGTGTGAGCGCCGGGACGCTGCGGTCGTCCACCAGCGCACGCAGCTCCCCGACGAGCCGCTCGTAGGGCCCCGCGACGCACGCGTGGAACAGGTCGGACTTCTTGGGGAAGTGATAGGTCAGCAGCCCTGGCGAGATGTCGCACGCTTGGGCTACGTCGCGCATCGAGACGCCGTCGAAGCCGTACCGCGCGAACGCCACCGCGGCTTTCTCCAGGATTCGGGCGGCGGTCTCGGTGGGGGCGTTGGTCATGGTGTCGTTCGTACGTACGTACTAGATAAACCCCGGGCAGCGGCGTGTCAAGGAAGTTTCTTTGGGTCGGTAGGGAGGGCAAGCAACTTGCGGGCCGAGGACGCAGGCGGCAACGGCGGCGCTGCTTCTGGCGCAGGCCCAAGAGACGTCCTACTTCTTCTGCTTCACCCCGGCAATGCTGCAGCTCAGCAGATTCACGGTGTACTCGTTGCCGCTCTTGGGGAAGCGGTAGCCGCACGTGTAGCTCGTGTAGTGGCACTTCCCGCTGTTGCAGATGGTCGTCGACGCGCAGCCGGTCTCCTTGACGCCCTCGGGGTCCTCGCAGCTGATGCTCTTGAGGCCCAACTTCCCGCCGCCGACGCACGTGATCTTCACGTCGCAGCACACGCCCAGGATCCAGCTGGTGCTCGCCTCCAGGCACATCGGGTGGTCCATCCCCGGGCACTCCGGCTTCGCCATGTTGCAGGACTTCCAGCAGTGCGCCGCGGTGCTGGTGTCCTTGACGCACAGGCCGCCGTTGGCGCAGTCGAAGGGCTGTTCGCAGACCTGGTCCAGCTTCGACGGCCCGCCCAGCGTGCACACCGCCGGCGCGGTCTTGGTCTTGGGCAGACAAATCGACTGATCGGCGCAATAGAGCGCGACGCCGTCGCACGGAAGGTGGCACCGCGTGTCCATCGGGTCGCCTTGGTCGGCGCACACGGTGCTCGACTCACAGGTGACGTTCTTCGCCACGTCGCACGGCTCGCCGAGCGCGGCCGTCCTTGCGAGCCACACGCACACGCCGTCGACGCACGCTTGGTCCTCGGCGCAGTCGGCGGCGCACGTCTTGGCGACGTCCGGAGCGCGCATGGTGTCCGGCGTGGCGAGCTGCGCGAGCGTGGACACCTCGGTCGCCGCCGATCCTGCTGGACCGGCGTCCGCAACGGGCGTCGTGTCCGAACTACCGGCCACGCTGTCCGTGGTTCCCTCAGCGCGCGTCAGTTCCGCGCAGGCCATTGCGGTGACGGCCACCCCAAAAGTGACGATGTTTATCTTGATCATGCAAACCTCCCTCGTAGTTGGTTCGGGGCGATCCCGTGCCCTTCGGTGTGCCTCAAAGCTCAGCACATGCCGTGCCAGCCTCACGTCGTGCGATCTGGAGGAATCTGGCGCCCTTCGCACATGTGGCTCATGTGCGGGCGCGTGTGGGGCCAGTGGCTTTATCTTGACCTATTGTCGTCGCTGACGTACCACCATCACGCGCACGCTCACCATGGTCCTCGCCTCGGCGAAAGCAATCCGAGAACGGGCGGCGAGATGAAGGAGTCTTGATGCCAAGGCAACATTCCATGATGGTGGCTCTGCTGTCGGTCGCTGGATGCGCGTCGAAGTCGACGGAGCCGGTGACCTACGACCAGTGCCGCGCCCGGTGCACTGAGCTGTCCTCGCAGTGCAAGACCGCACCGCCGAACCCTACCGCATGCGCCGCCTACTGTGACGACGCGTTTGGGAAGACCAAGGCCGTCTGTACGGGGGTCACCGAGTCCCTACGCTGTGTGATGTCCGAGACGAAGTGCGACGCGCTCCAGGCGTGTCCATCCATGTCGTGCAAGACGGTCACGTCGACGGCGGTCGACGCCGGAGGCACGGCGCCGGACACGACGAGCCCAATCAGCCCCGACGCACAGGTCACCGCGGATTCGGGCGCCCCGACCGATACTGCTCCCGAGACCGCGGGCCCTGAGACAACGCCCGTGGACGCCGCCATCGACTCCGGCAAGACCCCGTTGCTCGACTTCGGCGCTCCGTGCACCAAGAACACGGACTGTCAGGCCAACACGTGCGTGGCCGAGCCGGCGCCGGCCTACTGCTCCGGATCTTGCCCGCCCGACGGGTGTCCCGATGGCTTTGCCTGCAAGTCGGTCACCTCGAGCGGGCCGGACGCCGCGTTTCTTTGCATTCGAAAGCCCTGAGCTATCGTCGCCGCGCGTTTGGTCTGACCGATCCCTTACAAAGTTTGCCGCGGTTTCAAGACCGACGTAATCTTCCGCCGCCGCAGCGCGTCGGCAGGGGGTCGACGGGCGCGCAGCACACCGATTACGCGACCACGGAGGCGTCTCGTGTCCATTCGTCACTCACTGTTATTCACGCTCATCATGCTCACACTGACTGCGGCCTCGGGCTGCGGCTTGTTCGTGAGCGGTCCCGGCTCGCGCGACGCGGCCAAGGAGTTCGAGGACGCCAAGGCGGCGCGCGATCTGGCCAAGCTCACCGCACTCTGCTCCGACGCGTCGCTGGGCGACCCCGACTCGCGCGAGGTCCCGCCCGGAACGACGCACACGCAGATGGTCACGATCGAAGCGAACAAGGACGTGCGCCGTAAGGCCTGCCTCGAGCTCAAGGCCGCTGAGGGCGACTCCGACAGCGGCGACTGCAAGACCCTGGCCGCGCGCTACGATCACGCGAGCGCCGCCGCGTCCGGCTCAGGCCAGGAGCACTACACGAAGTGGGC
Organism: Pseudomonadota bacterium; assembly: GCA_005776585.1. GTDB lineage: Bacteria > Myxococcota_A > UBA9042 > SXOX01. Next base: position 9,598 of record SXOX01000255.1, on the reverse strand, counting down.
GCGCCGCATGGCGAAGTGCGGCAACTACGACCTCGTCTTCGAGAAGCTCGCCAATATCGGCGACTTCGGCTCGGCCGCCATCGGCGTCAAGGTCCTCAAGGCGCTCGAGGGAGACGGGCTGCCCGTCGTCGCGGCGTTCAAGCGCTACGCCGCCGAGCACAAGGGCACCCGTTTCCTGCCGGTCGAGCAGGGCTTTCAGGCCGCCAACCACCTCGCTTACTGGCTCCTGAGCGGCAAGCACCACGACCACTGCGATGCTCTCGCCAGCGCGCTCACCGGCGCCAACGACGCCACGGTCGCCAACTTCCTCTTCTACTTCAACGAGGCGAAGTGCCAGGCGCACGGCGAGAAGCTTGCCGTCGAGGTGCTCGCGTCGAGCGCGGTGGAGAGCCGGCGGCTCGGGTGCGTGAACCTCGGGAACCTGGGGAGCGCCAAGTCGCTCAAGAAGGTCGAGGCCATCGCGCAGACCGACCCCTACTTCGAGGTGCACGAGCAGCAGGGCGCCGACGGCCGCGTGTGGGAGGTCAAGGTCTTCAAGGTCCGCGACGCCTGCAAGGCCGCGGCGGGCACGATGAAGGCGCGCGGCAAGTAGCTCTCTCCCACGCCCAACGACGTCTACCCCGCCCGAAGCATCGCGCGTCTTGACACGACGCCGGTCCCCGGTGATAACTGCGCGCCTCAACGTCAGCGAGTTGTCAACGGGAGAGTCGATTATGAACGAGTGGTTGCAGGTTGGTGTCAGTGGAATGTCGATGTACGTGCCCGCCCCGCGCGTCCGGCTCGAGGACTGGTGCGCGTGGACCGGCAACGTCTGGCCCAAGGTCCAGGCCGTCGTGGGTCGAAGCTTTCGCATGTCGGCGCCCAACGAGAACGTCTACACGATGGCGGCAACGGCCGTCCTGCGGCTCATCGACGCCTACGACGTGCGGCCCGAGCAGGTCGGCATGCTGGCTCTCGGGACCGAGTCGAGCAGCGACAACTCTGCCGGCGCCATCATCGTCAAGGGCATGGTCGACGCGGCGCTTGTGGCCTCAGGTCGGCCTGCGCTGTCACGGCACGTCGAGGTGCCGGAGACCAAGCACGCGTGCCTCGGCGGGATCTACGCGCTGAAGAGCGCGCTGCGGTACGTGGCCACCGACGGCGCCGACCGCGTCGCAATCGTCGTCTCGGGCGACATCGCCGAGTACGCGCGCGGCAGCACCGGTGAGCAGACGCAAGGCGCGGGAGCCGTGGCGATGCTCGTCACGCGGGACCCGACGCTCTTCTCGGTCGACCTGGCGCACGCCGGCTCGGCGGCCAGCTATCGCGCACTCGACTTCCGCAAGCCCGTCGGTCGCCACGACGTGCCGGGCTACGCGGACACGACCGCTCGGCGCCACGACTTCCCGGTCTTCAATGGCAAGTTCTCGACCGCCTGCTATCTCGATGAGGTCGTCCACGCCTTCCTCACGATGGCCGAGCGCCACGGCGTCGCGCCCTTGGCGCTGTTCGACCGTTTCGAGGGCCGCTTCTTTCACCGCCCCGACCACGGGATGCCGGTGAGCGGCCTCGCCGCGCTCTACGCGTTCGCGCTGGTCCACTCGCCGGACGCCGCGGAGCGCCTGGCCACGCTGTGTCAGACCGCCGAGGTCTCGCTCGCCGCGGTGCGCGCCGAGGCGCAGTCCCTGCCAGACCTGCTCACGCTGGCGCTTCGCGATGAGGTCGAGTCCGAGCCATGGCCGGTGCTCTCGAAGCTCCTGCGCGCAGTGCGCCAGGACGCGCAGTTCAAGGACCTCGCGTCCCGCAAGCTCGCGCTCGGCACCGACGCGATGATGGACCTTGGCAACCTCTACACTGCGGCGCTGCCGGCGTGGATCGCTGCCGGTCTGGAGCAGGCCCTCGAGCGCGGGCAGGATCTGGCCGGCCGGCACTTCGGGCTCATCGGGTACGGCTCGGGCGACGCGGCGGAGGCGCTCCCGATGACGGTGGCTCCCGCATGGCGGTCGGCCGCGCAGCGCCTGGGCTTTCGCGCGGCGCTCGACCACGCCGTCGATCTGGCGCAGCCGAGCTATGAGGCGCTGCACGACGGGCGCGCCGTCGAGGCGTTGGATCTGGTCCGGCCGGGGACCTTCGTCATCGATCGGGTGGGGGAGCGGTTCGACGGCCCCGTCCACGACGTAGGCGTCGAGGTCTATCGCCGGGCCTAGGCGACCGGCGGAACGGGAGCGGCGACCACGGCCGGCGCAACGATCGGCGAGGCCTCGTTCTGCCGCACTGCGTCGAAGCCGACGAGGCGCAGCGTGTCCGTGTCCACCAGCGTCAGCGTCATGCCGCGCACGGCCTGGCGCACCGTCAGCGGCTCCACCGCAGCGAGCTGAGGCACCGCAGCGTGGCACTCGGCGAGCCGGTAGTTGGGCACCTTGGGGCTGATGTGGTGCACGTGGTGGTAGCCGATGTTGGCCGAAACCCAGTGGAGCCACGCCGGCAGGTCCAGGTAGCTGCTGCCCTCGATGGCGGAGCGATCGTAGTTCCACTCCGCGCCCTGACCCCAGTACGCGTCCTCATAGTGGTGCTGCGCATAGAAGAGCCACAGGCCGAGCGTCATGGCAACGTAGGCGCTGGTGAGCTGGATCGCGAGCACGGCCCACGGATCGACGAGCAGGCAGAGCCCACCGACGAGGGCGGCCCACAGGAGGTTCGTGCCCCACACGTGGCGCCGCATCTCCCAGGTCGAGCCCGGAGGCGTGATCCGATACTGCACCGCGAACAGCCAGAAGCCACCGATCCCGAACAGCACGATGGGATGGCGATAGGCCCGGTAGCCAAGGCGCGTCCACCATGGTGACTGCCGATACTGCTGCAACGTCATGGTCCAGAAGTAGCCGACCCCGGCCCAAGCGACGTCGGCCGAGTGGGCGTGGTGCAACGCGTGCCCATGGCGCCAGAGCGAAAACGGCGTATAGACGAGCGCGTGGGCCCAGAAACCAAAGGTCTCGTTGGCCTTGCGCGACGTGAAAAAGGCGCTGTGTCCCGCGTCGTGTCCCAGCACGAACAGCCGCACGGAGACGAGCCCAAGGACGACCGCGCAGGCGAGCGACGCGGCGATCGAGATGGGCCAGAGCACGTACGCGAGCACCCAGGACGCGACGAGCGGGACCACGGTGTTGACGATCTGAATGACACTGCGGCGCATGATCGGCTTGCGAAAGGGGGCGATGGCCGCGTGCAGCGACTTGGACGCTTGGACTTCAACGGGACGGAGTGACATCGGCGAGGCTCCCGGCAGGAGGATCAGCGGGCCCAGCGACGTTCGCCAAGCTCCTTCACCACTGTAGCTGGTCGTGGCTCCGTTGGCTGCACCCGTTTGGTCACGGTTTTGTAAAAGCGGGCTAACCGAGCTCGCCCCAGCGGAGGGTGCGGGCGCGCCAGAGGCGGACACGACGGAGCAGCACGTCGAGCAGCAGCACGGCGAGCACGGCGTAGACGGGCCAGTGCCAGACCGGCTCACGGCTGGCCAGAACCTCACCGCTGCGGGCGAGGAGATCGTTCGCGGTGGGATCCACGAAGCCGCCCGTGGCGCGGGTGAGCGCCTGGACGCGAGAGAGATCGGGCTCGAAGTGCAGGTGCTCCTCCGCGTAAGGGTAGGCCGCGCGCGCGTTCGAGATGGCGATCTTCTGCCCCTCGCGCTCGTGCACCACGTCGACCCGGTAGGGCCCGTACTTTGACACGGGCAGCTCCGCCGAGAGCCGACCTGGCGCGGTCTGAGAGAGCGTGACCTCGCGGCGTGCGCCGTCGGGCTCGACGATGGTGGCTCGGCTGGTCACGCCGCCGATGAACTGGTCATTGGCGTCGACCGCGTCGGTGGACACCGTGAGCTTGCCGCGCGCGACGGCCAGCTCGATGGGGAAGACCGTGTCCTTCTTCTCCTCGGGCATGGCGTCCTTGACCAGCTGCCGCCAGAAGGGCGCAAAGCCCGCCCATCGAATCCACTTCGAGGCCCACTTGTTCTTGATGTCGCTCGTCCATACGTAGACCCAGCCCTTCTCGCGCTTCCAGCGCACGAGCAGCGGCTCTCCCGTCTGGGTCTTGAGGATGACGTCGACGCCCTTCTTGGCCTGCGTCGTCACGTGACCCGAAAGCGGCGGCGCGCTCGCGAGGTCGATGCCCTTCAAGAAGCGCAGCCCCGCGTGCTCTTTTGCCAGCACCGCCTTGAAGCTCTCCGAGACCACCGCGTCCTTCGTAATCTCCTTGGTCTCGTCCAAGAACAGCTTGGGGATCGCCTCCGGGCTCTCCGTGTAGTAGTAGCGGCCGCGCCCGTGCTCGGCGATGCCCGCCAGCAGGGCCGTGTCGGAGCCCCGACCGATGGCGATTGCCGACACCGTGATGCCCTTCCGCGCGGCCTGCTCGACGAGGTAGAACATCCCCTCCTTGGGCGATTGGCCATCGGTGAGCAGAATCACGTGCTTCACCTGCGCCGGCGTGCCCTCCAGCATGCGGAAGCCGGCCTCGAGCGCCGGGTAGATCGAGGTTCCGCCACCCGGCACGAGCGAGCGCATCTTGGCCTCGAACAGCGTCGCGTTGCGGGCCGAGGTCATGCCGATGAGCTTCATGGGCGCATTATCAAAGGCGATGACGCCCACGCGGTCGTCCCGATTGAGCGCCGTGAGCGTCTGAATGGCCGCCTCCTTGGCGAGCTCGATCTTCTTGCCCTGCATTGAGCCCGAGCGGTCCATGACGATGGCCAACGCGACGCGCGGCGTCTCCTTCTCGTGCTCCACGTCGAGCTTGACGGGCAGCACCTGGCGCTCGAGGTAGCTGCCCGAGTAGCCGCCAGGCCCGAGGCTGTCCTGGCCGCCCATGAACACGAGCAGGCCGCCGAGGTTGGCGTACTCGTGGAGCATCCGCTGTTGGCCAGTCGTGATGTTCTCCAGGAACAAGGGCGTCTTCTGCGGGACGTCGGAGACCACGATGGCCTGGAACTTCCGCGCGTCCTCCAGCGAGCGTGGCAGGCCGCGCGCGCCGCGCACCTCGACCTCGAAGTCGTCGGCCATCGCGTCGCGGAACGCCTTGGAGTAGAGGCCCTCGCCCTCGACGTAGAGCAGCTTCTTCTTCTCCGGCACGAGCCGCGAGGCCTCGAAGTGGTTGTTGGTCGTGAAGCCATCGAGCGCGGCGAGCGCCTCGGGGGTCGCACCCTCCGGAGCTGCCGGCACGCAGTCGATGCGAAACGCGTGCTCGCCTCCGGACTTGACGCGCACGTCGGCGAAGTGGACGGAGGTCTCGCCCGCGCCGTGGTCCACGGTCGACGTCCCGGCGTTGACGCGGTCGACGAGCAGCGTGCACTTGGCGCGACCGGCCGAGCTCGCCAGCAGGCTCCCGCCGACGTCGAACGGCACGTTGACCTCGAGGTCGTCGGGCACGTCGAAGCCCGTGACCATGAGCTCGTGGCGGGGCGGAAGCGCCGGCAGCGTGAGGTGGCTCACCGTAATGCCCAGCCGGCGCGCGGTCTCCGCCTCCGTCAGCGCGTTGCCCGCGGTCTCGTTGCCGTCGGTCACTACGACCAGCCGCTTGAGGTGACCTGGCGGATACAGGCTGTAGGCGAGGCGCATGGCCTCCTCGAGGTTCGTGCCCAGGGTGCCGGTCGTATGCCGCGTGATGGCCGGGACCTTCCCTTCGGCATCCGGCGTCATTGGAACGGCCTGCGCTTGCTCGGCGAAGGTCACGAGCCGCACCGTGTCCTCGGGCTGCTTGGCCGTGAACAGTGCCTGGACGTGCGCGTGCGCGGTCGTGAGGACGGCGTCGGGGACCGAGTCGGAGACGTCGACGAGGACGACCGTCGCGACCTTCTTGGACTCGTGCGACAGCCGCGTGACGCCGGTGAGGCCGGCGGCCAGCGCGACGATCATCGCCGAGCGGAGCGCGGTCGACAGGAGCTGCTGCAGCAGCGGCAGGTCGGTGAGCGAGTGCAGCCGCACGAACCACAGCAGCGGGATGATGGCCGTGACCCACAGGAAGCGCGGCTCCTCCAGCTCATAGCCGTGCGCGCCGAGCCATAGGACGACGTCGGGGTAGAACCACGTGGCGGCGAGCCCCAGCGCAGCCATGGCGGAGGCGACCAGGACGTAGCCGATGGCGAGGCGGTGGCGGCGGACGAAGCTCATGTCAGACCGTCCAGCGCCTGTGGAAGGTCAGCCATTCCACGCACACGAGGCCGAGCGCGAGGAGCACGAGCCACTGCCAGGGCTTGGCACCGCCGAGATCGAAGGCGGGAAGGGCCGCAGCCAGCTCCGGCGGCGGGCGCTGCCACACCGCCACGTCGGGCGCGTCCCGCGGCGCGAGATCCGACTCCTCGGGGCTCTGAAGCGCGGCGGCGACGACCTGCGGTTCCTTGTCGCCGTCGGTCGCGGGGCTCGGGTGCCGGAGCTCAGTCATCCCCGCCATGCGGCCGGTGTAGACGAGCCGACCCGAGCCGTCGACGAGCGAGTCCTCGGTCCCGCCATCAGGGCGCACGACCTGGACCTGGTCGAGGCCCTTCCACCGCACCGCGACGTCCCAGCGTCGCGCCAGGCTCTGGGCGCGCTCGAGCTGGCTCTCCTCGCGGAAGAACCAGTTGATCGTGTTCACGAAGAAGATCGAGTAGCTGAAGTGTCCGACCCACTCCGAAGCGATGGCGTCGAAGCCCACGGCCACGAACCGGCGCTCGGCGTCCGACCGCGCCAGCATGGCGGGCTGCCCCGCGCGTGTCCGGGCGAGCACGAGGTCGCCCTTCTTGGCGGCCATGCGCTGAACCCGCTGCGGCTCGACCTCGACGAAGCGTACGAAGCGCATGAGCGGATGGTTCTTGACGGCGTCGGGCACCTTGAGCGCGCCGCCCTCGACGTCGCCCTGGCCGGCGTACGGGCGACCTTCACCGCTCGCGTTGACGTAGATGAAGTTGCCGGGCTCCTCCAGCTTGGGGGCCAACCCGTCGAATACCGTGAGATCGAAGCCCTTGGCGCTCTGGAACGTCTCGGTGCGGGTCACGTCCACCTGCGAGCGCGCTTCGAGCACGGCCTGCAGGAACAGGTTGGGCTTGCCGACGAGCTGAATCTTGACCTGCTTGCGCTTGGGCACCGTCGCGAACGCGACGTCGTCCGAGGCGAGCACATCGCGAAAGTCGGCGCCTTCGACGGCCTCGATCCGCAGCGCGGCGCGGCTCCCCGTGAACGTGAGGCCCTCGCGCTCGAGCAGCTTTTCTTCACCCGCGGCCAACGTGAGCTCGAAGGGCGGGACCGCCGGCGCGGCCTGGACGAAGTCGTCCCGGCTCCGGCACCTGTCGCACGCGGTGACGTAGGCGCGCGCGGTGACCGGGCGCTCGGCGAGGTTCTTGACCCGCGCGTACATCGCATAGCTGAGCGCGTTGCCGAGGTGCGAGCGGACCACGAAGTCGAGCACAGCGAGGTTGTCGTGCGCGCGCTTCGGGTCGACCTCGAGGGGCACGAGAGCGAGGTGGATCGACTTCGCCAACGCGCTGTCCACTGGGGCGAAGGCGCGATCGGTCACAAGCAGCACGCGCGCGTCGCTGAGGCCGCGGACGGCGTTTCTAGCAAACGACATCATCGTCTCGGGGTTCGTGCTGGCGTCGATGGCCTCGAGTCGGTCGATGAGCTGGCCGACCGACTCGCGTGAGTCCGTCCAGTCGGTGAGCACCGTGAGGTCGCGATCCATGCGTGCCAGCATGACGAGGTCGCCCTTCTTCAGCGTGCCGAGCACCTCCTTGGCCTTGCGTCGCGCGAGCTCGATGCGCGCGGTGGTCCCGTCGGCGCCGACATCGGTTGCGGCCATCGACGCGGAGGTGTCCACCACCAGGAGCACGTGGGCCGGCTCCGGCTTGGAGCGCGACGCCGCTGCGCCCTCGCGCACCGTGGTCCAATCGCCGTCGAGCTTGGGATCGGCGATGGCCGTGACCAGCAGCGCCACGAGCAGCAGCTGCAACAACAGGCTGAAGACGCGCTTGACCCACGAGAACAGGCGCGTGGCCTGCTTGTCCGAGACGACCTGCTGCCAGAGCGGCGAGAAGGGCACCTCGACCTTCCGGCGACGCAGGCGGAGCATGTAGAGCAGCGTGATGACGCCCGCGACGCCACCAAAGAGCGTGCCCCACATCCCGAGGGTGAGCGCGGTGAAGGTCACTGGAGAAACCCGCCGCTACGGAAGATGCGGAGCACGACGTCGTCGTAGGGCACCTGGATGGGCGTCTTGAAGTAGCCGATCTGGGACTTCTTGCAGAAGTCGCGCAGCGTGTCCGAGAACCGCGCGTGCACCTCGCGGTACTTGGCCAGGAGCCGCGGCGTGATCGTGACCTCCTTCATCTCGCCGGTCTCACAGTCGATGACCGAGAGGTCGCCCCGCAGGGCCTCCGGCGTGAGCTCCGCCTCGTCGAACAGATGGACGGCCAGGACCTCGTAGCCGTGGTAGCGGAGCACGTTCAGGGCCGTCTCGTAGCCCTTGGGATCGTAGAAGTCGCTCAGTACGACGACCATGCCGCGGCGCTTGTTCTGGTGGACGAACTTGCGCGCAGCCTCTTCGAGCGACGTGGGGCCGCCGGCTTCGATGCCCTCCAGGAAGCGAAAGACCTTGAAGATCTGGTTCTTACCCCGGGTCGGCGGCATGCGCTCGAGGATCTTGTCGCCAAACGGCACGACGCACATGCGGTCCAGGTTGGCGAGCGCCACGTAGCCAAGCGCCGCCGCGAGCCGAATCGCGAGGTCGAGCTTGGTGACCTCGCCCAGGCCCATGCCCATCGAGCGGCTCGCGTCGAGCAGGAAGTAGACGACCAGGTCCTCCTCCTCCTCGTAGCGGCGGAGCAGCATCTTCTCGGTGCGCGCGTAGACCTGCCAGTCGAGGTGGCGGATGTCGTCGCCCGGCGTGTAGTCGCGGTGATCGGCGAACTCCAAGCCGGAGCCAATCTTCTTGGACCGGCGCTCCGCGTGCTCGCGGCCCGCCGCGATCTTGCGCGAGACGAGATACAGAGACTCCAGCCGATGCAGGAACGCCTCGTCGAACACGCGGGACGGCGTATGCCGCGGCGCTCGCTCGATGACCGGCGCCGTAGCCGCAGCCACGCGCTTCCTGAACGGCCAGAACGCCATCAGCGACCCTCGCGCACGCTCTGCAACAGCTGGTCGAGCACCTTGTCCTGCGAGATGCCCTCCGCCTCGCCCTCGAAGTTCAGGATGATGCGGTGGCGGAGCGTGGGCTTGAGCACATGACGGATGTCGTCGACTGAGACGTTGAAGCGGCCGTCCATCACGGCCCGTACCTTGGCCGCGAGCACGAGGCCCTGCGCACCGCGCGGTGAGGCGCCGTAGCGGATGTACTTCTTGGTCACGTCCGGCGCGTCCTTGAGATCGGGGTGCGTGGCCTCGACGACGCGGATGGCATAGTCCTGCACGTGGCGCGCGACCGGCACGTCCAGCGCGAGCTGCCGCATGGCCTGGATCTCCTCGGCGTCGACGACCGCACGGATCTCCGGATCGTTCCCCTGCGTCGTGCGCTCCAGGATGCTGTGCAGCTCCTCGCGCTCGGGGAAGCCGACCTTGAGCTTGAAGAGGAACCGGTCGAGCTGCGCCTCCGGCAGCGG
>SXOX01000254.1 GCA_005776585.1 Pseudomonadota bacterium | reverse complement strand
GTCCTTGCCCAACGCGATCGGCAGGCGCGCCCGCGTCTGCTGGAACTCGGGAGACGCGAGGATCTCCTTCAAGTACACCGTCTCTCGAACTGCTGACGGGACCTCGACGCCGACGACGTCCTTGCCTGGAATCGGCGCGACGATGCGGATGCGGAGCGCGTGCAGCGCCATCGTGAGATCGTTGACCAGGCCCTCGATCTTGGAGATCTTGATCCCGGGCGCGGGGCGATACTCGAACATGGTGACGACGGGGCCGGGCTGGATCCGCACGACCTCGCCCTTGACGCCAAAGTCGACGAGCTTGGCTTCGAGCGTGCGCGCAGCCCGCTCGAGTGCGTCGCGGTCGACCGCGCCACGCGCCGGCGGCTCGTAGTCCAAGATGGTGAGCGACGGGAATTCGTAGGGGAGCCGCGGCCCCTCCGGCACGTCCGTCTCGAGCGGGAGCTTGGTCTGCTTGGCGAAGTCAGGCAGATCACGCGCCGGCACGGGGTCGGAGATGACGGGCGCGCGGACGGGCAGCGGATCGGCGATCTCGACGCCGTTGGCGCCGTTCGGGGCGCGCGGTCGGCTCGGCGAGGCCGCGGGAAGCTCGTCCTCGTCGCCGTCCTCATCGTCGGCGCCGGGCAGGGACGGCGGAAGCGTGCGCGGCAAGGACGTCGGCACGGACGTTGGCCCAGAGGTCGGCCCAGACGTCGGCAACGGTGGCGGGCCGGTCGGCAGCCCGGCAGGCGGCCGCACCGTCGCGCGTCCGATGGGAACGACCGGCGCCAGCGGGCGCTCCGTGGTCACGGCAGGCGCGGTTGGCACCGGCTCGAGGCGCGTCGGCATCACGACGCGGTCGCCGCTCTCCGGCTCGGGGAGGACGATGGCGCTGACCGGCTCACCCGGGTCGGCCTCGTCCGGTTCGCGGTCGTCGTCGGCTTCGAGCGCCTCCGCACGGGCCACCTGCCACGCCTCGATGCGGCCCGCGGCCCATCGGACGGCACGCGCGGGCGCGAGCACGACGGCTGACACCGTCGTCCCAAAGAGCCGCACGAGCGAGGCGATGAGGCCCGCGGCGGTGAGGATGCCGGCCCCGGTCGTGGCAAAGAGCGCGCGCAGGATCTCGCCGGCCCAGGCACCGACGGCGCCGCCGGAGAGGTGCCCGAACGGGCGATAGGCGTTCAGCAGCAGGTGGGCGCCGATGCAGGTGAACAGCAGGGTCAGCACGAACGCCAGGACACCGCCGCCGCGAATCGACCGACGCTGACCGGCGAGGAGCATCCCGGCGAAGTAGAGGAACGTCGAGGCGATGACGTAGGCCGTGATACCCAGGAGGCGGTAGAGCAAATCCGCGATGTGCGCGCCGACGGGGCCGACGAGGTTTTTCGTCGCGCCCGAGCGAAGCTTGGGGAGTAGGCCCACGTCGGTCGGGTTCGAGGACACCAGCGCCAACAGCAGCAGGACGCCGAAGGCGGCGATGACGAGGCCGTAGGCCTCCAAGCCTCCGCGGTGGGTGCGCGGCTCGGGTCGAGCGCTGGTGCCGGCGCTCGTGGGGCGCGAGGGCGCTCCGGAACGTGTTTTATGTGCGGTGTTTCGAGCCATCGGAACTTGGAATCATGGGGCGGCTCGGGCCCTACCGCAAGCAAATGCGCGGTTTCGGTCCAGGCTCAGGGTGCGGGGGCCAGCAGCGCGTCCAGGTTGGCGCGCAAGGTCGCGTCGAAGGGCTCCTGAAGCACCGCCTCCCGCGCGAACTCCAACGCCGACGCGTGGTCCCCGAGGCTGGCGAACACGAGCGAGAGGCGCCGCACGGCGGGGTAGCTCGGATCGAGGTCGCGAATCCAGCGCACGACCTCGAGGCGCTGCGCCTTGGGCAGAGACACGTCGCCCTCGACCCGCCAACGCCACAAGGCGAGCAGCTCCGGGCGGCGGAGGAGCATCGTGTAGTCCTTGATGTCGTTGACAAAGCGAGCCCACCGAAGCCGGAAGTGGACTCGGAGGAGTGCGACGCAGCCCTCGCGAACCCGACCGTCGCGGATGAGGCCCCAGTCCACCGCCGCATTCAGAAACGTCCCGCCAACGGCCGCAAGCTCGGTCGCCATGGGGTCGGTGGCGTTGCGGTAGAGCCAGTCGCGCACCTCGACGCGCTCCGCGTGTGCCCGAGCGAGGACCTGCATCACCGCACGCACGAAGCGATCCTCGACGCGCTGCCCGAGCGCCCGATAGCCCTCTTCACCCACGCGGGCATAGACCACCGACAGCGCCTCGACGGCGCGCTCGGTCGCCTCGAGGAACGGTCCGTCGTCGGCTCGCCCGCCGGCCTTCAGCTCCGCCGCGCCCAGCGCCTCGAAGGCCGAGAGGGCCTCTTGCGCGACCTCGTCGAGCGGATAGCGCTCCCACGTGGCGCGATCGGCGTCCCACAAGGGGTCGAGCGTCGTGGAGTCCGGACAGACCCTGGGCGGCGTAAAGTCCGCAACGGCCGCTTCCGGGCCATCCGGGGTGATCGCCAGTCCGCCGAGTCCAGCGCCGACGAAGGCCAGGCACAGCGCGATGGCGGGCGCGGGGCTCGGACCCGGCGATGACGGGTGCGCAGGCCCGTTTGCGCTCACCCGCCGCCTACGAGCGCGTCGAGGTAGTCGCGAATCTCGGTCGCCGTCCAGCCGATGTCACCGATGGCCTTGCCGACGACGCGCCCGCGGTTGACGAAGAACGTCTCGGGGATGCCCGTCGCGCCGAGACGTCCCCACAGCGTGTCTGGACCGCCGCTCGCCTGGCCGTCGCCGCGGCCCTTGGGGTCGCGTAGGAGCATGACGCCCGCCGGAGGACCGCCCAGGATCTCGTCGAAGAGCGCCTTCTGAGCGTCCCAGTCGTCGTCGTAGCTCACCAGCACGAGGCGGACGCCCCGGGACTGAAACTCGCGGAAGACGCGCACGAGGTCCCGGAGCTCGGTGCGGCACGGCTTGCACCAGGTCGCCCAGAGGTTGACCAGGACCACACCGCCGCCGAGGTCCGCGGTGGCAGGACGCTCCGACTCGGTGGCCCACGGAGCCGCCTCGAGGCTTTGCAAGGCCGTGTCCGGCCAACGAAAGTCCAGCCGCTCGAAGGCGCCGGTCCGCGCAAGCTTCTCGGCGACCTGCGCCTGCGGCCGTCCTGCGCGAACCCGGGCGAGGAGGAGCAGAACCGCGAGCGCCAGCAGCACGGCCGCGGACACCGTGACGTAGGCGCGGACGGCCATGCCCGCGGGGCGCTTTGACAGGACGGTCGTTGCCGAGCTCATCGGGCGCTGACGCTAGAGGGGCCGGCGCACGCGGTCAAGCCGCCATCAGTTGGGGAAGCCGATGAGTGCCTTCATGTGCACGACGTCCACTGGCCGAGTGGGTCGGCGCAGCTCGGCTCTGTGGCTCTTGCCGAACACGAGCGAGAAGGTGGCCGGCGTGGGCCCGACGTCCTTGCCGTCGAGCGCGACGCTCGCGGGGAGGTTGGACTCGAGCGTGACCTGCACGCCGGTCGCGCGCGCCAGCGCCTTGACGCGGACGGCGCCGCCGCTGGTCGAGTAGTTGCCACCGCCGCCGACGGGGATCACGTGCTGCCGGCCATCGACGGTGAGCGTGATGTCCGACGGCGCCAGCGTGTACTTGAGCTCACCTGGGGCGGTCGGGACGCAGGTCACCGTCTCGTCGCGGACGATGTAGCCCGCCTTCTGGATGAGCATGCGATGCTCCCCGGGCGCGATGCTCGCGAGGAGCGTCGGGCTGCGGTCGGGCAAGGGCTTGCCGTCCAGCGTGACCAGGGCGTTGGAGGGCGTGGTGACCACGCGAATCGTGCACGGGCCCTCGCCGGCGATGTCGAGGGACGCGTCGAAGTCGTACGGCTTCTCGGGGCTGACGACCACGTTGGCCATCTTGGGCGCGTGCATGGGCGCAGTGACCTGGATTCGGATGGGACCCGGGCTCACGAGCAGCGACGGGGGGCAGGGCCCCGTGAGCAGATCGCGATCGCGCAGCGTGTCGTAGACGTAGCAGGTCGCACCCACCGGCGCTCCAGAGAGGTTGATGGCCACCGACGGCGGCGGAATCTTGGGCTCCGTGGGCTTCTGCGGAGTCTCCGGGTCCGCCGGCGGGCTGGAGCGGGGCGGCTCGCTCTGCACGACCGGCTCGACGCCCCGGTCGGTCCTCGGCGCGTCGGCGCGGGCCTCATCCATCTGGGCGCGCAGCGAGGAATAGACAGCAGCGAGCGCAACGATGGCCAGCCCGATGGCCGCGATGATCCAGGGCCGACGGTTGGGCCCGATCGGGCCACCCGACGGATCGAGACGCGTTCGCTCACGGCGGGGCAGGTCTGGCTGCGAGAACTCGTCCTCGTGGGCGAGCGCTTCGGCGGCCTGCCGCGTGATGGGCCGACGGCCCGCGATCGTCTCCTCGGGCGCGCCGGGCTCATCGGGCTGGGGCAGTCGGGCGAGCGAGGCTTGCACCTTGCGCAGCGGCGCAAAGCGCCGGACGTACTCGGCGAGGGTGTCGCTGCTGGCGCTCAGCCTGAGCCGCTCGGCGGCCTCGCGCAGCGCGCGCTCGAGATGCCCCGCGGACTCGAAGCGCCCTTCCCGGTCGGGTTGAAGGGCCCGCTCGACGATCTCCACCAGCGGGAGCGGCAACGCTGGCGCCACGTCCGCGAGCGGCCGGTGGAGGCCAACACTGACGCGATGGACGAGCTCGGAGAACGGCGTCTCGGGAAGCTGTAGTCGCGTGCCAGAGAGCAGCTCATAGACGACCGCACCCAGGGCGTAGACGTCCGATCGGACGTCGACCTCCTCGGAGCGCGCCTGCTCGGGCGCCATGTAGTTGAGCTTGCCCTTGATGGTCCCCGACTGCGAGCGCTCGCCGCCGTGAAGGGCCTTGGCGAGCCCGAAGTCGGTCACCTTCACGTCGCCATCGAGCGAGATGAGGATGTTCTGGGGGCTGACGTCCCGATGCACGAGTCGGAGGGGCTCTCCGCTCGGGCCCGTACGACGGTGCGCGTAGTCGAGCGCACGCGCGACGTCCGCGGCGATGCGAACGGACAGCGCGAGGCCGAGCGGCTTCTCGGCGACGGCGCCGAGGTCCATGAGCGCGCGCAAATCGAAACCGTCGACGAGCTCCATGGCCAGGAAGCACTCGCGACCGCTACGCCCGAAGTCGTACACCTGAACGACATTGGGATGATTGAGCAAGGCCGAGAGCCGCGCCTCGGCCTCGAAGAGCTGCACGAAGCTCGGGTCATCGGCGAGATGCGGCAGGATGCGCTTGACCGCGACGAGCTTCTCGAAGCCGGCGTCGCGCTGGAGCTTCGCGAGGTACACCTCTCCCATCCCGCCGCTGGCGATGCGGTCGATGAGCAGGTAGGGGCCCAGGCGAAGCAGCGAAACTCCGTAACGGAAACCGAGGTCGAAAGCGATGACACGTCAAGGATTTACACGGCGCGACCCTACCACTCGGGAGCGCCATCGGCAACCGCGCGGCCCCGAGTGAGCGCGGGCGCTCGTGAGAATTGGTGCTCTGCGCTCCGCATGCTAGAACCCACGCGCGCCCTCGGCGGGCGGTGGAAGACAAAAAAACAATGTCAAATTATCGCGGCTTCGGGGGCAATGACCTCCCCGACCCCCAAGAACTCCTCGAGAAGCTACGCCAGTACGGCAAGTGGATCGGCCTCGGCATCCTGCTCCTCATCGCGATGGCGGTGTCGGCGTCGTCCTTCTTTCAGGTGGAGCCGGAGGAGCAGGCCGTGATCCTGCGCTTCGGGCGCCCCGTGGGCGAGCCGCTCGAGCCGGGACTCCACTTCAAGATCCCGTTTGCGGACACCGTCTTGAAGATCCCGGTGGAGCGCAATCACCGCATCGAGATCGGCTTTCGGAGCGATCCCGGCAAGGTCACGGCCGTCAGCGAGAAGGGCTTCGATCCGGAGTCGCTCATGCTCACGGGCGACCTGTCGCTCGCCCATGTCCGCTGGTCGGTGCTATACAAGATCAAGGACATCAGGCATTATCTGTTCAACGTCAAAGATCCCGAGGAGACGGTCAAGGACGTCGCGATGCCGGTCATGCGCCAGGTCATCGGCGACTACTCCCTCGACGAGGTCCTGACCGGGAAGTACGACGAGATCGCCAGCCAGGCCAAGGTCCTGACGCAGAAGGCGCTCGACGAGGTCGCGACCGGCGTCGAGGTCACGTCGGTGAGCATTCAGAAGAGCGAGGTCCCTGAGCGCGCGAAGGAGGCCTTCGACAAGCTGAACCGTTCGGTGGCCAACGTGCGATCTGAGATCATCGGTGCCTACGCGCGCCGCAAACAGATCCGCGGCGAGTCGGAGGAGCAGCGTCAGACGGTCATCGGCGCGGCGGAGGGCCGGCAGTCCAAGATCGTCCAGAACGCGGAGGGCGAGGCACAGGCCTACAACGCCAAGCTCGGCCAATACCGGCTCGCGCCCGAGGTCACTCGGCTGTGGATGGGCCTCGAGGGCATCGGGACGCTGCTCGAGGCCGCCGTCGAGAAGACGGTCGTCGATGACGCCTCCGGCGTGCTCAAGGTCCTGCCGCTGCGAGACGCGGGCGCTGCGCCCACGTTCTCGTTGCCCGTGCGACCGCGGCCGGCACCCACCCAGCCCGAGGTCACCGCGCCGCAAGGAGGTGCGCCATGAGCGCGCGCATCATCAGCATCGGGGTCGCGATCGTGCTGCTGGGGGTCCTGGCCTACAAGTCCCTCTTCGTCGTTCGCATCGACCAGTACGCCATCGTCACCAACTTCGGCGAGCCGGTCGCAGTCCATGCCGAGCCGGGGCTCTTTGCGCGTGTGCCCTTCGTGCAGGAGGTGCGTTACTTCGACAAGCGCATCCAGGCCTGGGACGACATCGCCAAGGACACCAAGACCCTAGACAGCCGACAGATCGACTACACCGTCTTTGCGCGCTGGCGCATTGCGGACCCGCTCAACTTCTACAAGTCCGTGGGTAGCGAACGTCAGGCACACGCCACCATGGACAGCGTCGTCACCGACCGCATCCAGAAGGCCATCCGCAGCCGCAAGCTGGTCTCGCTCGTGCGGGGCTCGGAGCGCAACTTCGAGGCGCGCGCGGCCGTGGACCTGCGCTCCATCTTCGACACCTACCCCGAGTGCAATCCGGATGTGAACCCGGAGTTCCGCAAGGCGCTCGCGGCGGACGTCACGCTCGGGGAGGCCGCGCGCAAGCTCCGCGCGTCGGAGCCCAGCGAGGCCATGCGCGCCACCGTCGTCAAGGAGATCCTCGAGGACGCGAACGTGCGGCTACGGGAGGAGTTCGGCATCGAGATCGCGGACCTGCACTTCAAGTACTTGAACTACTCGCAGAAGGTGCACGACGACATCATCAAGCAGATCGAGGCGGACCGCAGCTTCGACATTTCGTCGTACATCGAAGTAGGCAAGAAGTGCGTCGGCTACATCAACCGCATCACGGACGCCGAGCGCGGTCAGATCCTGGGCGAGGGCGAGCGCCGCGTACGCGAGCTCGATGGCAAAGCCACGGCGGACGCCATCGACATCAAGGCCAAGGCCTTCGGCCAGGACATGGAGTTTTACCGCTTCCTGCGCATGCTCGAGCTGTATCGGGACGCCTTCGCCAAGGACACGCGCCTCGTGTTGTCCGGAGATCATCCGGTGCTGGCGCTGCTGCGCGATCGCGGCCTGCTCTCCGCGCCGGTGTCGGGACACGCCCCCGCCGGCGAGCTTCCGTCACTCCCCATGCCCAAGGCGCTGCCGCCGCCGACGGTGCCGACACCTGCCATTCCGTAGGAGCTCACGATGCGTCTCGTCCGTTACTTGCTGGTGCTTCCCATCCTCGTGGCTGCGCCCATGGCCGGGGCCGGGGCCGGCGACCCGCTGCGCACGACCTCGCAGGTCCCCTTTGGCGTGGCCGAGAAGTCGAGCGCGTGGGTCGCCATCGACGAGGTCACGACCGGCACGCTCACCCGCTTCTTCCCGGTCTTCGCGGCGGGACCGAAGTGGTCGAGCAGCGCGATCAAGGGGACCAAGCCCTACGCCGTGGACACGAAGGACCCGGACGTCGAGGCCAAGATGCGCGAGAAGTCCGAGTCGGCACGCAAGGCGACCGACGCCACATTGGAGGCCAAGGGCGCGGCCGAGACGACGCCGCTGTCAGGGGCCATCACGGCGCGATATCGCGTCGCGGAGTGGGACTCGGTGATCCTGCTCGAGAAGGACCAGGTCATCATGCGAACGGGGGAGGCCGGCGAGACGAAGACGGCGCCCATCGGTCCTGCGCTCGCGAAGCTGCTGCCCCGTAAGTGCAAGGGCAAGCTCGAGGGCAAGCTCCTGCACGTGGCCGCACAGGTCGCGTGGAAGTCCGTCGCGGCGTACGTCGAGGTCCAATGCACCCCCGACGACGAGAAGGACGGCGGCATCCGCGTGCGCAAGCTCATTGCTGCCGACGTGACGAAGGTCATCGCGCACTAGCCCCCATCGCGCCGCCCGCTCTCCCAGCGTTTGAAGCGCGATCGGCGCTCTGTTAGTCTGCGGCGCATGACTTGGCGGACTGGTTTGGCGATGTTCCGGTTTTCGCGAGGGCTCGCAGTTCTCGCCTCTGGGATGGGTCTCGGCGTCGCAATGGGCGCCTGTACGATCAACGCGGCGCTGCCGTCGGAGGGGGCCGACGCGGTCCAGGACGTCAAGGAGAACCGCCCGCCGGCGTTCACCTCAGTGGACAAGCAGTCGGTCATCGAGGGCAAGCCGCTCTCGGTCCTGCTGTCGGTCAGCGACCCCGACAACCACAAGGTCACCGTGACCATCAAGAGCAAGCCGGGCGATGCGACCTTCGACGCGGACGCCAAGAGCTTCACGTGGACGCCCAAGGCCGACACGGTCGCGCCGCCGGAGCTGACCAAGAGCGTCGAGGTGACTTTCGAAGCGACGGACGACGGCACCCCTCCTCAGACGGCGACGCTCAAGGTGATCATCGAGGTGCGCGGAGACACCGACGGCGATGGCAAGGCCGACAACGACCCGGCGGAGACCGACGCGGACAACGATGGGCTCGTCGATACGGCGGACCCGGACCGCTTCAACGCCGACACCGACGACGACACCAAGAAGGACGGCGAGGACAACTGCCCCAAGGACAAGAACACCGACCAAGCGGACGGCGACAAGGACGGCAAGGGTGACGTCTGCGACGCTTGCCCGAAGGACAAAGACAACGACGCGGATCAGGACAAGAAGTGCGGAGACGCGGACAACTGCCCTACCGTCAAGAACGACGATCAGGCGGACAAGGACGGCGACGCCGTGGGCGACGTCTGTGATGGCTGCCCGAATGACAAGGACAACGACTCGGACAACGACCAGGTCTGCGCGGGCGGCGAGTTTCTGGCGCCCAAGCTCAAGGGCAACGACAACTGCCCGACCAAGGCCAACCCGGATCAGAAAGACAAGGACTCCGACAGCCTCGGTGACCTCTGCGACAAGTGCCCCGACCTGAGTGGGGAGGACGATCCGGACGGCGACGGCGTGTGCGGCCCCGCGGACAACTGCCCGAACGACAAGAATCCGGGCCAGGAGAACGACGACCTGGACAAGAGCGGCGACGCCTGCGACCCGTGCAAGGGAGACGCCGTCAACGACCCGGACAATGACACTGTCTGCGACAAGGTCGACAACTGCAAGGAGCTCGCCAACGCGGACCAAGCCAACGAGGACAAGGACCTGCTGGGGGACCTGTGCGACACGTGCCCCAAGGACGCCAACAACGACAAGGACGGCGATACCCTCTGTGCGGACGTGGACAACTGCCCGGACGTCGCCAACGTGGATCAAAAGAACTTGGACAAGGACACGTTGGGAGACGCGTGCGACCCGGACCGGGACGATGATACGGTCCTCAATGAGCTCGACAACTGCCCTGACACGCCGAACCAGAAGCAGGAAGACCTCGATACGGACAAGCTCGGAGATGTCTGTGACGCTGATCGCGATGGAGACAAGATCCTGAACGACGAGGACAACTGCCCGATGGTCCCCAACAGCGACCAGCTAGACACGGACAAAGACAATTCGGGCGACGCCTGTGACGACAACTGCGATAACGACGCAAAGCCGAACACCGCCGACAACTGCGTGTGCGTCGCCAACGACGACCAGGCCAACCTCGACGGCGACAAGCTCGGCGACGCCTGCGACAGCGACGTCGATGGCGACGGCGTCCCCAACGAGACGGACAAGTGCAAGACGGACAAGGACCCGAACCAGCTCGATGTCGACGTGGATGGCACGGGGGATGTCTGCGATGACGATATCAAGCTCCCCAAGCCGCTGCTGGTCTCGGGAACCGAGAGCATCTTCGGCGACGGGCGCAATGGCACCTACGCTGTGGTCCTGTCGGAGCCGTCGAGCTGCACGGGCATCGGGGACCCCAAGTGCAAGCCGCCGTCGCTGTTCGTCTTCGAGGACAACGGCGCGAGCGCGATCTCGGCGCCGAGCTTCGTCAGCTACTCGGGCGCCGGCGGCGCGACCGGGCCAACCCCCATCTCGGTGCTGGTCGGGATCGACAGCTTCACGTACGTCACGGCGACCGACAACGCCGGGACCCCACGTCTCTTCCGTGCCGCCAAGGGCGCGGTCACGGAGCCGATCGACGGCACGCTGAAGTCGAGCGCCACGCTGTTCGACGGACTCGACGGCACCACGTGGGCGCTCGCGCCGCTCACGACGCTCACGGCGCTCTATGCCATGCCCAAGGACGTGGCGACCAAGCCGGCTGAGGCGGAGGTGGCCGCGACCTTCAGCGACGCCGCCGGGACGCCGTTCGTCGTGGCGGCCGACGGCGCGGTCTACTTCGTGAAGAAGAAGAGCGACGGCGTCGGTTCGCTGTACACGCTCATTGCGGTCGGGGCAGGAGCGACCTTGCCGCTCCCCAAGCTGCTCGTCGACGAGCCGGAGCTGTTCTTCTACGGCGCGCTGCCGGACGGGCGCGTGCTCGTCTGCAATCGTAAGACGACGTCGGGCAGCCCCTCGATGCGCACGCTCAAGGGGGGCGCCCTCGTCCCCGGCGAGTCGGTCGGGCTCAACCCCGGCGCCGGTTGCGGCTCGGTCGAGGTGACCCCATCGGATGACAAGACGGTCTGGGTCAGCTTCAAGGACACGTCCGGTAAGTTCAAGCTCATCCGCTGGAACTTCGCCACGGGCGCGAAGCTGTTCGACAAGAAGGACACGGATCACGCCACCATCTGGAACGCGGGGACCGAGGTCTACACGGAGCACCCGTGCGGACCGAGCTGTAGCTCGTTTGGATGGTTCGACGTCAAGAACGACACGCTGGTCGCATCCACGACCGATCGCACCTTTTACTTCGCCAAGGTCGCGGCGCAGCATGGTCAGCTGGCGTTCGCGTACACGACCAAGCAGGTGCAGCCGGACGTGATGGTGGTTCACCTCGCGGGGGCGACTGTCTCCGAGGTCAAGCTAACTCAGGCCGTCCCGGCCAAGGCCAAGATCAATGGCGTCTGGCTGGGCTTCGATGGAACCGCCTACACCTTGGTCGACTACTTCGACCAGTCGAGCCCGGGCACGCTTCAGGCGTATCAGCCCCCGGCGGCGCCGACCACGCTCGAAGACCAGGTGGACCAGGCAGCCCTGTTGACCTTTCCGAAGGTCAGCCTGATGCGCGGCAGCGGCGGGAACAAGGGGCTGCTGCTGCTGTCGGGCGCGGGCACTCCAGTGAAGCTGGATGACGCCCTCTCGTTCCCGGCTCCGCTCATCGACGACGGGGTGAGCCTCTCCAAGGGCGTCCCCCAGTTCGGCTACCTCTCCGCCTCGAGCGGTTTCGTCTTGGCCGGCTACAGCGGCGGCTTGATCAAGATGGTCACCGGGCTCGACGGGGCACCCAACGACACCATGGGCGCGGCGGGGATCGGCGACTTCGTGCTGGTCCAGACGAACGGTAAGTACAGCGTGCTGCAACTCAACGGCGCGACGCCCACGACCCACCTCTCGGGGCTCGCCGAGGCGGCGCTGCTGCGCGATCGCGCTGGCAAGCCCTGGGGCGCGCTCGTACGGGTCGATCCCGCGGCCGCCTACCAGGTGTGCGCGTTGCCCAGCCTCGGAACGGCGTGCGTCACGGCCCCCACGCAGCAGCTTCCGAAGCTGCTGGTCGCCCCCGCACCGAAGAAGGCCGCCTTCACCTGGATCGACGACGCCGGAGACGTTCACTTCTGGCGGCCGACCTTCGCCGACTGATGCGACGCCTCATTCTGCTGGTCGCGCTGGCTGGCGCGGCGGGTGGCTGCCGTACGGCAGCGCCTCCAGTGACCGACGCGGCGTTTCCGACTGCGCGCGGCCTGCCCGAGTCGCGGACGCGGCTCGAGGCCGGCGATCCCGACGCCGCGCTGAGCGTGGCGCTCAAGCACTGCGGCGACCGGCCGGACGATCCCGCGGGGCACTACACCGTCGGCACCTTGCGGCTGTTGATGCGCTCCTATCGTGACGCTCTGACGGCCTTGGATCGTGCCACTGAGCTGCTTCCGACCGACGGCCAAGCGCACTCCAACCGCGGCCTGGCGCTGCTCGGGCTCGGGCGCTACGGCGAGGCCGAGATGGCGTTCGAGCGCGCCGCCGAGCTGCTGCCGAGTGACGCCCGGCCGCTCGTCAACCTCGCGGTCGCGCTCACACGTGAGGGGCGCCTGTCCGCGGCGGAGGACACGTTCGAGAAGGCGCTGGCGCGCGACGGCAACAGCCGGGAGGCGCGCCTCGGCTACGCAGACGCGTTGGGTCGCTCCGGTCGTGCGGAGCTCGCCGTGGAGCAGCTCGACGGCTGGCTCGCAAGCCACCCCAACGACGCCGAGGCCTGGTGGTCGCTCTCCGCCGCGCTCACGCGCCTCGGCCGCTTCGACGACGCGACCGCCCGCGCCGAGAAGGCCTGCGCCCTTGCCCCCGGAAACGCCGGACCGTGGGTGGCGGCGGCTCTGGCGCGGGATCTGAAGGGCGACAAGGCGGGCGCCGCGGAGCGCTACAAGGCGGCGCTCAAGCTCGACGCCAAGGACCTTGGCGCGCTCTACAACTACGGCCTCATGCTCATCGAATTGCAGCACAACGCCGACGCCGTCAGCGTGCTGACCCGGTACCTCGCTTCGGCGCCACCCGAGTCCAGCGGCTACCGCGAGGTCGAGGGCCACCTGCGCAAGATCCAAGCCCAACCCTAGCCTCAAGGACCCCATGCTCGACGCGCTTCGACTCACCGATCCCGAGACGTACGACCTCATCGTTCGCGAGGAGCGTCGCCAACACGAGGTCATCCGGCTCATCCCGAGCGAGAACTACGTCTCGCGCTCCGTCCTCGAGGCCACGGGCACGGTGCTGACCAACAAGTACTCGGAAGGCTACCCGCGCAAGCGTTACTACGAGGGACAGGAGCTCATCGACCCCATCGAGGAGCTCGCCCAGGCGCGGGCCAAGGCCGTCTTTGGAGCGGACCACGTCAACGTACAGCCGTACTCGGGCTCACCGGCCAACCTGGCCGTCTACTTCGCCTTCTGCAAGCCGGGCGATACGGTCATGGGCCTGTCGCTGCCGCACGGTGGTCACCTCACCCACGGCTGGGGCGTCTCGATTACGGGCTCCTACTTCCGGAGTGTCCAGTACACGGTCCATCCGGAGACGCACCTCATCGACTACGACCAGCTGCGCGCGCTGGCGCTGGCAGAGCGGCCCAAGCTCCTGTTCGCGGGCGCGACCGCCTACCCGCGCCAGATCGACTTCGCGGCCTTCGGCGAGATCAGCCGCGAGTGCGGGGCCATCCTCGTCTGCGACATCGCGCACATCGCCGGGCTCGTGGCCGGCGGCGCGCACCCGTCGCCCGTGCTGCACGCGGACGTCGTGACGACGACCACGCACAAGACGCTCCGTGGCCCGCGCGGCGCGATGATCCTGTGTCGCTCGGCGCACGCGCAGGCCATCGATCGCGCCGTGTTTCCCGGCTTGCAGGGCGGTCCGCATAACCACACCACAGCGGCTATCGCCGTCGCGCTGCACGAGGCAGCCTCGCCCTCGTTCACAGACTACGCACACGCGGTGGTGCGCAACGCGCGCGCCCTGGCAGACGGCCTGCTCACGCATGGGTTTGCGCTGGCCACGGGCGGGACCGACAACCACCTGATCCTGTTCGACGCGACGAGCAAGGGGACGACGGGCAAGAAGCTTTCGAAGGCGATGGCGCGCGCGGGGCTCGTGGCGAACATGAACACCATCCCGTTCGACCCACGCAAGCCGTTCGACCCGTCGGGTGTTCGCATCGGCACGCCCGCGGTGACCAGTCGCGGCATGGGCGTCACCGAGATGGCCCAGATCGCCGGCTGGATCGCGCGCGTTGCCTCCAGTGTCGAGGACGAGGGCAGACTCGAACGGATCCGGGCGGAGATCGGCGAGCTCACCCGTGGGTTTCCGGCTCCGGGTCTGGAGCACCTCGTCTGATCGCACCTCGGGCGGGATCGTCTTTTTTGACGCGGCGCGGTGGCGCCCTCATCATCATGCGTCAGGTCCGGCGCTCAGGCTGGGCCAAACGAAGCGGGATCCGCGCACGGGGAGCGATACAGTGACACCACTGAGCACAACGGCTCGCACTCTCCTGGTTGCCGCCCTCGGCGGTGCGCAGCTGACCGGATGCGCTACGGCGCTGGTAGAGACACAGCGGCGGGAGCTGGACACGCTGCGGACGGAGCTGGTCGAGCTCCGCAAGAGCCAGGCCACGATGGGCGTGACGGTCGAGGACCTCGAGACCCGCCTGTTCCTGGTCCAAGACGAGCTCGACACGTACAAGAAGCGCGCCCATCGGAGCGCCCGCACCGAAGACGATTTGCCGGTCGTGCGGGTCGATCCGCGCACGGAGTCGCCAGTAGACGCGGTCTACCGGAAGGCGCGCGACGAGGCACGCAACCCGCGCAAAGACGATCTGGTGACGCCCGACCATCTGCTCGACGACGGAACGCTCGTGCGCGGCGATGGCACGGTCTACGACCCGAGCCACCCCAACGGTCGTCCGGCTGCCGCGCCCAAGGAGCGCAAGCCTCCCAGTCCGCCGCCGGTCGCCAAGACCGCGCCGCCACGCCCGGAGCCCAAGGCGGTCATGGCGCGGCCCGATCCCAAGGTCGTCGCAGCCCAGAAGCTGCCCGCCAAGGAGATCGAGGCCATGCGGCGCTACCAGGACGCCTTCTCGCTCTACGAGAAGAAGCGCTACGAGGACGCGATCACGGGCTTCCGCGAGTTCGTCCAGCAGAACCCGACCCATAGCTACGCGGACAACGCGCTGTACTGGATGGGGGAGTGCTACTACGACCGCGGCCTGTGGCCCAAGGCGCTCGAGACCTTTCAGCGCATCATCGAGAGCTTCCCGCTCGGGAACAAGGTCCCCGATGCGATGCTCAAGCTCGGGCTGTGCCACCACCAGCTCGGGAGCACGGGTCAGGCCAAGGAGGTGCTTGGCCAGGTGCGCTCTCTCTATCCGAACACCGACGCGGCGCGCATCGCTGGGAGCCGGTTGGAGCTGCTGCCATGAGACGTCAAGGCGCGAAGGTCGGCCTGCTCGGCCTCGCCATCGCATGTGCGTACGCCACGACCGCCGCGGCGCAGGCCGACAACGACCCTCGCTATGGGCCGGTCATCGAGGTCACCGAGAAGAGCGCCAAGCCCCAAGGCACGTACGTCGTCCAGAAGGGCGACACGCTCTGGGGCCTCTCCGAGGGACTCTTTGGCGATCCGCAGGTGTGGCCCACGCTGTGGAGCTTCAACCCGCAGATCACCAATCCGCATTGGATCTATCCGGGTGACCTGCTGTACCTGCGCCCGCGGATCACGACGCGCGCGGAGAAGACGGTCGTCTTTGCGAAGAGCCGCTTCAGCGAGTCCCCGCGGTTGATGGAGGTCCTGGCGCGCTTCACGAGCTTCGTGACCGAGCGCGAGTACCGCGAGTCGGGGCGCATCTCGTACTCGCGCGAAGAGAAGACGATGCTCGGCGAGCTCGACGAGGCGTACCTCAAGTTCAACATCCCGAAGCGCATCCTGCCCGGCGAAGAGTACACCGTCTACAGGCCCCTGCGGGAGGTCATGCACCCGGTGACGGGCAAGTCCGCGGGATGGCTCATTCAGCACCTGGGCGTGGCGCGCGTGCTGTCCGTCGAGCGCGACAAGCCCTTCGTCAAGGGCATCATCCTCAACTCCTACGAGGAAATTCAACGGGACGACCTGCTCACCAAGCGTGTCTGGGACAAGGAGATCATCGTCCCGGTCGAGAACAAGGTGGCCATGTGGTCGCGCATCCTGGACGCGTTTCGAGACATCAACGAACTCGGTGAGTGGGAGTACGTTGTGGTCGAGGGCGGCTTCAAGCAGAAGATCCGGCGCGGCAATCGCTTCGTCATCCGCGAGCGCGGGGATGGCTACTACCCGACGGCCGCAGGCGACATGGAGAAGCTCCCTTGGGAGAACGTGGGCGAGGTGCTGATCATCGAGCCCTTCGACAACACCTCGCTCGGCATCGTCCTGCGGTCCATCAAAGACGTCGGCAAGGGCCACCTGCTGGAGCTGATCCGCGGCTACTGAGCCGGCTTGGCGCTCTTTCCACCCTTCGAGGGCCGGACGCTCTTGAAGATCCCGTCGATGGCGCGGCCATTGACCTTGATCTCCGAAGGATGCGCGAACGCCATGCCCATGAGCACGGTGCCGTCAGCGAGCGTGAGCGCCAAGACGCGCACCTCGATGGGGTCGCCCATGAGCTCTCCGGTTCCCGAGACCTCGAAGCCCTTGAGGCCGTTGACGGTGACCTGCTTGGACTTCTCCAGGGTCAGCCCCTTGAACATCTTCCGCATCTCGGACTCGAGCTCTCGTTCGACCTGGTCGATGCCCTTCTTCTCCTTGTCGTGAGGCGCGAACAGGACACCAGAGGTCGAGTCAGGGAACTTGGCCATCAGGCTGTCGGCCGAGGTCTCGACCTTCCACGTGTCGGGAATCTCGATGTCCACCTTTGCGATGGCGAAGGCGTGGGTCTTGGCGGCCGCGGGCACCGCGAAGAGCAGAGTGGCGGCAACGCAGAGGGTGAAGCGCATGAGACGGGCTCCGATGGTGTGAAGGCCGATGGGCAGCCAGCGGGACGTCCGGTGGCGACCCAGCCTATCGTCGGCGGCGATTCGGCTCAACTCGCCAGCGGGTCCAGGCGAGCGAAACGAGCACCAGGAGCGCGAGAATTGGAGCGCCGAGGCCCGACGAACCGGTGGCGCAACCGCTCGTGGTCTGCACCGTCTGCTTGCCGCCGGAGCCGGGCTCGGCGATGCCACCGCCCGTGGCGCTCCCGGCGTCGCTCGACGTGACCGGAGACTCCGCGCTCCCTCCGGTGCCGCCGTCCGCGGTCCCGGATGCGCCCGCGTCCGTTGGCTTCGACTCGGCGGCGGTCTCTTTCACGCAGGCGCCCTGCTGGCAGGTCTTGTCGCCGCAGGGGGTGGTGATGGCTACGGGCGTCCCGCAGCGATCGAGCTCCACGACGGCGTTGCGGACACACGCGAGCTCGCTCGTGCCCGCGCAGTCGCAGAGGTCGCCGATCGGCACGCAGACAGGGCTGACCGGATTCGTATCCGGATGCTGGCAGGTGAAGCCCTTGGGGCAGGTGTTGCCTGCGGCGCAGGCGCTCGCGCAGCGCTTGCCGCCGGCGTAGGCCACGCAGAGGCCGCCAGCGCCGCAGTCGTCGTCGTCCGCGCAGCTCGAGCCCAGGAGGCCGACGCAGACGCCCTCGCGACAGACGCGCGCGCCGCCGCAGGCGCTGCCGTCGGTGCAGCACTCGAGGACCGGCACGTGGACGCAGCCTTTGACCGGATCGCAGGTGCCGACCGTGCACGGGTCCCCATCCGAGCAGTCCTTGGCCGTTACGTCGCACCGCGTTCCGCCGGTCGTGGGGTCACAGACGGTCTTTCCGGACACCGCGCACGCCCCGGCTCCGGTCGTGCACGCCGCGCCGAGCGCAGGAAAATCCTCGTCGACCGAGCCGTCGCAGTCGTCGTCGGCGCCGTTGCACGCCTCGGTGACACCCGGTGTCTTGGCAGCCGCGCCACAGACGGTGGCAAGGCCATCGAGGCGACACTCCACGACGCCCAACGACTTGCAGGCGCCGATCCCCGCCGAGCACGCCGCGCCCAGGTCCGCGAAGTCCTCGTCGGCCTTGCCGTCGCAGTCATTGTCCAGGTAATCGCAGACCTCCGCCGGGAGGGCCCCGCACGTGCCGCAGGCGTTCTTGACGCCCTCATCCGTCTGGCCGTCGCAGTCGTTGTCGACGAGATCGCAGGTCTCCGCCGCAACCGCACCGCACGTGCCGCAGGCGTTCTTGACGCCCTCATCCGTCTGGCCGTCGCAGTCGTCGTCTTTGAAGTTGCACGTCTCCGCGGGCGGTGCGCCGCAGCCACCGCAGGCGTTCTTGACGCCTTCGTCGACCTGCCCGTCGCAGTTGTCGTCCTTGAAGTTGCACGTCTCGGCCGGAGCTGGGCCACAGCCGCCACAGGCGTTGCAGCTACCACCAGGGCACGGCTCTTCCTTGGCGCCGCCGTGCGCGTCACAGTGAAAGCGCTTGCCCTCGTGGCAGACGTAGTGGTCCCAGGGCGCCGTGTTGGCGTCGGGCACGCACAGGCCCAGCACGCAGTGCGGATAGCCGCCAAGCTCCGAGCAGAGCGCGCCAAAGACGCCGCAGTCGCCCTTACCGCACGAGGCATCGACCGCGACCGTGCCTTCGCAATGCGACGTACATTTGGCGTAGCCACACTCGGGGCCATAGCCGTAGTTGACGCAGGTCAGGCCGAAGGCACCGCAGTCGCCCTTGCCGCAGTTGTTGTTGACGATGAGGTTCCCCTCACAGTGCCGATTGCAGGGCGGAGCGTCGCCGCAGACCGGGCCGTCGCCGTTGTCGACGCAGGTCTTGCCGAAGGCGGCACAGTTGCCCTGGCCGCACGCCTTGTCGATGATCACCGCGCCGTCGCAGCGCGCCCGACAGCCCGTGATGCACTTGGGGCTCCCACCGTTGGGGTCGCAGGTCTTGCCGCTCCCGCACTCGGTCTTGCCGCAGAAGGCGTCGACCTTGGCGTCACCTTCACAGTGCGGCGTGCACGGCGAGACGCACTTGGGAGCACCGCCCACCATCGCGCAATCGAGGCCGAAGGCGCCGCAGTCGCCCTTGCCGCAGTCAGCCCCGACGATATTCTTGCCCTCGCAGTGCGGGGAGCAGCCCTGACCGCACTCGGGGAGGCCGTTCTTCATGACGCAACCTTGACCGAAGGCGCCGCAGTCGCCCTTGCCGCAGTTGGCGTCGATCTTGACGTTGCCTTCGCAGTGCGGCGCACAGGTCGGGGCCACGCAGGTGGGCTTTCCGCCGGACATCACGCAGGCTGCGCCGAACGCGCCGCAGTCGCCCTTGCCGCAGTCGGCCGCGACGGCGACGGTGCCTTCGCAGTGCGGCGTACAGACCGATGAGACGCACGCCGGAGCACCGGACGCCATGCTGCACGTGGCACCGAACGCGCCGCAGTCGCCCTTGCCGCAGTTGGCGTCGACCATGACGGCACCTTCGCAGTGCGGCGTACATTTCGGAGCCACGCAGCCGGGCTTGCCCCCCGACATCGCGCAGCTCGCGCCAAAGGCACCGCAGTCGCCCTTCGAGCAGTCGGCGCTCACCGCGACCGCGCCCTGACAGGAGGGAGTGCAGGCCTGGCCACACTTGGGCGTGCCGGACGGGTTGATGCACGTCAGGCCAAATGCGCCGCAGTCGCCCACACCGCAGTCGGAGCCGATGATCTTGTTGCCGTCGCACTTGGCGGTGCACTGGGGACCACAGGCCGTCCCGTCAACGGCTTGCAGGTAAGGGAACGGATCGACGCCGGAGTTGTAGTCATCGCCTGGATAGATCGAGAAGTGACAGTGAGCCGAGGTGCCCGACGCGTTGCCAGTGTTTCCCACGGTCCCGACGAAGTGACCCGCGGCGATCGGCATGCCGATGTACAGATCGCCGGCGATGAGGTCCATGTGGGCCATGTAGTAGGTCCAGCCACAGGCATCGCGAATGGAGACGCGGAGGCCGCCGATGCCCGCCGGACCGAGCTTGTGCACCGTCCCGGTGACCGGCGCCACGAGCGGCGTCCCCTTGACGGCAAAGAGGTCGTTGCCGAGGTGCCCGCCCGGGAAGTCGGAGTTGTCCGGCGCGCCACCGGGGTGCGGGGCGCACGAGAAGTCGCAGAGGCCGTCGTTGCACGAGCCGTCGTAGCCGCCGTTATGGGCGCCGCTCACGGGGTAGCGCTCCAGGTGCGGATCGCAGGTGACGGCCAAATGGCGTGTCGAGAGCGACACGTCAAGGCCCGCTCCGAGCGGCTCGGAGCCGCAACCACCGAGGGTGAGGACGGCGGCAACAGCCCACCAGGGACGACGCATGAGGACCTCCTGCTCGCCCAGGGTAGCGCGAGCCGAGCCTAGCCGTCGAGGCGGAACTTGAAGACGGTGCGGATGCGGACCGAGACGGCCTTCCCCGCGCGTTTGGCCGGTTTGAAATGGAGTTTGCGCGCCGCGGCGAGGGCCGACGCGTCGAAGCCGTGACCCGCGCCCTTGACGACGCGCGCATCGCGCACGGTCCCGCTCGAGGTCACAATCAGCTCGATGACCACGTCGCCCTCGATACCGTCGTCACGCGCTGCGGCCGGGTACGCGGGAGGCGGAGCCTGGAGCCGCTCGGCGGGCTGATCGACCTCGGAGGCTCGAAAGACGGTCTCGAGGCCCGTCAGGCGCAACGCCGGCCCATCGCCCCGCACGGTGCCACCGGGGGTGCTCGTGAGCAGGTCCATCGGCACCGGTCCTTTGCTGAGCAGCGCCGTGGGCTGGCGCGCACCGACGCCGGTGTCGAGCCGGGCAAGGATCCCCACGGGACGGTCATCGCGTGACACGGTCGCGATGAGATCCAACGTGCGGGCCCCCTTGGCATGGGTCACGCGTGGCGACGGCTTCTTGGGCTTGCCCTCGGGGCGCGGCGCGCTGGGCGCGGCGCTGACGGCGGCCCCAGCCACGGGCGCGTCTTCAACCTTCTCGGGCGGGGCCATCGCCGCGACGGGTGGCGGAGGCGGCGGCGGAGGCGGCGGCGGAGGCAGTGACTCACGGGGCGTCGGCGGCTCCGGCGGTGGCTCCGGCGCGGGCAAGACGAACTCCGTCTCGACGACCGTGACCTGCTCGTGGACGACCTCGGGCTCCTCCATGGGTCGCGGCTCGCGCTTCTGGGTGGCCGTCGCGAGCGCCAGGTTGGCCGAAAGCACGCTCAGGTGCAGCAGCAGGGCCCAGCCGAACGCGGTCGGTAGCCAGGGAACGCGCTTGCGGGAGTGTGCTTCGGTCACCGTCGGGGCCTTCGACGCGCAAGACTGCCAGAAGTTCCTCGGGGGAGCATGCAATTCCGCCAATCCCTCAAAACTTCAAGGCTATCGTGGCCTTGACCTGGAATGGGACGCCGGGCGTCAAGTGCAGGTCGGGCTGGCACCCATCCGAGGGGCACGTCTCGTGACGCAGCCGGCTCGTGGTCGCGAACTGGGCTTCATTGTAGGTCGTGTTGGCCAGGTTCTCGAGGTCCAGCCGGAGCTCGAAGAAGCGATGGTCCCAGCCAATCGACGCGTCGAAGACGACGGCGCCTTCGGCCTCGACACTGCGATCGGCGATCGCGGGACGAGCGCCAATCCACCGAAGCCCGAGGCGCCCGGTCACGGCCCCAAGCGCGCCGAAGTCGTGGCGAGCGGAGAGCCCCGCCTGCAGAGTCACCGTGGGCGCGAGTGGGATCGCATCCGCGCCGGCGATGTCGGGCGTGACAAGACGGGCGCGATTGAGTGTGACGTCGAGGTCCGCAAACAGCCACTCGAGGATGCGGCCGCGAGCCTCGAGCTCGAGCCCCAGCCGCAACGTCTCGCCCTCGGACTCGGTGGAGCCAGCATCGCCCGACCAGACGAGCTCGTCGCCCAGGTGGACGAGGTAGCCGGCAAGACCGAGCGCCAGCCTCCCCTGGAACAGCTCCGTGCGCACCCCCAGCTCGGCGCCGAGCGCGCGCGTGAACGCCGCTCCGCCGTGCACGACCGCGCGCGTGTCGTTGGAGTGAAACCCCGAGCCGAAGTTGAGGAACACGTCGACGACCCCGGACGGGCCCTCATACGGCGTGAAAATGACGCTCGCCTTGGGGCTCGCGATGACGGCCGCCTCTTGCCCGGAGACCGTGCCGCTCGACTCGAAGACGCCGACATCCAGGCGCGTCCCGGCGATGACGCGTAGCCAGCGCAGCAGGCGGACGTCCTCCTCCAAGAACACGCCGAAGCGGCTCTCCTCAACCGTCGCGTCGACGCGCGTGGCGAGACGTTGACGAGACGCCGTGTGGTGGAGGCCAACGTCGACCGCGTCGAAGCGTCCGTCCAAGCCTGCGGTGGTCGCAAAGCGCAGGGAGCCGAGCTCGTTGACGACCCGGACGCTCGACCGGAGGCCGAGAGACGTGCGCGAGTCCGTCTGCTCGATCTGGTCGCCCTGCTCCGGGTCGTCGTGGAAGAACGTGAAGTTCGAAAACAGCCGGAATCGGTAGCTTGCGAGCCACACGAGCGCGTCGACGCGGTTGGCGTCGCCCTTGCCGAAGCGGTGACGCACGGAGCCATGGACCGACCAACGCTGCGATGAGCCGCCTTCTGTGGGGTCGAGCGCGTCGAAGCGGGTCAGGCGGCCTGCGGCGAGCTCGCGGTTCGGCAGCTGACCCGAGGCGTGCCAGTGCCCGCCCGTGCCGGTGAGCGCGATCTGGACCTCGGTTCGGGTGGTCGGAGCGAGCGCGACCTTGGCAAGGCCGATGCCCCGGAGGTAGCCCTCGGGATGCTCGAACGGGCCGTCGGAGTGCTGTAGCTCGGCGGCGAGCACGGCGGAGCCGCCACGCCAGGTGGGGCTCGAGAGCACGAGCCCGCGGTGCAACCCGTAGCGCCCAACGCTGTACTGGGCGCGCGAACAGCGCTCATCGCCGTCGTCGGGACCGGAGAAACCACAGCGCCCAAGGCGGTTCCGGGTGGTCACGTGCATCGCGCCGGCGGTCGCGAAGTCGCCGTTGCGGACGTCGTAGGGGCCCTTGTCGACCTCGAGTCGCTCGACGAGCTCCGGGATCAAGCCATGCAGGTCGAGGTAGCCCTGCCCATGGCCATGGCTCGGCAGGTTCATTGGGACACCGTCGATGTCAACAGCGATGTCGGTGCCGTGGTCGACGTCGAAGCCGCGCAGGAAGTACTGATTCGCTTTTCCGCCTCCCGCGTGCTGCACGACCATGAGGCCGGGCGCAACGCGCAGGAGGTCCGCGGGTCGGGCCAGGGAACGCAGCGTGAGGTCTCGCGCGCGCCACAGCCCGGAAGAGGCAGCGCTGCGCGGGCGACGGTCCGTCACCGTGGTCTCGTAGGTCGGCAACGAGTCGTCGGGCGCATCGGTCGCATCGGTCTCGGGCGGCGGGTGCGCGGACGCAGCCGTAGTCACGGTACACAGGCCCGCCAGCAACAGACGGGGCACAAGGGTTGGCATGAGGCCTCCCACGTCGGTGACGACACGCCACCGAGCGGCTCGCTCGCTTCAAACTACGTTGGGTTGTTTACACAGAATAGGCGAGCGCAGATGGGGCACGCGCCTCGGGGAGACGCAGGGCGGGACGATGCTCCGGGGAGCAGGCAACGGCTGGGGATGCCAGGTGCGCTGGGCCGAAGTCGACGAGGCTCGGAGTCGCGTCAAAGGCGGCCTCCAGCGCGAACTCTCCGTGGAGCAGTGAGCCGGTGCCGTGCGGAGCGCCGGCCGGAGCACCGTGGTCGTGCAGCGGCGGCCCGTGGTGGTGCTCTGCCTCCTCGGGCGCCTCGTCGCCGTCCCACGGCAGGCCGGGTGTCAGCGCGTCGAGCAGCTCCGCGTCGATGGGCGGACCGAGCTCCAGCTCGTCGGCTGGATGGCTGTGACCCAGCCGCGCGTGCCGGGCCTCGTCGGCGTGCTGCTGGCAGTGCAGCCACGGCGCGACCTGCGTGCCGAACACGAAAGCCAGAAGCGACACCGCCGCGGCGAGTGAGCGCAGTCGCCTCATGCGGAGACGTCCGCGAGGGCCTGCCAGTTCGTCGCGACCGGCGCGTGCGCCAGGGCCAGCGCTTCGTGCATACGACGTTGGTTGAAGGCGTCGACCTGCACGCTCGCCGCGGTAAAAGCGGCGGAGTACTCCGAGTCCGACATGCGCGTCAGGTTGATCTGCGGCGTGCGGAAGTCGATCGACTCCGGAAGCTGTGAGGTCTTCGACAGCTCCCACAGCTCCGTGCCGGGAAGCGGCGTGGCGGAGAACAGGCTGACGCCGTCGAGTGGCAGGCTGATCGCGAACGCGATGGTCCGCGCGACCGCGTCCGCATCCTCCCACGGCCAGCCCACCATGAAGAAGCCCGAGCAGCGCACGCCGAACGCCTTGACGAGCGCGACGGCCTCCGAGATGCGCTCGAGCGACATCTCCTTACGAATCTGGCGCAGGCTGTCGACATCGCCCGATTCGATGCCGAAGAAGACCTGATGGAGCCCCACGTCGCACATTGCCTGCATGAGCTCGGCGTCGATGCGGTCGGCGCGCGTCTGGATGCAGAACGGCACGCGCAGTCCGCGAGCAGCCATGGCGGCGCAGATGGCGAGCGTTCGTCGCTTGTTGAGCGTGAAGACCGAGTCGTGGAAGAACAGGTAGCTGAGGCCGTGTTGGGCCTGAAGCCAGGCGATCTCCTCGACGACGTTCTCCGGAGAGCGGAAGCGAGTGCGACTCGAATCGAGTGACGGTACCGCGCAGTAGATGCACCGGTATGGACAGCCCCGCAGCGTGACAATGGATTGGTAGAACGCGGGCTGGATGTCGTCTGGCCAGACGAGGCCATCGCGCATCGGCGGAGCGAGGCGGTCGAGATCGGCGATGAGCGGGCGCTCGGCCGTGCGGCGCGCCCGTCCTTCGGGGTCGCGAACGACAAGGCCACGGATGTCCTCGAAGGTGCTGCGACCGTGTTGCCGTGCGAGCACCAGCTCCCGAAAGGCGCCCTCGCCTTCGCCGACGACGACCACGTCGACCGCAGGCGCGCCGTCGAGCGAGGCCTCGGGCAACGTCGACGGATGCACGCCACCGAGCACGATCAAGGCGTCGAGCGCCACACTGCGGACGACCTCGGCAACGCGTCGAGCGACCGCGTAGGTCGCGGTAACGCAGGTGAGCCCGACGACGTCGGGCCGCTCCTGCGCGATGACCCGGGCGAGCTCGACCCACGGCTCGCGACCGACGTAGGCGCGCGTGTCTGGCAGCAGCAACCGCACATCCGCGATGTCGCGCACCGCGGCGCCGACATAGCCGAGCCCGAGCGGCGCGACCTGCCGTGTCACGCCCTCGCCGCGCAAGAACAGCTCGGGCGGCTCGATCAACAACACACGCATCCCCTCACGAGACTGCATCGACGCCAGGAGGTCAAGTCCCAATGGGTCGGCGGTCGCCGCCATGTCACACGAGCGCGTTCACCCGCTGGGGCTCGAGGACCTCACATTGCCCGTAACTATCTGACATTACTGGTTCACTGGTCCTACCAACCGTTGGCAGGCGCCGTGCTCAGTGCGGGGCCACGTCGCATCGCGGCGCACGAAAAACCAACACTCTAGGAGACTTGACCATGACGACGATCCCCACGACGACCTCGGACACCGCCCGCTTCGCTCGCCTCTCCGGCCTCTGCTGGGTGGTCTTTGCGGGCTCGGTCCTTCTGGACACAGGAATCTCGGTCCTGCTCGGATGGGCGAGCCCGCTCGAGGTCGCCATCCCGTCCCTGTTCGCGGTCGTCTTCCTGGGGGCCGGCGTGCGCGCGCTCCGGGGCAACCTGAAGTACCTCCGCAGCGAGGGCTCCGCGGCCATCCTCTTCGGCATCTTGGGACTGTTCTTGAACTTCATGACGTTGGGTGACGTCGGCGCGACGGTGCCTGTGCTGCTCGCGATCGTGCGCGTGGGGGTCCTGATCGCCGCCGGAGTCTTTGCCCACAGGGCGACCGCGCCGGCGCCCCGTGCCTCGCACACGACGGCCTCACCGCAGCGGGCGTAGCCACCGCGTGCCGAAGTCCTCCTTCGCCCACCCCAACAGCTCCGCGCGACCCTTGATGTGGTCGATGGGCACGAGCCCCCAATAGCGACCGTCCGCGCTCTGGTCCCGGTTGTCCCCGAGGACCATCACATGCCCGTCCGGGATCACCAGAGCGCGCCGGCCCGACGCGTCGTCCACGAACTGCGCGCCCTTCGGAAGCTCGGCGACGAGCGCCTCCTCGTCCTCGGCCAGCGGCCACTCGGGGTGATTGCAGATCGGCACCCGTCCCGCCAGGCAGACGTCCTCGTACATCCGCTCCCACTCGTCGAGCGGCATGGCCTGGGCGCGGTCGACGAGCGCCTCGGCGCCGGGCTCGTCACACACGCAGAGCGACTCGGGCGCGCGGACCTGCGTCACCCAGGTCTTCTTGCGAACCGGGTCCGTCTCGTCGAACGCAATGCAGGGGCAGCCGCGCTCCGCCGGTACGACCTTGACGCCGTCGACTGCCGTCGCGTTGGCCTTGGACCACGACCAGCAGCCGCGCCCAGGCTCCTGCCGGCACGTCTCGGGAGCACCACCGCGCTGCAGTACGCTGATGGGCTCGCCGTTGACGACCCAGCGATTGTCCGCCATCCGCACGCGGTCTCCGGGCGTGGCCAGGATGCGCTTGATGAGCACGTCGTGATCGGACTGCTTCGGGTGCGGGTGCTCGAAGACGACGATCTCGCCCTTGACGGGCTGCCGAAACCCGAAGAAGCGCCAGGTCGTAAACGGCACGCGCATGCCGTAGATGTACTTGGAGACGAAGACGTAGTCGCCAATCCGCAGGTTGGGCAGCATCGAGCCCGACGGGATCGTGAACGGTTCGAACATGAAGGCCCGAACGAAGCCGGCGATCAGCAGCGCGCCGCCGAGTGACTCCACGTACTGCCAGGTGCGCGACTTGCGAAAGCGCCCGAGGTGTCGCTCCGTGTCTCGATCGAGGCGGTCCACGGTACGCGCGAGCTCACCCCAGGGTCGCTCGGCTTTGGGACGCGCCATGGCCGCACGAAGCCCGCGCGTCGCGTCGGCGAGCTCCCACTGCAGCGCCAACGGCACCGTGGCCTTGTGGCGATACAAGAGCCACGGGACCTCACGCGACAGGTGCACCGCGCGTCGCCAGACGGCCTTCTTCTCGCTGCGCGTCTCAGGCAGCGCCACGTCGGGGGGGCTCGTCTTGGCCGCGGGCTTGAGAGGCTTGGCCACGCGGTTCACTCGTCGTTGATCTTGAGCACGGCGTGAAAGGCCTCCTGCGGAATCTCGACGTGGCCGATCGCCTTCATCCGCT
>SXOX01000253.1 GCA_005776585.1 Pseudomonadota bacterium | reverse complement strand
TGACGTTCGGCGGCGGCATCGCGATGCAGTACGCGGGCCGCTCCGAGGTGTCCTCTGCGTGGAAGAAGCCGCGCTCGGTCCACCACTGATACCAGCGGGGCTCGACGGTCTTGGGGTCGTATTGTCCGGACAGGGTCGGTGCGGGGGCGTCGCTCATGGCGGAACTCGGTAGCAAAGCCCGCACGCGGGGTCAACGCTGACGCGCTGCGTCACACCGCCATCCGGGCCGTTGACTTGGAGGGAAGCCGTGGTAAACGCGCCTGATGAGCACATCGACGAAGTGGACCAACGCCAAACTCGACGCCATGCGACTGGTCGGTGACCCCCTCGCAGACGGCGTCATCGCCGCGCTGTCCGATGCCGAGGAGGACGCCGCGAGCTGCCTCTTCGGCAAGATCATGCGCACCGACGACCCCGTGCCTGCGGCGCTGCCCGATGTCGCCGAGCGGTACTTCCTCGACACCGTGGCGCTGCCCCCGTGGGCCGAGCCGCGTCGCATCGAGCAGGGCGAGCAGGTCTTTTCCAAGTACGGCATGGAGCTCACCGCCTCGCTCTTCTGTGCTGCGCTGCCGCAATGCTACGCCGCCAAGAAGGGCGTCTTCGTGCTCACCGCCACCGGTCGCATGCGCGGGCATGGCCTCGAGCGGCGCGTCATGGAGACGGCGCAGTTCCTCGTCGACGTCGTCGATGAGGGCGGGCTCGCCGCCAACGGCCGCGGCATCCGCTCGGCGCAGAAGGTGCGGCTCATGCACGCCGGCGTGCGCGAGCTGATTCGGCAGAACGCCAAGACCATCGGGTATGACGAGGCCGCTCGCGGCGCGCCGGTCTGTCAGGCGGACCTGGCGTATACCTTGATGACGTTCGGCTTCGTCATGCTCGAGGCCGTCGAGCGCCTCGGCATCACGCTCTCCCAGAGCGACAAGGACGCCTGGGTCCACTGCTGGCGCGTCGTGGGTCACTTCATGGGCGTGCTGGAGGAAAACAATCCCGTCGACTACGCAGACGCCAAGGCGTTCTCCGAGGCCTATCGGCGCCATAGCTTCGGCGACTCGCCCGAGGGTCGGGAGCTCATGCGCTCGCTCATTGGCTTCATGAAGCGTGAGATCCCCGGTCGCATGTTCGATGGCATCCCCGCCGCGCTCATCCGTCAGCTCAACGGCAACGCGCTGGCGGACATGCTGGGCGTCGAGCGCTCGCCGTGGACCAGCCGGGTCATCGGCCTCGAGACCCGCTTCTTCCACGTCCTCGACAAGAACCTCCCCGGCGGCATCGCGCTGCGTCCCGCGCTCGGTGGGTGGCTCGACGAGCTGATTCGCGCCATCGCCGTCGTCAACCGGCACGGCAAGCAAGCGCCGTTCCGTATCCCCAACCACCTCGCCGCCGCGCGTCGCGGTGTCCGCCGCCGGCGCAAGTGAGCTCCCCACGGTGGCGCGCGCTCGGGTCGGTCGCTGCCATCGGGCTCCTCGCGGTCGTGTCCGCGGCCTTCACCGTCGTCGTTGCGCTCGACCGCACGCTGCTCAGCGCCCGCTTTCACGAGCGCCAGCTCAACGACGCCGGCATCTTTCGCACGCTGACGAGCGACTTTGTGCCTGCCGCGACCGCCAGCCGGCTGCGCCGGGCCTACCCCCAGGTGAGCGAGCCCGTCCTCGCCGAGGCGACCGTCGTGGCCACAGCGCTCTTCTCCGAGGAGTGGTTTCGCGACATGGCCAGCCGCCTGTTGCACGCAGCGTTGCCGTACCTGACGGGCGAGGCGACCGGCGTGGCCGTGACGCTTCCCATCGACGCCGGCCTCGAGCGCGCAGAGACCGTGCTGCGGGCGCGCCTCGACCAGAGCCCGCTCGCGGCGGTCGCCTATGAGCGGCTCCTCGCCTTTGCGGTCTCCGCCGTGGGTCGACTCGGAGAGCGGCTGCCCTTCGATGTCGACCCGGATCCCACGGTCTGGAGCCGCGCGCTGCGACTCGCGCTCC
Organism: Pseudomonadota bacterium; assembly: GCA_005776585.1. Lineage (GTDB taxonomy): Bacteria > Myxococcota_A > UBA9042 > SXOX01. The sequence goes on along the minus strand of SXOX01000253.1, from coordinate 33,288 downwards.
CGCAGACTCGGGTCGTGGCCGAGCTCGGGCGACAGCTCGCCACAGTGCGGGCCTGGCTCACCGGTACAGCACCGCTCGAGCTGCGCCTCCAGCTCAGGGACCATCAAGCCGACCTCGAGGGCGCGCTGGATGTGCTCGTCGATCAGGGCCGACTCTGGCCTCACCTGAAAGACGAGGTGCTTCGTCCCTGGCTCACCGCGCGCGTCAAGGATCGGCCGCTCCTCCCCGAGGCGGGGCTGGTTCTGGCCAAGGCACGCATTGTGGACGCGCTCACCGCGCTCGCTGTGCCAGAGTGGCTCGACGCAACGCGCAAGGCAGTCGTCGCCGAGCTCTTCGCGGCCGTCTCGGGTCGCTCCGAGCAGCTGCACGTGACGCTCGACCTGCGGCCGCTCAAGATGGCGGCGACCGACGCGCTCGCCCGTGAGGTGCGCGCGGTCATCGACGCACACCTCGCGCTGCAGCCCGCGTGTGGCGACGAGGAGGCGCAGGCCATGCTGGCGGGTCATTCCAAGAACCTCGCGTGCAAGCCGAGTGGCCTGACGGCTATCTCGTTCGACCTCGCGGTCGCGGCGGTGGTGCGCGCTCGGGTCAAGGAGGCCCTCGACGCCGTGGTGCCCGATGCACTCGACCACTCGGAGGAGGCCATCTTCGCGCGGCTCCCGACGCGGGCGCGCGAGGGCTATCGTGCGGCCCGCAGGCTGGTGACGGACGGCTGGCTCATCGACGACGCCGCGATGCGCGCGCTGGCGAGCACCTCCGCCGTGCCCTGGATCGAGCGCGTCGTCGACCTCACCCAGCATGGCTACACGGTGGTTACCGACGACGTGTCCGGGCTGCTGCGCGAGCGGCTCGGCGACGCCGGCACGCGGCGGCTGGAGCGGACGCGAGCGGCGTTCGCTCACCTCCGCGCGGCGCGATTGCCGCTGCTCGTCGGTTTGCCGATGGTTTGTGTCTTCGTCGCCTGGGCCGTCGGCGGCTCGAGGACCCGCAGACTCGCGCTCACGCTCGCCGGCCTCACCGCCGGCGCCTTCGCGGCGTGGTTGCTCGCCCTGGCGCTCGAGTCCACGCTCGTCGACCACGCCCACCGCGTGGCGCTCGAGGCCCGTCGGGTCGCCGACGACAGCGCCGCGAGCGCGCTCGTCGAACGCGTGCCCGACCTGCTGGAGCGACACACGACCGCCGTCACGCGCGCGGTTGGTGAGCGGGCGGCGTTGGCGGCGTCAATTGGGCTCGTCGCGCTGGGCGGCCTGTTCGCCGAGCGGCGCTGGCGCGCAGGACCGGGACGGTCCTGACTTGTTGACATTTCGAACCATCAATGTACGTCGACATAAGTCAACATATCAGGACCGTCCCGCTCTGGGCGCACTCATCCGCCGTGCTGGCGCCAGAGCGAGACCACGAACCTCGGGAACGTCACAAACTGCTCCGCCACGAAGCGGCTCACGAAGTCCGCGGGGCCCGTGAACGGCGTCGGTCGCTCGGCCTCACGTGCGTGGCCGCGTCCTTGGAGCACCAGGGAGGCGACCCAGGCTCCAACACCTCCGGCCGCCAGCGTCCAGCGGCCGGTGCTCAGGCCGCTCACCACGCCCGCGGTTCCGGCCCAGAACAACGGCACCGCGACGAGGTGCAGCGCCAAGTTGCCGCGATCGCGGTGCTTGGCGGCGTAGTCGGACCATTGCCACGCGAGCAGGTTGGGGCGAATCATTGAGGACTACCGTCCCACTGAAGTCGCCGCGACTCAAGCCGCGCTCAGGCGCACAGCCCCGGCAGCTCCAGCACGAACCTGGCGCCGCCGCCGGGCCGCGGCTCGTGGCGCACCGTGCCGCCGTGGGCCTGCGCGACGCGTCGGGTCACGGCGAGGCCGAGCCCGGTGCCGCGCGCCTTTCGGGTGACGTAGGGCTCGAAGAGGTCGGCCGCAAGCTCGAGCGGCACGCCGGGACCGTCATCCTCCACGGTGATGCGCGCGACGCCGTCGGCCGACAGCCGCACCCAGACGTGCCCTTCGGCGTCCTCGACGGCCTCGACCGCGTTGCGCACCAGGTTGAGCAGCGCTTGCGTCAGCAGCTCCGGATCGACGTGCGCAAACAGCAGCGGCTCGGGCGCATCCAGCGTCACGCGTCCGTCGGGCGCTCCGACCAGCCGCACCGCGCGCTCGAGCACGCCCTGGAGCGACACGCGCTCGAGCCGCGCCTCGGGCGGCCGCGCGTACAGTAAGAGCGACTGCACCAGCCGCTCGAGCCGCGTGCTCTCGCTGACGATGGTGTCGAGGTCCTGCCGCGCCGGATCGTCGTCGGTGAAGCGGCGCGCGGTGAGCTGCGCGAAGCCCTTGATGGCGCCGAGCGGGTTGCGAATCTCGTGCGCGAGCACGCCGGAGAGGCGGCCGAGCTCGGTGAAGCGGCGCTCCTCGGCGAGCCGATGCTCCAGGGCCCGCTCGCGAGCAATGGAGCGCATCTGGAGGACGGTGAGCACGACCAGTGTCAGCAGCAGCGCCGTCAGAATGCCGGCATGGACGAGCGTCTGTGTGACGAGCTCATTGGCGCGGGCCGGATCCACCACGATCAACAGCACGCGGCGCGAGCTGGGCACCGGTCCGGGCGCGAAGGTGGGCTCGCGTTCGAGCGACAGCGGGTACCACAGCTCGAGCGCTCCGAGGCGCGCGACCATCGCGGTCGGCTGGAGGCGGAAGACGGGCCGGTCGGACGTCAGCGCGCGCTCGACGAGCGTCGCCGTGTCTGCCGGTTGGCCCGCGCAGGGCGATAGCGCCGCCGGATCCAGGACGCACGCCGTGCGCACGGTGGCGCCATCGATGAGCTCACCTGCGATGCGGTCCAACACGCCATCATCGACTGAGGCCGCACGCGCCGCGAGCGCCACCGCCGAGGCGCGATCGAGCGCCTGACGCTCCAAGGTCTGGCGCGCAGCACGTCGAATCTGGAAGTACAGCACGACCGTGCTCGCGACGGCGAGGATCGCCAGCGTGGAGATGAGCGTGCCTGTCGCGACGAGGCGGCGCATCGCGCGCGCCTATGGGTCCTCGGGCTCGAAGCCGGGCAAGAAGCCGATGGTGCCCTTGGCCCATCCACCGCGGCCCTCGACCGGCGGCGGCGGGGCGAGCGGGATGACCGGCGCGAGCTTCTCGGCGACGGGCTCGGGCTCCGGCAGGGGCGGCGGCAGGGGCGCGGCTCCGGCGACGAGGCGGACCTCGGCGGCGCTCACCTTGTCCTTGTCGGTCACGCCGGGCATCGGGTGCACCGTGCCGTCGCGCGCGGCGCCCCGGATCAGCGCAGCAGGCACCGCCGTCCTCGTTGGACCCGCCGTGACGAGCACCGTCGCGCCTGGCTCGGCGTCGCGATCCCAGCACGCGAGCGCGACGACGCGATGCGGCAGGCGCTGCCGTGGCGTGATGGCGCGAAGCCCACGCCCGGCGCGCTTCTGCCGCGGAAAGTCCGCGAGCGGCGTCTTCTTGGCGCGACCCTCCTCCGTGATGGACGCGATCATCACCGGCAGCGGCTCCTCCGGCTCGGGAGGCGACTGCGGCAGGACGAGCGCGTCGACGACGCGATCGTGGTCGTCGAGCTTGATCCCGCGCACGCCGCCCGCCTGACGCCCTTGCAGCGGCACCTCGTCCTCCAGGAACCGGATGACCATGCCCTCGCGCGTCCCGACCAGCAGCTCGCCACCGCCGCCCGTCCAGAGCACCCGCACCACCTCGGAGCCCTCATCGAGCTTGACCGCGAGCACGCCGGTCGCGCGGGAGGTGTCGAAGTCCGAGAGCGGCGTGCGCTTGACCTGACCGTCGCGCATCACGAACGTCGCCAGCTCCTGCTCGGTGAGCGCCGGCAGCACGAGCACATCGACGAGCCGATCGGTGTCCTTCGCAAAGTCGACCACGTTGACGAGCGCCGTGCCGACCTCGCCCCACTTGGCCTCGGGCAGCTGATGGACCGGCAGGCCGTAGCACTGGCCCCGGGCCGTAAAGAGCAGCACCCGTTGCGTGGTCGTCGTCTCGAAGACCCAGCGCAGCACGTCGCCGTCCTTGGTCCCGCCCGCGTCGCGACCGCCGCCCTTCTCGTAGCTGAGCATGGCCGACCGCTTGACGTAGCCGTCGCGCGAGACGCCCACGACGCACGGCTGCTCCTTGACGGTGACCGTCTCGACAAGCTTCTTCGGCGGCTCCTCGCGCTCCAGGATCGCGCGCATCTCGGTGCGGCGCGGGTCGGCGAAGCGCTTCTGGACGTCCAGCAGCTCCGCCCGAATGACGCCCATCAGCGCCGCGTCCGAGCCCAGGATGCGCTCGAGCTCGCTGATCAGGGCCCGCAGCGCCTCGGCCTCCGCGCGCAGCTCCAGGAGCTGGAGCCCCGTGAGCCGGTGGAGCCGCAGGTCGAGGATCTCCTTGGCCTGCGCGTCGCTGAAGCCGAAGTCGGGGCCGGTGAGCTTGCCGTGCGCCTCGGCGCGATCGTTCGAGGAGCGAATCGCGGCGATGATCGCGTCCAGCAGGTCGACCGCCCGGATCAGGCCCTCGACCAGGTGCAAGCGGTCCTGCGCGTGCTGCAGGTCGTACCGCGAGCGTCGCGTGACGACGTCCCGACGATGGGCCAGGTACGCGTCCAAAATCTCGCGCAGCGACAGCAGCTTGGGGGTTCGGTCGACGATCGCGACCATGTTGAAGTGGTGATAGACCGACAGCTCGGTCTTCTTGAAGAGGTAGGCGAGTACCGGCTCCGCCTCGATGCCGCGCCCGAGCTCGATGCTGATGCGCAGGCCCTCCCGGTCCGTCTCGTCGATGACGTCCACGAGCCCGGGTACGACCTTGTCGATCTTGAGCCGCTCGATCTCGCGCACCAGGTTCGTCTTGATGACGCCATACGGGATCTCGGTGACCACGATGGTCTGCCGCCCATCCTTGCGCGTGTCGATGCGCGTCCGCGCCCGCAGCACGACGCGCCCGCGGCCGGTGGCATAGGCCTCGCGCAGGTCGTCGAGGCCAATCGCGATGCCGCCCGTGGGGAAGTCCGGGCCCTTCACATGCTGGAGCAGGCCGTCCAGGTCGATGCTCGGCAGGTCAATGAGCGCGACCAGCGCGTCGATGACCTCGCCCAGGTTGTGTGGTGGCACCTCGGTCGCAAACCCGGTGGAGACGCCGCTCGTGCCATTGACGATGAGCGTGGGGATGGCGGCTGGAAGGACGGTCGGCTCGAGCTGCGTGTCGTCGAAGGTCGGCTGGTAGCGAACGGTGTCCTTGTCGATGTCGGAGACCAGCTCCATCGAGAGTGGCGCGAGCCGCGCCTCCGTGTACCGCATCGCGGCGGGCGGATCGTCGTCAATCGAGCCGAAGTTACCGTGTCCGTCGACCAACATCGCCCGCATCTTCCAGCTCTGCGCGAGCCGTACGAGCGCCTCGTAGATGGAGCTGTCGCAATGCGGATGGAACTTGCCCATCACCTCGCCGACGGTCTTGGCGCTCTTTTGGTACTTCTTGTCCGGTGTGTTCCCGGCCCGGAACATCGCATAGATGATCCGGCGCTGCACGGGCTTGAGGCCGTCGCGGACGTCCGGGATGGCTCGGTCGAGGATGGTTGTCCGGGCGTAGCGCCCAAATGACGTGGAGAGCTCTTCTTCGAAGCTCGCGTCTACGATCCGCTTGGCGAAGTCGTCGCTGGATCCCCCGGCCATCGTGCCTCCTTGCCGGGGCGACCCCGCGGCGGTGCGCGAAGGTAGCCGTCACGCCGGAGGAGTCAATGCAGACAAGAGCAAAGCCCTTATCGTCGATCGAGGAGCGTTGGCAGGATGCGAAAGCCCTCGCCCCGAGCAGCCGCTGCAAGCCGGACGTCAAACGTGTGAAACACTCGCCCCTCAGGATTTCCCTCGGCCCACAGGAGCGCGGCACCCAACTGAAGCGCGTCCGCGGCACGCAGCGGGTGGCGCCGGAGCAGTCGCTCGGCCGTCGTCTTCACCGAATCGACGTCCACGATCACAAGTGCCGAGCGCACGAGATCTGCGAGAACCTCCTCAACGCGGGCGGCGTCTTCCGTCCCGATCACGCCATCTCGAACGAGGCGCTGGAGGGCAGACCTGGCTTCAACCGACGTGAGGGTCCACAGCGCTAGCTCGTGTCTTCTGCGAGCCAGTCCTCGGCTTGCCGCGACGCGGGCTGGATCACTGCCAGCGGAACGAGCGCCGAGCTGTCCCAGAACCTCAGCGACCCTCTTCGCGGTCGTCCAGAATCGCCCCAATGAACGCGTCGGTTGTCAGGCGTGGTCTACGCTCGAGCAGGTCGGCTGGAAGGGTCGCCAGCGGGCGTCGTGCGATGCCGCGGGACTCGAGGCGCGCTGCCCAGTCCTCATCCGATCCAGCCGGGCCCGACGCGCGCACCGGCTCGAGGCGGGCGACCAACGGGTCTCGGTCATACACCAGAATCGGCTCACCCTTGCGGACCAACCGCAGAAAGTGGCTGAGCCGATTCTTCAAGTCGGAGACGTTGGCAGTCGTCATGGCTAGACGGTAGCCATCAGGTCACGCCCGGACAAGGCGCAGTCAGTGCTACTTGAGATAGATGAGGGTCGTGCGAGAGACGCCGTCGCCAAGGTCGACCCGCAGCCGCCACAGTGTGCCCGGGCTGAACGGCGCGATGGCAGTCTTGAACTTGTAGTAGTAGCGCGTCTTGGCCGGGTTGAGGCGGAAGAGGTTCTGCGTGAAGTGCGCGTTCTTCGGCGTGGCGGCGAACTCCGGCCCTGCCGCGCCGTTGGTCACCTTGGCGAGGAAGAGGCGCGCCGTGAGGTTCTTGACCCCGGCGCTCGCGCCCGTGAGCTTGAAGCGCACGTGGATGTTCTTGCCGAGCTTGTAGACGTGGCTCGAGCCCGGCTTGAGGAAGCCGGACCAGTCAAACGTGACGCTCACGGTGAAGGTCCCCGTGCTGCTGTTGTTGTGCGCGTCCGTCGCGGTACACACGACCGTCGTCGTGCCCAGCGCGAAGGCCGCGCCAGAGTTTGGGGCGCAGGTCGCGGCGACCGCGCCATCGACTGCGTCACTGGCGACCGGCGGCGTGTAGCTCACCGTGGCACCGGTTCCCGTGTTCGCCCTGGTCGTCACGTTGGCCAGCGCGGGCAGGCTTGGCGGGGTCGTGTCCCTCACCGTGACCGTAAAGGAGGCTGAGCCGCTGTTGCCTGCTGCATCCGTCGCGGTGCAGGTCACTGTCGAGGCTCCGAGCGGGAAGGTCGCGCCACTCGGACGCGTGCACGTCACGGGCAATGCGCCATCGACGCCGTCGGTCGCCGACGCCGCGTAGGTCACGGCGGTTCCGCTGGCGCTCGTGGCCTCTGCACTCACGTCGCCCACGGTCACAGTCGGCCCCTCGCAGTCGGAGACGGTGACGGTCGCGCCGCACGACGCCTCGAGCGCGCCGTCGCTCACAGTCAGCGTGACCGCATGGCTGCCGAGCCCGAACGGCCCCGCGGGAAGCTGGCGCAGCGTGAGCGGCGTGCCGTCCGGATCGGTCGAGCCGTCGTCGATGTTGGCCGCGACGCCGCCGGCCGTGGCGCACGCGGCGCGATCGGTGCAGCGAGCCACTGGGGCGCGGTTGGCGCACGCGTCGCCGGTGCCGTCGTCGTTGCCATCCTCCTGGCCGGGGTTGGCGTCAGCCGGGCAGTTGTCGCAGGCGTCGTCGATGCCGTCGCCATCGCCATCGGCGCCAATCGCGGGGGTCGTGTCGAGGGCCCAGCCGAGGATCGCGTTCAGGAACCGCTCGCCGCTATCGCTGTGTGCGAACTGGTTATGAAAGTGCACCGTTCGCGCGATGACGCGACCGCAGCCGAAGCGGCCCGCGAGCAAGATCGGGTGGCCGTTGTTGGCGTCACCGATGACCGGCACATAGTTGGGCGCGTAGCCCGTGAACCAACCGTGCACGGCGAGGTTGTCGGCATCCATGATGAAGTCCTCGGGCCGCAGCGCACCGGCGACCGCGATCGGGTGGCTCGGGTCCAAGATACTCACGTTGCTGTGGTAGGTGTCCAGGCCGTCCGCCGTGATCTCGCCCGGCATCCAGCCGAACTGCCACGTGAAAGGCGCGGTCTGAAAGCTCACGCCGCTCCGGATGGCCTCGAGCAGCTTGCTGCGCACGACGTCGAGCGTCGCGGCGTCCCACGAGGCCTCACAGGTCGACGACTCGATGAGCGCGTAGGTCCGGACCTGCTCCATCGGCATGGCGAGGAACCCCGCCGTGTCCGTCCAGTTCACCTCTTCCCAGCCGCTCCAGCCGGCGGTCTGCTCATCGTTGCAGTTGAGGATGAGCATCTTCTGGGCGTGGGCTCGTGCCGAGGTCAGCGTTGTGGCCGTAAGACCTAGCGTCACGAGTAGCGCCGAAACCCACAGAGACACGCGATTGCGTTGAACCATCCTGGTACTCCTCCATCGTGTTGTCGGGATTCTGGTTGTTGAGCGAACTTCCACCGACGGTATTAGACGGCAGATCCGACCCTGGGGGCAATGAGTCAAATTCGACCCACCGCTCTTTTTTTTGACTTTTTTCGAGCAAGCCTACTCGCTCGGCAAGGACAGGCCCGCGGGAAAGCCATAGCCCACGGCGCCGTTATGGCCGTAAATCGTGGCGCCGAACTTCTGATCGGCCGTGAGCTGGTGCATGCCCTCACTCAGCTTGACCCAGCCGAGCGACCACTTCCCCGAGCCGATGGGCGCGAACGTCCCGGTTGGCACGGCGACGCCATCGAGTGACACGGTCGTACCGGCCGTGATCGCCACGCTCGCCCAGCTCTCAGCGTACTTCGGCGGCACCATCAGCGCGTAGCTCGGCCGGAAGCGCTCGATGGGGATGGCCACGATGTCGATGGGATCGCCGATGAACTGGACCGTCGCGCCTTGGCTCACGAGGTACTGCATGACCTGGACCGGCCCGCTGGCCTGGAGCTCGAAGGAGTCGGTGAACTGAGCTTCGATCCAGTTGCCCTTCGCCTTGAGCACGACGCCGTCGATGCCCGGGACCGCGGGGATCGTCTTGAGCGTCACGTTGTCCGCGGCGGCCTGGACGCGCCAGTAGTCCGGCTCCGACGGCGAGCCACGCGGCTTGGACTTCAGCGCGAGATAGGTGGTGCCAAGCAGGTTGACCGGCAGTAGCTGCTCCTCGAGGTGGTCGGCGCAGCAGGGACCATTGTCCGGCGGGTCTCCAGGAAACGGGTTCGGGTTCTTCGGCGTCTCGCCGATGACGGCTTCCTCGTGTCCCGAGAACACCGAGATCGGCCGGTTGCTCGTGACGGTCGAGCCCGACAGGTCCATCGGGTCGAACAGGCCCGTGGGATCGGCCTCGATGTTCAGCACCTCGCCGGCTTGGAGCGTGACCGTGAGGCTCTCGCCTGGCTTGAGCTCGCTCACGCCGGTGCCGGCGTTGACGTGTGCGGTGACGGTGATGGTCACCTGCGTCCCGTTCGTTGGTGCCAGCACCGTGAAGTAGCCGTTCTGGCTGTCGGCCGGAAAGCCGGGGAAGGGCACGAGCGCCAAGGGTGACGTCGGCCAGGTGAGAATGACGTAGTCCGTACCAAGCATCGGCTCGGGCAGGATGAGCGACGCGTCGTTCGAGAACTTGTTGTCCCACGGGTTGAACTGATGCACGAGCACCGGCCGGTCCGCCGCCATGTGGACCGCGGACTTCGTGACGCCGGTCGTGGTGATGGCCATCCCGGGGAGATAGAACACCTCGGAGGTGTTGCCCGCGATCGTCCCCTCCGATAGCAGCAGATCCGGAGGCAGCGTGAACTGAACCTTCGACGGCAGCTCGTTCGGGTTGGAGACGACCACCGCCCACGGGAGGTCCTTCGGCGTCGGGTTGAGCGTCGGGTCCGGATAGTTGGGGAGGTCGGTGACCCAAAAGGCGCAGCCGACGTAGCTGCCCCACTTGGGATCGCTCTGACACTTGATGCCGCACTTCCCTGCCGTGCAGTACTCTTCGCCGGGACAGGTAATGATCTCGCCGTAGTCGCTTCCATCGGGCAGGCACTGCTTCTTGTTCTTGAGGCCGTGACAGAGCCAGGTATTGGGCGGGCACTTCCCCGGGAGCTGGCAGGTGCCGTTGACGCACTTCTGCGGCGCGACGCAGTCGGGCTTGCACGTGAGCGCGTCGGGTGGCGGCGCCGGCGTGTCGGTGGTGCCGGTCGGCACGTCGCTCGTACCGGCGATCTCCTCGAGAACGGCGCCGTCGGACTCGACGTCGGGGAGTCCGAAGCGTCCGCCAACCGTCGAGCCGGTCTTGGTCTCGGTGCACGCGACGAGGGCGAGCGCGGCAAGAAGGGTGCGATGGGAACAGCGAGCGTGCATGGGGCCTCCCGGGCGTTGCCGCACAGCATCCTAGCCGAAGTCCGCTTGCCGTGCCTTGTCCGAGGTCCCGCTGGCCGCCTCCCGGCGGTTGGGAGTATGTTGAGCGTCCGGAGGTCCGCGTGCGGCCTGCGAGTGCACCCAAGGAGCGCCTGCGCGATGACTGATCTTACGTATCTCGTCTACTCCGCGGTATTGACCTGGTTCATGCTCGTGACCGCGAGCATCCTGCGGTCTCGGGGTTGGACACCGCCGGGCCTCGTCGTCGCGTTCGGCAATCGCGACAACGTCCCGGAGCCCTCCCCGCTCGCGGCTCGCGCGGATCGGGCCGCGAAGAACATGCTCGAGAACCTCGTCCTGCTGGCCGCGCTCATCGCCGCGGCCCGCTTCTCCGGCGCCTCGACCGAGCGCGTGACGCAGGGCGCAGCACTTTTCTTCTGGGCGCGCGTTGCCTACTTCGGCGTCTACGTGGCCGGCCTGGCCTACGTGCGCACGGCCATCTGGGGCGTGAGCGTGGCCGGGCTCGTGCTCATCGCCGCCGCGACGCTCGCGACCAGCGCGGCTTAGCCTCGCTTCGCCGCTTGATCGAGCCTACCTGCGCGATTACGACCACCGGGTCGCGGAATCACGCCACGACTGCCACCGTTGCGGTGGCCTCCGGCCACACCTAGAATTCCGTGCCGTACTCGGCGTTGGGATCGCCCGCGAGCCACTGTATCTTGGCAATCGTCGACGACATCGTCGTTTGAAATCCAACGGTCCCTCGCGCCGGATGGGCTGAGCCGACTGGATTGGCAGCGGACCAAACCTCGCACTCAACGGTCACCTGGAAGTTCGACTTCTTCATCCCGAGCTTTCCCACAATGCCGACGAGGCCGAGTGGCGGGAGTGGGTACTTGCCGTTGTACGCGGCGATGAGCTCCAGGTATTGCGCACCGAGCTGGATCGCAGGGACGAACATCGTGCCGCCGTCGGGAGCCGCTACTTGCTTCGACAGGATGCGAACGTCGACCACGCGATCGGCGATTTCCAGGTCGCCGAAGGACTTGACTGCCTGCCGCGTTGCTACCGGGGGCGGGAGCAGCTGGCCGCTCGAATACGGCTGGCCGAAGTCTGGCGCACAGGATCCCTGAAACGCGATCCACTTGTTCGGCTTCACCTGGACGTAGAACCGGTAGCGCAAGAACGGCCAGGCATCCCAGGCCAGACCCACGAGCTCGGCGGCCGGGACGTCAATCTCGATGCCGATGGCGGTCTCGTAGGCCTGCACGAGCCAGGTCGCGCCGCTGTCCTCGACCTTGAGCGCGTAGGGCTGGTTCGACTTTCCCCAGGTCGTCAGGCCGAGCGTGAACGTCTGCCGCCGCACGGGCGGGTCGGGGTAGAGCGTCACATCGGCGATCGCGGCGTAGCTGCCGCCCTTCGGCAGGCCCTTGGGCGGATCGCCCGGCGTCCGCGTGGCGCCCAGCTCCGTGATCGACAGCTTGAAGAGCCTCTCGCTGTCGAGCCGCCCGACTACGGTCGGTCGATCGTCTGTCCCGGAGACTGCGGGGACGCCGGAGACCGGCGTGCCTCCCAGCGCTACAATCCGGTCCTGGGTCACCATGGAATATGGAACGAAGTTCGGCCACGGGCTTGCGAGACCCGACTCGAATGCGCCGTACACCTTTGTCGCGTTCACGGGCGACAGGACGCCGGGATCGAAGCCCTGGGGAACCGGGGACCCGAAGCCCGGAAGCGCGACCGGAAAGATCGGGCCGAGGCCGTAGTTCTTGGACAGCGCCCACTGATGAACGTCCATCTTGCCGGCCATGTACTGATAGCTGGCGACTCCGGCGAGCCAGAGCGAGGTGCGGGCCTTGAGCTCGTTGCGGGCCAGGTTCAGCAACATCGACGACGCCTTCGAGAAGAGCAATGGATCGAGCCGAACACTTGGTCGCGCGCCGTCGACTCCCGCAGGGTCGCTCTTGGCCATGCCAATCGCACCCTTGTCCTCCGAGACCACGTGGATGCCCGCACTGAACGCGCTCAGGCCTCCGTGTTTACGGGCAAGATCGAGCACCCGGTCCTTGAAAAGGAAGAAGAACTCCGGCAGCTCGGAGGACCCGCTGTCCTTCATCGCGGCCGTTAGGAACATCGCGCTCAGGCTCGCGCGATGTTCCAGCTCGTCGAGCGCGACGAGGGGGCCGACGGGGAGAACGACCTTGGTGCGAGCGACCCGTGTGTTGGAGTCGACCGCGACGTGGCCCGCGAGGCGCAGTCCGCCCGCCGGCGTGACCTCGAGGCTGGTCATCCAATCCAGCCGGGACGGGCCGAACGCTGATTGCAGCGCCTCACCATCGAATCCTCCGGCTTCGATCACCTGAGCGAGCAGCCGGCGGGCCAGGTCGCGCATCAGGCCCTGGGTGTTGCCTGGCAGCCCACCGATATCTCCCCCGATTGGCAACTCACCGTTCTCCACGAGCGGGATGAGGATTCCCGCTCCGCCGGTGAGAAGACCAACCAGCACTCGAAAGAACGTTTGCAAGGCAGGGACGCCGTTCTCCGCAAACCAGAGCAGCCCGTCGAGCTTGGCCGTGCTGCTCTCATCGCCGAGCACGACTGACGCTGTCTCGAGCGCGCTGGGAAGCAGGCTCATCTGGCCGTTGCCCGCGATGTGGAGCCTGAAGGCCACGCCGCCATGCAAGACGCGACCGTCGATGTGGTAGTCGCCATAGCAACCGCCCGGACCGAGCGGCGTGACGCAGAGATCGTCGAGGTCGATGCGCATGTCGAGGTCGAAGATCAGGTCCAGGCGCGGCGCAACAACGGGAACATTGGCGTCCTCCGGCCACGGCGCGGATGTCGGGCTCTCGCCAGGGTGCAGCACGACACGGACCTTCTGGAGGCTCAGCCGGTGCAAGATGATGGTCGTGTCGATTTGAGACAGCGACACGCCAAACATCGCGCCAGCCTGCTCCTGGTTGAACACGCCGTCCGGCCCCACGAGCCCCGAGTCACGCAGCATGGGCAGGAGCGACAGAGGGAGGGAGTCGATGTCCTCGAACGCCGTGCCGAGCTGCACGGCCCCGTTCATCGCCGGTCCCTTCGGCATGGGGAATGGCGCCTGGGCCGCGAACACCGCCCACTTGTTGAAGTTTGGCGGTCCGACGAGCGTCATCAGCACGTTCTTCAGGCCACCGACCAGGAAGTGGGCCAGAAAACGCCCAGAAACATAGCCGTAGCTGTTGGCTCCGCCGGGCGGCGGCGTCGGACGCAGCGGTGCTTCCTTGGGGAGCGTGGCAACGGCCGGCGCCACGCCGTCGAAGGCGTTGTCATCGAGTCGACTCCCCGCAAGCAGGACCTGCGAGCCGTCGGGCCGCGCGACGCCGGCCGTCGGCGCCTCGACGGGGATGAGGGGCACGGAGTGCGTGAGGATGAGGCGGCGGTAGCGCTCCACCGTCTCGAGGATGAAGGCGTCGGTCTCCAGGCCGGGGATGTGCAGGATCTCTTCGGCGATGAGAGGAGCCATTTCGTGGCGATGGGTCAGGACCTCCGGCAGGTCGAAGAACGCGTTCTCAATTCGCACGGCGATTTGATCCGAAAGACGCCCGGCGTCGCGGAGCCGACTCATGACGACCTGGGTCAAGAATGCGGGATCGTCGAGATAGGAGGTCATTCGCTCAGGGAAGCGAAAGCTCAGGGGCCCCGGCGGCTGAATCGTGCGGGCCAAGGCACCATCCAATGCATTTCTGAGCAGCGCCCGCGCGCTGTCGATGCCCGGCAATGGGCTCGGCGGTCCGTCGAGGTCCATGACCGCCTTCAGGTTGTCGGCGAAGGCGTTCGAGGTCGTCCCGTCCATGAACGCCTGGATCTCCTTGTCGACGTCCACCGCTCCGAACAACTGCCGGAGGCTCGCCGCCATGAGCCCCTCGAGTACATCGGCGCTCGAGGACTCGTACGGCGCAAGGCGCTGATAGAGCACAGCCCGCGCCTTTGCGACCGCAAGATCGAGGTCCGGCTTTGTGTCCACCAGCAGCTTGCGCCCGAGGGACAGCGCGCACTCGGGGTTGTGGGCGACATCCGTCGCCGGCCGGAAGGTCACTTCATCACACAGGAACGTTTGGGGCGGAGAAGAGTCCGATGAAACCTGTGGCCAAGCGCGCAGGTTGTTCGCGGTGTCGAGGGCTGCCATGAGGCCTCCAAAGGGCCGCGTGCGGGCGAACCGCGCCGCGACGTCGTCCGGAGAGATCGGGGTCTCGGCAACGTTGAGCGCGACCGAGGATACGCAGCCCCGCACCCGGTGAAGCAGGTCCTCCCAGATGACCTGCACCATGTCGGTCACAAGCCCGGTTGGTTCACCGCGAAGCGCGTCGTAGGCCATCGCGCGCTCCGCAGGGACGCCTCCCTTCCCGGGAGCCGTCTCGATCGCGACGCGGGCGACAGACGTTGTGGTCGACGGGTCGGAGCGCCGCCGCTCGACGAGATGGAGCGTCAACGCCAGCAACGACATTCCGCCGACGACGACGTCGAGGTGATCGTCGAGATAGGGGACGATCACATTCGGGTTCGTGTTCTTGTCCAGCGTCAACTTTCCCGCGGCAAAGTCGTCCCGAAGTCGCACGAGCCCGCCCGACGACGGCAGGAAGAACGACAGGATGGTCGTTTCGAAGGGCACCACAATCTCGAGGGTCAGTCGGGTGCGGGGCTTCTTGGACACCGGGTCCAGCGGCGGAGCCGGTTGGCCGCCGACGGCCACGGGCTGCTGTACCGCGGCCATGACCAGGGGCTTGCCGAGGACGGCAGTCAGTCGGCCGTATGGCGCGACCGCCACCGACAGCGGCGAGAGCGGGCTCACGGCGGACGGAGTCGCCGTGGCGCCCTCCCGGATGATGCGATCGAGCGTCGCCTCTACGAAGGAGAGGTCGACACCGCTGACGAAGTCCGCCGCGTGTGGCGGAAGCCAGGCGAAGTCCGTGCTATCCATGGCGGGCCCGTGCGATGTCAGTCATGGGAGATGCCGATGTCGGAGCTCGAGACGACACTCCGCTCGACACATGCGGTGTACATTCCGCACTCAGTCTCGCCGATGCCCTTTCGCACCACGCACAGCCCTCGGAGCCCGCAGTCCTCCGATCCTTCACAGTCCGCGTCACCCCCAATCCCGCACTTGGTCGTGTACTTGCTGAGAAGCTGACCCGGTTCATACGGCAGGTAGCACTTGGCAACCGAACACAGCCCGTGCTTCTTGCAGTCGACCGAATTTTTGCAATCAAACGGCGTGCACGGCCCGTAATTCTCGCTGTGCTCGCAATCGAAAGGCTTGCACCGCCCGCTGCAGCTCTGCGAGCACCGGGCACCCTCCGGGCAAGGCGGTTCGGTGCACCCCTGGCTCGCGCGGCACGGCAGTTCGTCAAAGCGCACCTCGGCCCCGCAGCTCGCGGCCAGAACGCACATGCTCAGCACCTGGCCGGCGCGACGAGCGCCAGGCCGCGTTTGGCTCAGCCGCATACCGTCATCTGCGCGCGAAGGCAGAGCTTCCACGGCGTGGCCGTGCTCGTGACCTTGATGCGTAGATACCGCCGCAGGAGCTGGACTTGCAGGTTGCCGGCGTCAATCAGGACGTGCGGCTGCTTCGAGAGGACATAGGTGCCGCCCATCACGGCCGCCGGTGCCGAGAGCGCGACCCAAGCGCCGGTGCGGTCACCCTCCAGAGTGTGCGACGTCTCGAGCGCGACGGTCGCATTGCTGGCGTAGAGCGTCTCCAGGTTGAGAAGCAGCGAGCAGAGGCCATTCGTATCGAACGGCGCATCGATCGGTAGGAGCACCGGGGAGCTGGACGTGGCCATGGTGCCGTGCAGGCTGGTCCACGGGAGGAGGTCGACACTTGGGCCGAGCGGAAGCGTCGATCGGGCCATTGTGTCGGTCAGACCCAGAGGACGCCGGCGGAGGAGATCCGCGTTGGCCGACAAGCGCAGGTTGGCGATGGGTGAGGCCAGCGCACCAGCGGTCGTGACTTCGAACGACGGCCCGCAGTCGCATGCATCGTCAACCCGGAGCTGCGCGGAGAGCAACTTCGTTTGGCCCGCACCGACGGTGGGCACGTCGATGAACCAGCGGAAGAGCCGCGACCCCTGCCCGAGCATCGGGTTGAGGCGCGGGTCGACCACCATGACCATCTGGTTGGCTCCCGCGCCGGGCGATTCGCCGCTGCCCATATCGTCGATGAACGTGGTCCATCGACCGGACAACGACGCGGACGACTCGATGCCCCACAGGACGTTGGCGGAGCGGCTGAAGACGTTCGCCGTGATCTTGAGGGGCCGCGCCAGGTCGCGCACGAGGATGTCGCTCTGGGGCGCGTAGAGGCGGGTCGCGGCGCCTTCGCCAAAGGTGAACGTCGAAAAACTCATCCAGTCGCGCTCGGTGGTGTTCATCGGCGTCCTCCTAGTAGCCGACCGAGGCCGACCAGATGAAGCAGATGCTGGACGCCTGCAGCACGCCGCCGGAGAACACGAGGTCCCACCGCCAGCGGTAGTAGCGCTTGAGGCGCAAATCGGCGCGGTTGAGGGGATCGGCGTAGTAGTAGATGTGGTGCTGGGTGCCCACCGGGAAATTGCTGGCGTTGAGAGTGACGATCGTGTCCCAAGTGCCCTCGAGATCGTCGGTGCCCTCGAGGTAGAGGTTGGCCTCGTGCTGCGTACTGAGCAGCCGCCAGGCGAAGTCGAGGACCTTGCCTCCCTCGGTCCGAATCGTCTTCTCATAGTCGAGGAAGGTCGGGCCGGTGGAGTTGTCAGCGTCACGGACGAGATGGACGATGGACGATGGACGATGGACGGGCTACGGTACTCATGGGGTTGACAATAACATGGTCGCCATGGGCTCGTCAAGTCGGACGATCCGCTTGCCGGACACGCAATCGCTGGTGGTTTGGCGGCTGCGCTTGCGGCCCTTGACCGTCTCCTTGCCGGGCCCCAGGCGCATCAAAATCAACGTAAATTGTTTGTGAATTGTCACCATTCTGGTGCCAGCGATGGGAGCGTCGGCGTTTCTGTGAAGGCATCGCGGTGCTCGGGAAACGAGCGCTCTCACCCCCCGACATGGCGACCGAAGGCGAGCGCGACCGCGTCCCGCAGGCGATCGGTCGTCTCCTCGAACCGCACCCGACCCGGCCGTCCCGGCACGTCATGGAAGCCCAGCGCATGCGCCAGCCGGTCAGACGCGTCGCTCCCGCGCTGAAGGACGTGCGCAGGGCGATCGAAGCGCAGCCGCAGCCGGCTCTCGGCGCGATGCAGGTGGTCGAGCGCCTCGCCCAGCGCCTCGCTCTCGACCCTCCCGAGCATGCCGGCCTCGACGAGCTCCGGGAGGAGCGCGCGCGTGGGTCGGGCACCTGGCGGAATCCGACGGCCACCGTCGAGAACGCGCAACGTCGCGACCATCACCTTGAGCATCGCCGAGCCGCCGCGGCCGAGCTTGAGGTCGATGACGGCGGGATCGCTGGGTGTCGCCTCGGCGAGCACGCGCTCTTGGATGCGGTGGACCTCCGCTCGGATCGCCGCGGGGTCCCGCGGGAGCTCGATGACGGCGCAGACCGTGCGGGCAAGGCGCGTCGCATGGTCGGCGGTACCGGCGACGACACGGGCCCGCGTGAGCGCCAGGTGCTCCCAGGGCGCGGCCTCGGTCAGCTGATAGCGCGCCAGCGACTCCCAGGTGACCAGCAGTGGACCGTGGTGACCGGACGGGCGCAGGCGCAGGTCCACGTCCCAGAGCCGGCCGTTGCGCATGTCGAGGGTGAGGCCGCGAAGGATGCGCTGGCAGGCTTTGGCGAGCAGCGCGGCGTCCGCGCTCGCGTCCCCAACGAAGAGCAGATCGAGATCGGAGGCGTAGAGGAGCGCCTGCGCACCCAGGCTGCCCAAGGCGACGACCGCCAGTGAGTCCGGGCCCAAGTCGAGATCGCTCAGCACCCGCGCAACCACGGTCTGCACCGCCGCGTCTGCCACTGCCGTGAGCGCGCGGCCGACCGCGTTGACATCGAGCTGGCCTGCGAGATCGGCGACGGCGATGCGCACGACCTCGCGGTGCTGGCGCGCGCGCAGGTCCTCCCACGCGGTCTCGAGGTCAGGATCGGTGACGGCGAACCGGGCAGGCAGCGCCTGCGGCGCGGGGAGGCCCGCGGTCGGCCCAAGGACGAGGTCCTCGAGCAGCGTCGCGTCGTTGACGAGGCGCCCGCCGAGCAGACGGCTCGAGCCGAGCAGATGCAGCAAGAGGCGCGCGCGCGTCGGGTGCGTCTCCAAGAAGGCCAGCAGCGGGTCGGCGATGCGGGGCCGCGCGACGAGGTCGCCGAACAGCGCGAGCGCTTGCGCCGGCTCGGCCGCCTCGCTCGCCGCGTGGAGGATGGCCCGCCGCAACGCGACGCCCGTGACCGCGTGGCGCGGGTGGAACGGGCTCTTCGGGATGGCCTCGAGTCGGCGGAGCTGCTGGTCCTGCGCTTCATCGAGCATTGGCTCTGTGGCGACCGGGTCTCCCCCCGAAAACAGCTCGGCCCAGAGCGCCGACACGGCCGCCCGTCGCGTGTCGAGGTCGGCCTCGAAGGCTCCGCGTTCCGCATACCCCAGGGCCGTCGCTACGAAGCTGAGCGCCTCCGGATCGCTCGGAAGCGTCTGCGTCTGCCGATCCTCTACCAATTGCAGCTGGTGCTCCACCGACCGCAGAAACAGATAGCCCTCGTTCAGCACTCGGCCGTCGTCCTCGCCGACGAGCCCCGCGGCCACGAGCCGATCCACGGCGGCGAGCGTTCCACGCACGCGCAGCGCTGGCAGCGGTCCGCCGTAGACGTGCTGGTGCGCCTGGGCGAAGAACTCGCTCTCGCGAATGCCCCCGGGCCCGAGCTTGACGTCGCGCGCGGCGTCGGCGCGGCTTCGAGCACGGGCGTCGATCTGGGCCTTCATCGCGCGGATCTCGTCGATGGCCTTGGGGTCCAGAAAGCGCCGGTAGGTGAACGGCTGCAGGGCCTTGAGCAGCCGCGCACCGAGAGCGACGTCGCCTGCGACCGGGCGCGCGCGGAGCCAGGCCACGCGCTCCCAGCCGTGACCCCACGCCTCGTAGTAGCGCTCGAGCGCGTCGAGGGCGTTGCAGATGGGCCCGGTTTGCCCCTCGGGCCGCAGGCCGAGATCGACGCGGTAGACGAAGCCGTCCGCCGTGACCTCCGACAGCAGTGCGACCAGGCGCTCGCACAGGCGCCGGAACCACCGAAACGTGCGGCCCTCCGTGTCCTCGTCGGGATCGGCGTCGTAGACGAAGATGAGGTCCACGTCGCTCGACAGGTTGAGCTCGCGGCTGCCGAGCTTGCCCATGCCCATGACGGCGAAGCCGCACGGCGCGGGGCCGCGGTTGGCCTCGTGCTCGCGCGTCGCGACGTCGACGGCGGCCGAGATGAGTCCGGCGGCCAGGTCGGAGAGCTCCTCGTACGCGGTGGCAATGTCTCGGGTCTCGGCCTCGGCGAGGACGATGCGCAGCGTCTCGACCCGCTTGCGGACGCGCAGAGCGCGCATGGCGGCGGGGCCGATGAAACCATGCACTGCGCCGAGCGCCTCGGCCCGCTGGGTGACCTCGTCCTTGCGATGACAGGTGCTCAGCGCGTGGACCGCTGCCACGAGCAGCGCCGGATCGTGCTCCACGGCACGCGAAAGATAGGCGCTCCGTGCCGAGAGGCGCGCTCGATGCCGCTCCAGCGCCGCGTTTGTGGCGATTGCCGCTTCCTTGGCCGCGTTCTCGACGGATAGGCTTGCCCCTGGCATCATCCGGTGCCTAACACGGCCGGCTCGGGGGCGCCAAGGACGGCGAGGCCTTCGAGCGGTCGGCAACTGGTGGGAGCAGTCGAACGATGCGACTCGCACGAGCGAAAGCGTGGATCTTGGTCGGAGGCCTCGCCCTCCTCGGAATGGCGTGCGGCGGGATCACGGTGGCGTCGGCCCCGGTCTCAGAGGACACGGGCGTCCAGCCTCAGGGGTGCACCAAGGACGACGAGTGTACCTCGCCAGGCACGTGCGCCACGGCGTCGTGCGACCAGGCCTCGCACACGTGCAAGGTCACCGTGAAGGCGGGCTCCTGCTACATCGGAGGGCAGTGCTTCCAACCGACCCAGACCAAGCCGGGTGACCTGTGCCAGCTCTGCGACCCCAACGCGACGTCCGAGGCGTTCGTGAAGAAGCCGTGCGCCGCGGGGACCACGTGCGAGTCCACGACCGGTGAGTGCAAGGCGCCGACGACCGACGTCACTCAGGGGGACGCCGTCGAGGACACGTCCGTGCCCGACACCACGCCGCCAAAGGACGACGGCCCGGACACGACCCCGCCGCCCGACGTGGGCCCGGACACGACCGACGCCGGCCCCGCGACCTGTACGACCAAGGCCGACTGCGCCGGAAAGCTCACCCTGTCGCCGTGTCAGTCTGCGGCCTGCGCCAAGGGCGAGTGCGTGGCCGTGGACCTGCCGGAGGGCAGCGCCTGCAAGCCGGCAGGTGAGACCTATGCGCTGTGCCACAAGGGCACCTGTGACGCGGCGGGGGCCTGCACGCCGGAGCCGTTGACCAACACGGCGTGTGACGACCAGAACGCGTGTACGCAGGGCGACCTCTGCGACGAGGGCAAGTGCGTCGGCACGCTCAAGCTCTGCGACGACCAGAACCCGTGCACGCTGGATGAGTGCGACAAGGCGTCGGGCACCTGCAAGGCCGTCGCCGTCGACGAGTCCCAGGCGATCCCGTGCGACGATCAGAACGCGTGCACCGAGGGCGATCTGTGCAAGGGTGGCCAGTGCCAGTGGACGAAGAACGTCTGCGCGTGCACCAAGGACGGGGACTGCGCCGACGACGGGAACGCGTGCAACGGGACGCCGGCGTGCCTCGACCTCCCGGGCGGAGGCAAGGGCTGTGGGCCGAAGCCGGGAACCCTCGTCAAGTGCGACCTCGCCAACGACACGACGTGCTCGAAGACCGCGTGCAACCCGGCGAGCGGCAAGTGCGAGGCCGTCGCGCAGGTCGGCTTCGCGTGCGATGACGCGGATGCGTGCACCTTCGGCGACAAGTGCAACGCCGCGGGCACCTGCAAGGGCAACGCGCAGGACTGCGACGACCAGAACGTGTGCACCGCGGACTCGTGCGCGGCGGGCTCGTGCAAGAACGAGCCGACGGCAGGGGCGTGCAGCGACGGCGACCCGTGCACCGAGGGTGACGCGTGTCAGGCCGGGGCGTGTAAGGGCTCGCCCAAGCTCTGCGACGATGGCAACGCGTGCACCAAGGACTTCTGCGAGGCCGGCGCGTGCAAGGCCTCCGGCCTCTCGGGGCAGGCCTGTGACGACAAGAACGCCTGCACCACTACCGACGCGTGCGCGTGCACGGGCAACGTGTGCAGCTGCACCGGCAAGCCCATCGCGCCTTGCAACGACAACGAGGCCTGCACCGACGACAGCTGCGACCCAGCGATCGGCTGTAAGTACACGCCCAAGGCCAGCGGCCCGTGCTCGGACGGCAACGCCTGCACGGTGGGCGACGGCTGCCAGGCGGGCAAGTGCGTCGCGGGAGCACCGGCCAACTGCACGGCGACCGGGGCGTGCAAGGTCGCAGACTGCGTGCCGGCGACCGGCTGCACCGAGAAGAACGCGACCGATGGAGCGGCGTGCGACGACGGCAACACGTGTACCAAGGACGAGAAGTGCGCCGCCGGTGCCTGTACGGGCGGCGCGAGCATTTGTTCTTGTACGACCGACGCCAACTGTGACGACGGCAATCCTTGCAACGGCAAGGAGACCTGTGTCAGCGATGGCGGCGGGAAGTCGTGCAAGGCCGGCACCGCGGTCGTGTGTGCGGCGTCGAACGATCCGTGCAAGACCAACACCTGCAACACCACCACGGGCGTGTGCGGCCTGATCAACGCCAACGAGGGCAAGTCCTGCGGGCCCGACGATCTCTGCTCGACGACCAAGGCCTGCGCCGCCGGCGTGTGCAAGGGCCTGGCGGTCAAGTGCGGGCCCAAGACCTGCTGGACGGGCACGGGCTGCGATCCGGCCACGGGCTGCACCTACACTCCCGCCGCTTCGGGAGGGACCTGTGACGATGGCCAGAAGTGCACCATCACCGACGCTTGCGACGGCAAGGGCGCCTGCCTCGGGGTGCCCGACCTCTGCGACGACAGCAACACCTGCACGACGGACGGTTGCGATCCCACGACCGGCTGCACCCATACGAAGCTCAGCGATGGCGCGTCGTGCGACGTCGATGGCAATCTGTGCACGCCGGACACCTGCTCGAGCGGGGCCTGCAAGACGGCGCTGGCGATCAAGTGCAGCGATGGCGTCACGTGCACCTCCGACGCGTGTGATCCCAAGACGGGGAGCTGCGTGTTTACGCCAAACGACTCGGCGTGCGACGACAAGAACGCCTGCACCGCCGACACCTGCGCTGCGACGGGCTGCACCTACGCCAACGCCAGTGAGCTGATCGGGTGCGCCGATCCGGTCGTGGGCGGGTCGCCGAGCTTCTGCTTCCAAGGACAGTGCCTCGGTGCCCTCAACAATTCGGCGAGCGTCGTGTCTCTCGCCTCCCCGTCGTGTGTCGCCACGAGCATCCACCTCGCCGGAACGAGTTACTCCGCGCCGAACTTCTTGGTCGGCGTCGACTACGACGGCCGCTATACCAGTGGCGTGAAGTGCCTCGTGAACGGCTATCAGAGCGTGAACGTGCTGCGTCTCTCGGGCGTCAACACGCTCTCTGCCCTGTACTCGCCGAACCGCAAGGGCAGCCTCTCTGCGATGGCTGGCCGTCACGCGGTCGGAGCGGGGGGCCAGATCGGCGAGGTGCTGACCGACGGCAGCAAGGCGTACTTCACCGCTCTCGAGGGCGCCAAGATCCACGACGCGCTTTCAGCGGCCGCGTTCCCCAAGACCAACTGGGATGCCGTCGGGTATGTGCGCGTCGGGATGAAGTCGTCACTGACCGACTACTACCTCCTGGCCGGCGATGACGGCACCAACGGCGTAGCGGGGCTCTGCGGCTACAACGCGACGGCGGGCTGGGCGTGCAAGACCGTGTCCTACAACACCAAGTCGCTCCCGGCGACGGTCGCGCGTTTTGCCTCGGCGGTGCCGTACTCGGACTTCGCGTTGCTCTCCAGCACCTACGGGGGCGGCTATCTCGGCAGCAACTCGACGGACGGCAACTACGATCTCGTGTGGCACGACGAGGCCCTGAGCTGCATTCAGCAGATGGCTGGCTCGCAGTCTGATGGCTGGCGTATCAACGGTGCGGTGATGGCCGGTTCGACGGCGTGGCACTACGGCACGATGGGTCGGCTCTTCCAGTGTGATCCCAAGGGCTGCACCGAGCATGTCGGCGTGATCGCGAACCAAGCCGGCATCGACTTCCGCGCCGCGTGGGCCTACAGCGGCCACCTCGTCCTCGCAGCCAACGACACCGGCGGAGGCGAGAACGCCGCCGTCGAATTGGTCGTGCTGCCGTCCGGCTCCGATCCCACGAGCCCGAAGGCCTGGCGCAAGCACATCATCGAGGGGTTGGCAAAGGAGACGGACCTCGAGGTCGTCGGTAGCTCGACTGCCGGACTCTACCTCCTCGCGGTCGATACCAGCGCGACAAAGGTCTATATCCACAGCTTCCTGCTCCCGGCCGGTGGAACGCAGTGAGACGCACGGGGGCAGCACTCCTGCTGCTCGCGTGGGCGGGGTGCACGTCGAAGGACACAAGCCCCGCCCCCACTGCGGTTGTCACCGACGTCACCGACCTTGGCGCGGCTCCGGAGGTTCCGGAGCGGCCGCCTCCGGCGCTGTCACGGCCCACACTCTCGACGCAACGCCTGACCATCGACGGCACCCGCCTGCGGGACGCGCTCGGCCGCGAGGTGCTGCTGCGGGGCGTCAATACGGGCGGTCGCGCCAAGCTGCCGCCCTTCTTTGCGTTTCCGTTCAAGGAGTCCGGCATCGCGGGGCAAGAGGGCGCGCCGCCCTTCGCCGAGGCGGTCGACGCCTACTTCGCGCGCATCGCGGCCTGGGGTCTCAACGTCGTGCGCTTTCCGTTTACGTGGGAGGCCGTAGAGCCCACGCGCGGGACGTACGACACGGTCTTCCTCGACCGCTATGAGCAGGCCATCGCCGCGGCGGCCAAGCACGGGCTGCGCGTGCTGGTCGATCAGCACCAGGACGTCTTCGCACGCCCCTACTGTGGCGACGGCATGCCGCTCTGGGCGTGCAAGGATCCGCCCAAGCCGCCCTACAACCAGGACTGCGTGCAGTGGTTTCTGCACTACCTCGAGGACAAGGCGCTCCATGCGGCCTTCGATCGGCTGTGGAAGAACGAGGACGGCCTCATCGACGCGATGAAGGCCATGTGGGTCGAGATGGCCCGGCGTGCGTGGAAGCATGACAACGTAATCGGCTTCGAGCTGCTCAACGAGCCGCACGCAGGCACGACCGATCACAAGACCTGGGCCAAGGACGTCCTGGCGCCCTTCTACGCGGATGTGTGCGCTGCGATTCGCACCGTCGCTGCGGACGTGCCGTGCTTCTTCGATGCGACCGGGCAGGAGGCCGTCATCGCCAAGACCGAGGTGCCGCTGCCCAAGGCGACCGGCCTCGTGTTCGCGCCGCACTACTACGACGCCGGCGCCATCGCCCTCAAGACGTGGCTCGGGACCCCCAAGCAGATCAGTGACGCTCTCGCGCAGTGGCGCGCGCAAGGGGACGCGTGGGGCATTCCGGTGCTGGTCGGCGAGTTTGGGATGTCGCCCGCGGCTCCTCTCGCGGCGGAGTATGTCCGCGCCAACTTCGATGGCCTGGACGCCGCGCGGCTCCACGGCACGCTCTGGGAGGTCTCGACGACCGCCGACGACTGGAACGACGAGGACATGAGCATTACCGGCGAGGGCGGCAAAGAGCGCGAGACGGCGGCGGAGGTCGTGCGCGTCTATCCGCAAGCGGTCGCGGGCTCGCTCGTGTCGTTCGTCTATGACGCGCTGACCCGCAAGGCCACGCTGGTCATCGACGCCGTCGACGGAGTCACCGAGCTCGCGGTGCCAAAGCGCCTCTACCCCGGAGGCGTCACCGTGAGCGTCGACGCGCCCTCCGCCTCGCTCTTGGTCGACGACCGAGCGCTCGTGCGTGTGAACTCGCCCGGGCGCGCGACCGTGACCGTCACGCCGCGCTGAGCTCCGGTCGCACCGAGAGCCAGCGCCCTCCCTGAAGCACGAAGCGATCGGGCACCGTGCCCGGCGCGGTCGGATGCAACGGATCGCCGGGCAGCACGAGGCACGCCGCGGTGCCGTCCATCAGGAACTCGGGCGTCGTCGACGACATCGGCGCATGGGGTGCGAGCGCGAGCGCCGCGGCCACGGTCGGGCATCCCGCCAGCTCCTCCAGGATGCGCAGCGTCGGCGGCGCGAGCGCCAGCGTCCCCTCGGCGTAGCGCGCGACGGCCTCGGCGGGTGCGAGCCACAGGTGCTCCGTCGTCTCGTGCGCGTCGTGGCGTGCGACCTGGTCGGCGGGCACCTCGCAGACGAAGAAGCGCGTCGCGAAGCGGCGAGGCTCCACCACCGGCGTCGTCCAGAAGGCGAGGTAGCGCAGCGCCGCGAGCGTGACCTGCGTCTCGGGTCGGCCCAAGAGGTCGAAGAACAGCGTCCCGGATTCCACGTCCGACGCCGTCGGACCCGTGCCGAGCCACACGCGGGCCTCCTCCCACGTCTCGCGCGCCGCGGCCACGAAGTGCCCCAAGGCACGCTCAGGAGTGAGGTCCTCGCCAAGCACCTGAGCGGCCTCGTCGCCGGAGAGGCCGAGCCGGTCCGAAGGAGCCTGCCCGTCCGCCTCGTCGCGCTTTCCGCCCGGAAAGACGTACGCGTTGGCCATGAAGCCGCTCTTGCCGTGCCTGCGGAGCAGCAGCACCTCGAAGGCCGGCGAGGTCGGGCGCACGAGGACGACGGTCGCCGCGTCGCGCGGCTCGGACAACGGGCGTGGGGCGTCGGTCGACATGCGGGGAGCCTACCGCGCCTCGCCGTGGCACGCGCCCGTTGGAGCTAAACTGTCCATCGCAATTCAAATAACCTATGGATATTTAGGCACTTTCACTCTTTCCTTTGACTTCATTTTGGGTGGCCGCTACAACTCCCCTCCGGTAGCAGGAGGCAGGGCACCCATGCAATCAATCGTCAAGAAAGACGCCGCGGTCGACAAGAACGCACCTCGCGAGACGGCCGCGCGTATCACGAAGAACAGCATCATCCGCATCTCGTACTTGATGGCCGACGCGCACGGCGAGGTCATCGACGAGGTACCGCAGAACGACCCGTTCGAGTTCCACTGCGGCGCGGGTCAGCTGCTCACGGGCTTCGAGCGCGCGCTCATGGGCCTGCGGGCCGGCGAGCGCAAGGAGTTCACCATCCAGGCTGGTGAGGCCTACGGTGAGCGCAACCAGGAGCTCGTCCGCACGGTCGCGCGCACCACGCTCCCGCGGGACGTCGACGTCCGCGAGGGTATGCGTTTCCCCATGCGCTCGGCCGAGGGCGTCGAGCTCGTCTGCCGCATCCTCTCGGTGCAGAGCGATGTCGTCACGGCGGACTTCAATCACCCGCTGGCGGGCCAGGCGCTCCGCTGCTCGGTCAGCGTCGTCGAGGTCAAGAACACCATCCCCTGAGCGAAACAGGGCCGTCCGAGCCGCCGCGCCTTC
This sequence comes from Pseudomonadota bacterium, assembly GCA_005776585.1. Classification (GTDB taxonomy): domain Bacteria; phylum Myxococcota_A; class UBA9042; genus SXOX01. The sequence goes on along the minus strand of SXOX01000253.1, from coordinate 6,271 downwards.
GCGACGTCGTGGACCGAGAGGTGGCCATCGTCATCCTCTCGAGTCTGCTCTTCTTCACGGTCTTCTGGTACTTCGGGCGCAAGGCGTTCTTCGAGCAGCACCTCGTCGGCTGGTTCCCCAGCACGCGCTTCGAGCCGCTATACCCGTTCTTCTACTTCATCGTATGCAGCCTCGTGCTGCGCATGGCGCTGCCCGCACTGTGCATTCGCTACTGGCTCCGCCGACCGCTCTCCGACTTCGGCTGGTCGCTGCGCGGCGTCCGCCGCGACGCCTGGCTCTACGGCGCGCTGTTCCTCGCGGTCGTGCCGTTCGTGGTCTATGCCTCCACCACGCCCGCCTTCCTGGACTACTACCCGCAGTTCAAGGAGGTCATCGTCGACGGCCGCGTCTCCCTTGGAGCCGTCGTGGTCTTCGAGCTCGCCTACCTCTTCCTCTTCGTGTCCGGCGAGAGCTTCTGGCGTGGCTATCTCGTCTTCGGCCTCGAGCGCAAGCTCGGCTATCATGGCGTGCTCGTCATGGTCATCCCGTACGTCATGAGCCACTACGAGAAGCCGTTCCTGGAGACACTCGGCGCCATCGTCACCGGCTGCGTCCTCGGCGTGCTCGCGCTGCGCCATCGCAGCTTTTGGCTCGGCGTCGCCGTGCACTACGGCGTAGCGCTCACCATGGACTTGCTCGCGCTGCACAACGGCGGCATCCGGGTGAGCCCATGACCGCGCCTGGGCGCGTCCTGGCGGTGGACCTCGGCCAGCGCCGCACCGGCCTCGCCATCTCCGACGCGCTGCGCCTGCTGGCCTCTCCCCACCTGACGCTCGACAAGGAGCGCTCTACAAGTGACCGCGTCCGTCGCATCGCGCGGCTGTGCGCCGAGCTGTCGGTCACGCGCGTGCTGGTCGGCCTGCCGCTGCACCTCAATGGCCACGAGGGCGACTCCGCACGCGCGGCTCGCGAGTTCGCCCAACGGCTCGGCGAGCGCACGGGGCTGCCGGTGGAGCTCGTCGACGAGCGGCTCACGACCGTCACGGCGCACGAGCGCCTCGGTGAGGCCGGCGTGCGCGCCAGAGACCGGCGCGGGGTCATCGATCAGGCCGCCGCCGCCGTCCTGCTCCAAGAGTGGCTCGACCGCGCGCAGAGGTCCGCATGAGCGCGCCCACCGGACGGTTTGGCCGAAAGCTCGCGCTCGCGGGCCTCGTGCTGCTCGTCGCGTTCTCCGGGACGGGCTACGCGTGGTTCCACGTGCGCATGACAGCGCCCGCCAGCTCCGTGCACGGGCCGGTCGAGGTCGTGCTCAAAGACGGCGTCACCTTCGACGGCGCGCTCGAGATCCTCACCTACTACGGCTTCTTCACGTGGAGCGGCCCCACGACCGGGCTCGTGTCGCTGCGTGCCCGGCTTCGCGGCAAGCGCGTGCCCATCAAGGCGGGGCTCTACAAGCTCGACATGCAGCTCACGCCCGACGCGCTCATCGATCGCCTCGCGGGTGGCCCCGACGTGGCGCTCAAGGACCTCCCGGTCGTGTTTCGCGTGGATCCGGGCCAAAACGTGTTCCAGATCGCCAACCACGTCTCGAGCTGCGGCGACCTCCGCTCCGATCGCTTCCTGGACCTCGCGAAGGACGAGCCCTTCGCCCGCCAGCTGGGCCTGCCGCTGCCCGACGAGCTGCAACGGGGCACGCACACGGCGCTCGAGGGCTATCTGTACCCTGATAGCTATTACCTCGGTCGCGACAGGTCCGACGTCAAGGTCGGCATCGAGCGGGCCACGGCCAAGTTCCGTCGGGTGTGGGACAAGCTCAAGGTCAAGCACCCCGCCGGCTACCTGCGCGCGACGACCGAGCTCAAGCTCGACGACCATGCGCTCGTCACGCTCGCCTCCCTGGTGCAGCGCGAGATGTGCGCCTGCGACGAGGCCCCCATGATCGCTGGCGTCTTTTACAATCGCCTGTCCCGCGGGCAGCGCCTCCAGACGGATCCCACGCTCACCTACAGCCCCGAGGCGTGGCGGGAGGTGCCCTCACGCAAGCACCGGCGCGACGCGTCCAACCCGTACAACACGTATGTCATCAAGGGCTTGCCGCCCGGGCCCATCGCCAATCCGGGGCGCGAGGCGCTCGAGGCCGTGCTCGCCCCCGCGGAGACGAACGCGCTCTATTTCGTGGCACGGCGCGACGGCTCGTGCCGGCACGTGTTCGCCGAGACCTTCGACGAGCACAAGAAGAACATCGCGAAGCACCTCAAGGGCGAGAAGGCGCCGGAGCCGGAGCCGCAGTAGCCTCCGGCCACGCGGCGAGCCGTCGCGCGAGCAGGTCGGCGAGGCGCTCATGGCCCTCCGCGGTCGGGTGACCATCTCCCGGGATGACGAGGCGCGCGGCGTCGCGCTTGTAGTCTGCGTCGACGAGCGGCTCCGTCGGCAGGCCCAGCGCCCGCAGCTCAGCCGTAAACGGCGTGTCGAACAGCGAGACGGCCTGACACGCCAGCCCGCGCTCGCGGCAGAGGGCGAGGAAGCGCGTCAGAGCGCCCGTCAGGCGCCGCTTGACCTCCGCGGGCTCGAGCTCCAGGCCGCTCTTGGCCGCAGCCTTGGCCTTGCCCCGCAGCTTGTCCTCCGCCCACTTGCGGAAGCCCGACTCGGTCGCCGGCGGCGTGTCGCGCAGTCGGTCGCTGCCATCCTCGTAGAAGTCGTTGGCAGAGAGGACGACGACGACGCCGTCCGGTTCAAGCGCCAGTCCTCGCTGCAGCAGCCACTCGACGGCATGCGCGGTCGTGTAGCCGGGCACGCCGCCGTTGAGGACCTCCAGGTCTGGCCTGCGGCTCTGCCAGCGCTTGACGAAGGCAGCCTCGAGCTCGACGCCGTAGCCGAAGGTGAAGCTGTCGCCCAGGACCAGGATCCGCCTTGGTGCGCCGTGCGGCTTCGGGAGCGCGGCCTCGTGGTCCTCGCGCAGGCCCTGGCTGGTGATCCGCACCCGCGTCGCGGGGATGCGCGCGCGATGACCCTCGAAGAGCACGTCCGCACCCGGCCGCAGCACGTACGGCAGCGGCAGGTCCGGTGGCGCCGGCTCGAGAAAACCAGTGGACTCGGGGCCCGGTGTCTGGCGCCGGCTTAGCGCCTCGATGATGGTCATGACGAGCGCGACGGTGCCGAGCACCAGGCCGAGCCGAAGGGCCCAGAGCCATCGCGAACGCGGCGCGCGCGTTGAGGCCAAAACGATCACGCGGCGGGCGCGTCGCCTCCGCCGAACGCGAGCGGCGCGGCCTCGCTCCAGGCCAGCCCCGTGCGCTCCGGGCGAAGGGCCACTTCAGACCATAAGGCGCGCAGGTCGTCCGCCGGTCCGAGCAGCTCGAGCTGGAAGACACGATCGTCGAGCTCTTCGCGCGGTCGGCCCAACAGGTCAAAGAGCGCCATGGCCGCCTCGCGGGTCGACAGCATGCGCGACTGCCAGCGGCCAAAGACCTTGGGCTCCTCTGCGTGGGCCTCCGTCATGCCGGTGCGCACGAACGGATAGGCGACGGAGAAGGCGCTCACGAGCCCCGCCTGCTTGCCGAGGTTGACCCGGAGGATGCGCGGCAGGGCGATGACGCCAAAGTTGGCGAGCACGTAGCCCGGGACACCGGCGCCAGGGTCGATGGCCTGCCGAGACGAGATATAGACGAACTGCACGGGCTGGTTGACATTCAGCGCCTCGCCAGCCCAGAGGTGCGTCATGTTGAGGAAGCCGTCGATCTTGGTGTGGATGACCGTCGAGCTGTCCGCCAGGTTGTCGACGAAGGCCTGACGGGCGCGCGACCGCCGTAGCGCCGGCGGCTCGCCGTCGATGGCCTTGAGCGGTCGCCCGAGCAGGTAGCCGCGCTCGGCGAGGCCCGAGTTGCAGATGACGAGCTCCGGCGGCCCGCCCATCTTGCGGATGATGTAGCTGCGGCTGGCCCACATGTCGCTCGTGTTGGTGACGTCCGCCTGGACGGGGAACGCGTTGCCGCCCGCCGCCACGATGCGGGCGACCGTGTCGTGCCCCTCTTGAGCGCTCGAGTGGAAGTGCACGCCAACGCTCGCGGCGCCGTTGCGGGCGGCGGCGAACGCGAAGGCCTGGCCGAGCCCGCCCTCCTTGCCCGAGCCGCTGATGAGGACGCGCTTGCCGCGGACGCCTTGGGCGAAGCGGTCGGAGAAGAGGAACGATTCGGGTGAGGTGGGCATGGCTGACTCCTGAACTCCACTAGTGCCGCAGGTCGCGCGGCGGGTCAATGGCCAAGCAAGTTTAACCTTGGGGGCAGCTCCGCAGCATTCTCAGCCCGGAGAGTGCCTATGCCGCTGAGCCCGGTGTCTCGAAGCGATGGGAGAGCCCCGACTTGGAGCGCGTTCTGTTCTATGCCTGTCGGTTCCGGTTCGAAGCCTCCGGCCACGAGGAACGAGAATGCGACCGATGTCCTTGAACTCTCCAGGGCCATTGCGCATTGCCTTGCTGCATGGTAAACCAATCGCGCCGTCCACGCACGGCGAGGAGGGGACCGCGGTGCGAATCAGCAAACCATGGAACACTGAGCTCGACGATGACGTCAAGGACAAGCTTGCCTTGCTTGGGGGAGTCTATCGAGAGCTGAATGAGCTTCGAGACGCTGCACGCTCTGGGCCGAGGGAAGAGACGCACAATAGCATCGACCTCGTTGCGCTTGACGCGGTTCACGAGAGTGCAGCCATCGAGAACTTGGCTGGCGTGAGGCGAGAAACTCGCGCCGCCATAGAACAGGCTGCGCAAGCTATGTCCGCCGGCAAGTGGAGTCCTCAATCGTCGCACGTTCAGAACCTGTACGCGGCGGTCCTTCAGGCAAGCCTTCTCGGGTCGGAGAGGACGATGCCGAGCTGCGCAACCACAAAGGACCTTCACCTCAGGCTCATGGGCGGACCCGGGCTCCCCCGAATGAGTCCGCATGGCGATTGGCGACGCGAGAACAACGTCATTCACAGGGGAAAGTGGGTCACCCCCTCGTTCAGCGACGTCCCGCTGCTTATGCGGCAATTCGAGTCAACCCTGGCCGAAGCTCTTGGGCGAAGCGACGTTAGTCCTATCGTCGTTGGCGCATGGGCACACCACGCGCTCACGCAGGTCCATCCATTCATGGATGGGAATGGCAGAGCGGCTCGGCTACTTCAAGACCACGTACTGTGGCTGATGAGATGCTCGCCTGGCCTGATACAAGTCGCCTCTCTCAAAGAATACTACGCAGCACTCGAGGCAGCCGATCAAACAGGCTCCGATCTGAATCCGCTCCTCCGGCTCGTGGCGCAGGGAGCGGAGATCTCCGCAAATCAGCTCATTGCGTCCTACAATCGTCAGGCTCGGAGACCGAGGCTGGCAAACCGACTGGCGCTTGCGGCGGCCGACGCCTCCAGTGCTATCCTTGAGCGGGAGTACATCGTCTGGAAGTCCCGGATGGAGGACGTCCGGGAGGCGTTCGAAGCGTTCGCGGTTGAGCTATCGGGTGCCGACGGTCTGCCCCTTAGGGTCCAGTTCCAAGGCTATGCAACGATTGATTTTGCAACTTGGCGTGCAACCCGACAAGCTGGACGTTCGAGCCCGAACTGGCACTTTGTCATCGAGTTTGTAAATCAGCGAAAGTTCCTCAGGTTCATCTTTTCATTTGGTAGACACTACGTGTACGAAACCGATCCGGAGACGGATCGTGCCGAACCGCTGGTATGCATGCAGATATCCTTGAAGGAGGGTTCCGGCGGTGAATTCAAACCTATGTACCGTGACGTCAATGTAACCTCCCCAAGATTGAGGTCGATTTGGTTCAATGGGCAGTCGCTATGTGCGCGAACTCTCGAATTGAGCGAATCCCGACGCGAGTGGGCTCGCATCGACTGCTGCAACTCGGATGACTTGGCCTACGAATTCTACCTTGACGTCCTTCGGTATCATTTCGGACTCTCACTGAACGGATAGAAGGTCCATGTTTCTTCAAAGTGTGCGTGAACATTACCGAGAGGCGACGTGGCCCATGAGAATCGGTATCGCTGAGCATGACAAGGCTTTACCGCAAAGACACGTTGCCACTCTTGTAGCGCTGACGACTGGCCGCGACCCCCTCGCACTGCCCCGACTGCTTCGCGCGGTCAGCCAATGAATCGTCGTCAAGGTCCCCAAAAACGCTGAGCGGTGCCGCGCACGAGCTGGTCGAACGCCGCGTCCTGCACGACGCGTCGCGCGAGCACTGTCAGCTCGCGGTCGGGCCCGTACGGCACGATGGGGAAGTCCGTGCCGTACATCACCCGGTCGGCG